>CAIZES010000465.1 GCA_903932045.1 uncultured Silvanigrella sp. | reverse complement strand
GGCTGCCGCTGCGGTTTTTTCCACGCTGGCAGTGGTTTGTTGGGTGACATTGCTAATTTGATTCATTCCTATGTTCACTTCCTGAATAGATGCAGCCTGCTCTGAGCTTGCAGCGGATATCCGTTGGATGAGTTCTGCAGCCTGTACCGCGCCAATCACAATTTCTTTAAAGGTTGCTGCTGTCTTTGAAGCGTCTTCCAGGCCATTTTCCACTTTTGATGCCGAAGATTCTATAAGTTCCGCTGTTTCGCGAGCGGCCTTTGCCGATCGTGATGCAAGGCTGCGAACTTCTTCTGCTACCACTGCGAAGCCTTTTCCGTGTTTTCCTGCGCGCGCCGCTTCCACTGCAGCATTAAGTGCTAGCAAATTTGTTTGAAAGGCAATGTCATCAATAACTTTTATTATTTTTGAAATTTGTTGACTGGCATTGTTAATGCCGGTCATGGCAGCAACCGTGGTTTCAATCTGCACCTGCCCCTCTTCGGCAAAGGTTCGCGATTTATTGGCTATAGTCGCTGCGTCTGTGGCGTGCTGTGCAGTATTTTGAACCTGCGACGCAACTTGGCTCAGGGAGCTTGAAATTTCTTCTTGCGAGGCGGCCTGACTGGTTGCGCCTTGTGAAACAAGTATGCTGGCGGAACTGACCTCGTTTGCGCCTACTGCAATTTGCTCGGCCGCTGTTAGAATCTTTGTTACAATTTTCAATAATTCATCTTTCATTTGATTCAACGCTTTTCCAAGATCATCTTGTTCGGACGATATTATGAGAGACGCTCTCAAATTCCCCTCTGAAACCTCATGGGCAAATTGTTGTTTTGCTTTAAGAGCGAGCAGCATTTGGCGCATTTTTTCGTAAACGCCGCTTCGGTGGGCTTCGGAGAGTTGGGTATTCAGGTTGCCCGCGGCAATTTCGTTCACCACCCGAACAATTTCTTCGGGATCTGCTCCAAACTGCTTATACACAGTGTCGGCAATGATTTTTGCGCTGATCATTCCTAAAAGTATGAATATGAATCCTAAAACGAGGCTTGTGTTGCGGACGGGTGCGATAGTTGCCGAAAAGTCGCTGTCGTTGAGTGTGAGTCCAATCATCCAACCCGATTGCTCGTCGGTTGAAAAACCTGCTGTTTTTGCCACTCCTTTGAATTCGTAATGGATGTAGCCATTTTTTTTGACTTTCATTTCGTTCCCAAAGCCTAAATCGCAAATATTTGTTTTGCCAATGTTTGCTTTGTCGGGGTGAGCAATAACAATACAATTGCGGTCAACAAGGTAGGAGTATCCTGTTCCAAGGGGTTTTACTGTGGAAAGGTTTTCCTGGTAGAACTTTTCCAAATTGATTGCAAAAAACACCACGCCAGCAACTTTGTTCTCTATTTTTACCGGTTCCGAAACCACAAAAATGGGATTTCCGGTTGCTTTGCTTATGAGCACGTCCGATATCGCCGATTTTCCATCCATAGAGCTTTTGAAATATGCTCTTTCGGAAAGGTTTTGTTTTCCTACAAGGGATTTATCGTTACTGGCTAAAACCATTCCATCGGGAGCTATGAGTCCCATGGTTTCGTATTCGTTTCTGTTTTCAGACAATGTTTGGAAAGTGTCGTTGGCGGTGTTTGTCACTTTTTCATCATTTTTGATTAGCAAAGCCTGCTTTATGACGTTGCGCTCAGCCTGAATTTTAACGCTTAGTATTGTTGATCGGAGCCAATCGTTAACTTGAATCCTTGCAACCTCGGTTGTTTGTGAAAGTTGTTCACTCATAATTTGTCGAACGCGCGAAACCATTTGGAAATAGGAAATTGATAGGAGTGCGGTCATTGAAGCCAAAATGAGCCCGCCAATGCTGAGTTTGAGTCGAGTGCGAAAAGTAGTTTGCTTCATAAAAATCTCCTCTACACAAATCACAGAGAAAACCGAAATAACGAAAAAATGAAAAGCCGAAAAATTGTCTCGGTGACATATTCAGAGTGTGCATTCGGAATATTGCTGCTGTTCTTTAGCTGTTGTGCTTTGGCAGTGTTTGTTTAAATGATTCCGAAAGAGTCATTTTGTTGACGGAGGACGCTCAAATGGAGGTCCCTCACTCGCGCGAAGCGAATCCTTATGGTTTCTCCATGGCTCAAAACGAATTTTTGGAAGGGAGGAGGCGTTTGCCCGAATGCGTCGTTTTCTATTTTAGGATACTGGCGTTTTGAAGAGCTTCGGTGATTGAAGAGTCTTTTAACAAATACGCATTAAATGTTGAGCTGGGTTCGCTTTGGACAAACTTGAACGGGTTGGAGTCGGAAATACCAATAAACACATCGATGTGATTTTGCTTAATAAGCCCGCCGCGATCGGAGCCAATAAAATAGCCATCGTGCAAAACAGATCGGCCGTCGGGAAGTGTGATGCGAACGCCGCGTGCTGCCGGAACATAGATTGCTGTGCCGTAAGGAATAACGCTTGGGTCAACAGCGATGGAACGGTAGGGAATTAAAATCCATGGTGTTTGATTTTCGCCACGGTCGGTGCCGTCGCCAAACGATCCATAGGCTTCGCGCCAGCGAACGACTCCTGCTGCAGGATACTTCGAAAAGACGTCGCCGCAATTTGGTCCGCCGTCGGAAGATTTTCCGGCATAGTTATAAACTTTGTTTGTGCCATTCGAGCGAATGCGTACCGAACCTTCCATGGCTGCAATGCAGTAATTGCGATGTTCCAGTTTTACCGGGAATTCGCTTCCGTCCATGGCACGCAGCACATGCCCTGTGGATACAGCATTCATTTGTGGAAGATAATAGTAGGTGGCCCAGAGCGAAACAGCCGAATTTCCGTTGTTATTGAATTCGGGAAGCGTGAAATTTGCAACATCGTCGGTTGACGCGGCAGTTGACCCTGCGGTTGCGACACATGCAACAGATGCAACAGACGCCACTGTTGTGCAATATAGGCAAACGAAAGCAACGGTTTTACTGAGCATATGCGCCTCACTATGGTGAATTGTGTTCTTTTGGGAGCTCAGCCAAATCGTAGCATCTTTGTTTCTCCTGTGCGAGGGGCCAAATTTTTGTCAGGTGTTTTTTTGGCGATTTTGTTGAGTGATTCTTACAAATTCTGCGGATTTGTGGGAATAATTATATTTCGGAAATGCCGTTAAAATTGATTTTTATCAACGAGTCGAGGCGGGGCTGGATGATTGCTAATTCTGTGGCAGTTTTGTTAGCGGGAGGACGCTCTGAGCGTGTAGGAATGCCAAAGGGATTGATTCTTGTTAATGGCGTTACTTGGCTGGAGCATCAAGTGCGAACCCTCCGAAGAGCAGGCATTGAGAAAATTGTTTTGGTTACAGGATATTTTCATTCGGCGTATCTTGAGTCTGTGAATAGTTCTCATCTGAATATAGACATTGTTTATAATGAAAAACACGAGGTGGGTCCGTTCAGCAGTGTGCAAACGGGAGTTTCGTTTTGTTTTCAAAACTATTTCAACAATTCTGGAATTCTTACCTCTTCAATTTCTTCCGCTGGAATTTCCAAAGCTGGAATTTCCAACGCTGGAATTTCCAACGCTGGAGTTTCCAACGCTGGAGTTTTTATATGTCCGATTGATATTCCAGTTGCGCATAGGGAGGTGTTTCAAAAATTAGAGGAGCAATTGGTGAGTAGCGTTATGGCCGTCGTGCCTATTTGGAAACCTCTGCTTTCAAAACAATTTTTTGGTTCGACTGTTATTGCGCGCCGAGGGCATCCTCTTCTTTTGTCGGTAGAAGCCTGTTTGCAGGTGTTGGCCTTGGATGGTTCTCATAAGTCCGCTCGTCTCGATCTGTTTTTGCGTGGTTTGTCTGATTTGCAAAAACGCGAGGTGAGTGTTTCCGATGTTCGTGTTCTTATGAACATGAATACCGTTCAGGATTGGAAATCGCTTGCGCCTTTAATGGTTGATGCTCCCGAGGCTTGTTTGGTTCCACAAAATCGCGAGCGCACAAGCGTTGTTTGTGTGCGTGATGGCAAAGTTTTGCTTGTAAAAGCACGAGACCCTTTTTCGGGATGTGAGTACTTTTTTCCGCCGGGTGGAGGTCTGGAAACGGATGAAGATCCTTCTGCTGCTGGTATTCGAGAAGTGTGGGAAGAGTGTGGATACGAGGTTGAGGTGGACACTCCGGAGTGCGGATATTTGGATTACCTATTTTCTTGGAATGGCGTTTTGTACTTTTTAAGAACTCATTTTTTTGTTGGGACAGTTGTGAATGAGTCGGTGGAGTATGTTAAACCCGATGCGGATGATCTTATTGGGCGACGCTGGGTTCCTGTGAGTGACTTGAAGAATGTGCTTGGGTTCCATGTCGCGCTTTGTGACATGGTTACTCAACTCGCACAACATCACAATTTCGAAATGTGATCCCGTGTTTCAAACAGAATCAGCCGTTTGACAGAGATGAATGAAGTCGCGGAGAGCTAAGTCCAGTTCGCTTGAAACCTCAGAGAACTGTGTTCCGTAGCGATAGTATGTTTCGGTGAATGCAATGGAATCGGTTGGTAACCCCATTTTTGCAATTTTTGCTGCAATAGTTTTGCACATCTCTGCGTGTTTTCCGGGAACAATGCGCAGCGTCGATTTTTTTGCCCACCGAATGGCTATGGGCACCAATACGGGAACCGACTTTGGCAGAAGAAGTTTTGCTGTGATAACGTCATCGCCGGTAGGTTTGATGAGCTGAGCGACTGCAGAAAATCGTGTTGAAAGCGCAGAGCCTCCTAGGCTGATGTCGTCTAGGCGAATACGGAGCGGAGCATCGGCTGTAGCCATTTTGATATCAGGGTTGAACGGCGTCTCAAAATTGGAAAGATTTATTTTGTTTCCACTGAATTCCATAAAGGCACATAGGCCATTGGGGATGGCGAACCGTGTGTTGCGACGTCTTTCTACGGCGTAAAGCTTTTCTGGAATGTTTAGCAAAATGCGTGCAGTGGCGTTGGCTCGAATGCGGGTTACAAAAAACAGTTTTTTTGAAAGGAGCACGAACTCAACTTTTATAACTTGGTACGAAGCCAGAACAGCATCGCCCGCTGGTGAAATGCTCCCAATGCGAAGGGTTTTCTCGTTTCCAAAATCCACCTTTTCAACAAAACCTCGCACAGCGCGCCCGTCATTGGTGTACCGCAAGAGAACAGGCAGTCGGAGTTTTTCTGCTTCTACCAAAATTTCGGCAATTTGCTCGGGTTTGGAAAAGACTATGGCCTTTTCATTGTTTGTGGGTTTGGGTTTTGGTTGTGCGCTAGGGGTTGTTGGCCCGCTTCCCTGCAGCATGTTTGCTCCTTTGATGGGAACATGGAGTCACATCGTGTACCATTCTTGCAAGGGTGAGGAGCTGAGGCAAGGTGTCGTATCCATTCCCTTGACGTTTCATGCGGGGTGTCCATGCAGAGTGTTGTTGAGGTGCAACAACCAACAGTGCGAGAACAGTTTGTTTATGTGGCATATGCTATTGTGCTGCATGTGATTCTGTTGTGGATATTGTTTCTCGTTCCGCCACCTCGTCAAGAAATTGACGGAGGCAGAAATGAGCCAGTGAATGTGCCAGTGAATGTGCGTGTTGTTGACAAAGGAGATGCTGTCGCTCCGGTGGCTCCTGTTCAAACAAAACAAATTGTGAAGCCGCAACCACACACAAAAGTGAGTGTGTCTGCTACGGCACCTCGAATTCCTATTTCTGCAAATGAACAAATTCAGAAATTGCCCAGCGCAATTCCGCTTGAACAACCGGGGGCCATTGATGAGCCATTGGCTGCGCCATCGTCGCTTCCGTCGCCAACAGCAAGCTCAAGTTTGTCGAGATTGTTGCCTGGAGCAAATTCGGAATTCTTGGAAAATCAGAGGCGAATGGGTGAAATGAGCGGTGAAGTTCCTTCTTACAATGAGGAAATCTTGCCAGAAAAAAGCGAAGCCGTGCAGCGACCCAATGTCGTAACAACAGAATTTTCTACATTGGCATATAGGCTCGATTTGGAGCGGCGTTTTGCAGATGCTTGGGGTGGAATTCGAGTTTTGCCCGCCTATTCTCATTTTATGGGAAGAACCGGTGAGATTATTGTTTATAATGTGGTTGTCAATCGCGATGGCACGCTCAGACGAATTGTAAATCTCACGGCGTTGGAACAGAGTGAGCGTGATTTTTTGGCGGTCGATAGGTTGGTTCGTGAATTTGCCGACTCTGTTTTTCCGTTAAATCCCATACCCAGTCGAATTCACGATGACCCTTTCATTGTGCGTTGGTCCATTCGTTTTGTTGGTTCGCAGTATTCATTTTTTTAATTTTTTGTATTTTATTTTATTCGTTTTTTTTGACGGGTTCATTTTTTCGATTTTTCAAATCCGAGGGCGTTATGAAGAAATTTTCAGAAAGAGAGACGAATAAGTCGGTTGCTGTTTATTGTTCTGCAAGTGATAAAATTAGTGAATCATTGTTGAATGGTGGGGAAAACTTTGGAAAGAGTTTGGCAGTTGCTGGTCATTCTCTTGTATTTGGTGGCTGTAATATGGGACTTATGGGGCGTGTTGCATTGGGAGTTAAAAAGGGTGGAGGTCGTGTTGTAGGTGTTGTTCCACAAATTTTTTCAAAGCCGGAGCAAATTTTTTCGGGATGCGATGAGGTCATTCATACGCGTGACATGCGCGAACGGAAGGCGGTTATGCAAAGCCGTGCAGATATTTTTGTGGCACTGCCGGGCGGATTTGGAACTCTTGATGAGATGGTGGAAATTATAACGTTGGCAATTGTTGGTAACCATCAAAAACATACCATTATTGCAAATCTCGATGGATTTTACGATCCTCTATTGAAGATGTTTGAAAGCTGGTTCGAAAACGAGTTTGCACAAAAAAAAGCCCGCACACACTTTTCTGTGGAGCGGGATTGGAACGCGCTTCTTTCAAGAATGAGATGAAAGTGAGCTTGGATTCAGATTCAGATTCAGATTCAGATTCAGATTTGTGCTGATGATATTTTTGCTATAGCGCAGAAATCTTGATTTTTGGGCTTTTTGCAGGGTCTTTTTCCAGAAAAAGAATAATCATCCGACCAATGCGCGACACGACGTGGGAGTTTTTGGGAAGACTCTCGTGAAGGGCTGTGGTTTCTTCCTTTTTTTTTGTGGCATCGGTTTGGCCGGGAAGTTGAACTTTTATGAGTTCGTGGTGTTCCAGTGCTTGAGAGATTTCTGCAAGAATTGTTTCTGTGAGGCCGTTTCCGCCAACCTGGACCACAGGTTTGAGAGCGTGAGCCATACCTTTGAGTTTGGCGCGTTGTTGACTGCTGAGTTCCTTGGCAAAAATATGCTTTTTCTTTTCTAACACGAAAATCTCCTTAAGAGGATTACCCTCAAACTTTTAATCCATTACCAAAAACGATTTGGTGGTTGGGTTTGCTGCTTGTAGTTCTCATTAGGCAGAACGTCAATAGTTTGTTTATTGGCCTGCCTGGAGGAAAAGACTATCATGCTTCTACCTCTATGTTGGGAGTTAAAAAATGCTGTTGCGTGAGTCGGTTGAGGCCGTTCGTCAATCTGTTTTCTCGCGCAATTTTGTAAAGCCTCTTTACGGCACTTTTTGCTTTTCGGGCATCCCCAGTTCGGTGCAATCTCTTTTGGGTTTGGAACCGCATAATTGGCAACGTTATTGTAATGGAACTTGCTGCGGAGCTTGCTGCGGAGCTTGTGATTGCAGTTGGACTGTTGCGCTTCCAACATCAGTTTTTCCGGTTCCGGGAAACACTTATAAGAAAGTGATTTTTGTTTTGGTTGATGCCTTGGGATGGCGTTTTCTGGAAAATCATTTGTTAGACCACCCTTTTGTCAAACGATTTATGGAAAGTGGCGTGGTTTCGAAATTAACAAGTCAATTTCCTTCAACGACCGTTGTGCACTCGCTCACGATGTCAACAGGATTGTTGCCGGCACAAACCGGAATTTTAGAGTGGTTCTATTATGAACCTGTAATTGGTGATGTGATTTGTCCGTTGCTTTATCGAATTGCGGGCGATAAAAGTAAGTGCAGTTTGAAAAACATGAATTCACAAACGCACGCCATTTTTCCAAACAAAAGCTTTTGTGCTGAGTTGAAGGATATGGGTGTGCAAAGTTATGTTTATCAGCACAAAGCCTACACCCCATCGCCGTTTTCGGATGCCACCATGTTTGGCGCCGAGTTTGTGCCCTTTTCAAAGCCTTCCGATGCTGTTGTTTGTCTCATGGAACGCATGAGTCGAGACGAGCGTGCTTATCATTATCTTTACCTCGATTCTGTTGATCATGTTTCGCATGAATTTGGACCATCGTCAGCCAAATCCATTAATGAGGCACAAAAAATGTTGACTTTTTTAGAAAGCAGTTTTTTTGGAAAAGCAACGGCTCAATGGCAAGACACATTGCTTATTGTAACGGCCGATCATGGACAAACCGACACAGATTTACGCAAAGTTGTTTACATCAATAGAGAATGGCCCGAAATTGAAAGCAAACTTAAGAAAGCAACTCGTACTGGAAAACCCATTGTACCGTGCGGTGGGATGGGGCGAAACTTGTTTCTACATGTTCAGCCCCAGTTTTTGAACGAAACCCGCGAAAAATTGGCACAGATTTTGTGTGGGAGAGCGGAGGTTTATTCTGTGCAGAAACTGGTTGAAGCCGGAATATTTGGAACACATTTTCCTGCGGCAGCTTTTTTTGAACGCGCGGGAGACTTAATTGTTTTGCCATACGCAGGCGAGAGCGTTTGGTGGTTTGAAGCAAATAAGCACATGGTAAAAACTTTGGGAAATCACGGCGGACTTTCCTGTGAGGAAATGGAAATTCCGTTCTTAACATTAGCGTATAATTGATTTGGAGGAACTGTTATGCTTCGTCAGTTTGGTATCAGTGCTCGATTTTTTGGTTTGTTGATAGCAACCTTATTGTTTGGTGTGGTTGCAATTTTTTCTTTGTGGTCGGCGACGTCTGGGATTTTTCTTGCGTTGTTTATCATATTGTTTCTTTCTATTGTTGCATATCTATTTTTGTTT
>CAIZES010000464.1 GCA_903932045.1 uncultured Silvanigrella sp. | reverse complement strand
CGCTGACTCCCATACTTGGAGTCTCAGCAGCAGGAACCTTCGGCGACAATGAAGAAGTCATTTCCGGGCCATCAAAGTGCTTCTGCAATGCAACTCGAAGCCTTTCTGGAAAAGCCTCATCTTGCGCGGCAGCGCGTGAACAAAGAAAAAACTCATCGCGATTTGTGTTCAAATTCCGCACCACACCGCTTGCACTGATGCAGTAGGCAGTAGAAAGTCCGGCATTTTGCATGGATTTTTCCGTTGCCTGAGCTGCACGAAGAATACGCTCGGACGACTGAACAATCTCGCCCTTATGACTCTCCCAATTGGTGCTCACGAACACCACATCCTTACCAAAGAATTCTTGAGCCGCTTTCACCGTTTCAATCAGTGTTCCTTTGGGAATTGATTCCTTTTCAACTGCTCTATGCGCAACGCGGTCCTCAGGGGATTCTATGTTTTTTTGCTGCGACTTCGCTTTTTCTACCTTGACTTGTTCCTGACAAATATTTTGCAGGTTAGCCATTTCTCGTGTAAAAACCGTTTTTACCGCTTCTTTGTCCGCGTCAGACATGACTTCTTTGCCAAATCGAACCTTCTGACATTCCACGCCAACATTTTCAATGGCCTGTTTCAGCAATACAGTGGCCTTTGACTCAGGAAACGTCAGCTCAACTCGATGTGTTTTTGGAGAATCCTGCTCCTTGGCTGCATTCTTCAGGGTTTTGCTAGCGTCCATCAACTCCGTACCAAAAGCTTTGTACTCGGGGTTATCTGACTTAAGATATGCAGAAGCTAAGCCTTTCACCGCAAAAGAGAGTCTATCCGTAACAAAAGCGTTGGGAGCTTCGAGGACAGTCTCATGCCTTTTTGGAGCACGCAGCTCTTCGTCAACAAACACCACTTCTGGTTGCTGCGCTGTGGAGCGCGTCAAGCCTGCCTTTGCGGCCATCGCCCCATCAGTCTTCACGCTCGGAGATTTGTTTGAACCCTCGGCCACGTTCCGAGAGAGCTGCAATCGCTCAATCTCCTGTTCCCGTGCTTTGAGCTGGGCCTCAAGCGAGACAACCCGCGCCATCACTTCTCGCAAAGTATGCTTGAACTCTTCCCGCATCCGCGCAATACCCGCCTCGGTGGGCCGCCCCTGAAAGCCAGGAAGCTCTGCAAGGTTGATGTTTATATTGATGACCCTACCATTCTGTGAAGCTCGAACCGGGCCAGCACCGTCTATAAGCTGCGTGTCTCCCACCGGAGTTGATACTGAGCGAATGTTGGCAACTCCAGGAATAGGAATGGGACCATCGATTGTTCGCCCCTGGTACTGAAAACTCAGTCCTCTTTTTTCTCCCTGGTAGTCTTCTTTCTTGAATTGGTAGTCTGGTTCGTGTTGCCACTGTTGCGCTTTGTCTTTGCCAGCATATGCCTCAAGGACTTTTGTTGCTTCTTGTTGGCTTGAACCGTAGACGTTCAACACAATTCCCGGCTCTATTTCCATCGTGTTTTGCACTGCTTTTTTGCGAAATAGGTCGGAAATAGCCATCCATCACCTCAGTAAAAATTATCTTTAAGCACGACCGCATCCGCATCAGACGCAGTGTCTTGCTCTGTCTCTTGCTTCGCGTAACGGCGCGTCACCATAGCCTCCAAATGGCCGCCAAGGAGTTGTGCCAACTCGTCCATTTCTGATTCCTTCAAGTCAAGCTGCGCCTTAGTCAAATCGATCACAACATCCTTGCTTTGCACTGAACCATCGGCTGAAAAGCGCACGTTCAAAGTGAGATTGTCCTTTTTCAGCACAATACCAGGTACCGCAGGAACATCCGAAATCTTGCCGTTTTCTGCATTGATTTGATATGAAACTTCGCTCTCACTCCCAGAGATTGCGGGGCACCCATGCAGCATCCCGTCTTTAATATGCACAAAAGATCGCTCATCTGGCTTATCAATGAGCCATTCCTGAAATGCGGGTGTGCCGTCTGGTGCGTCTGTCAGAGCATCATCGAAATACATATATGCTCTGCATTTTCTCGCGGTCTCATCAAACATAAACCGCGTTGGTTTGAATTTCCAAACACCTGATTCCTTTGCCGACCGACGATTTTTTACGCCATATCTAGGCGGTTTTCCAAGCTCTCGAACACCCTCATACCAAGTCTCTTCGACCTTCGTGGGACCAGAGAATACCTCGATGGCAGGGATGCCATCAGCTCCATAGACATTTTCCACAAAGCGCTGAATGGTGCGATTATCATCTTCATAAATAGTTTTCTGAACGAGATTGCCATTTTCATCAAATGACTCCTCGATGTTTCCTGTCCAACGTTTCCAGATTCTTCCGTTTCGACCGAAAGCTTCTTCTGTGAGAACTTTCTCGCGCTTTTTGTCTATGATAAGCCTGCAAACGAGAGCGTTAGCAGAGTTAGAAAAGTGCAGCTCAGCCATGCCATCATGCAACGCTTTTTCTTGTTGTGAATGGGCTCCATATTCGATGGATTTGTCAACAAGATGCTTTGCAAATCCACTTTCTGGAAAAACCGCTGGCTCGTATTCTGGTTGTTGTTCGTGAACATCCGCGCCCATATTTATTCCCCATTTTCAGGTGTAGGGGTAGGAGCTGGTCCAGCAAAAGAGACATCGGTGATGTTTCGGGGCTCATTGGGCAAGCCCCCATAATTGCGCCGAACCTGAAGAACTCCATCAATGGAACAGATGGTGCTTCTTCCGTTGGGCAGGTTTCCAAGAACAACACATCCATCATCTTGAATTGGCGAACCAGCAACCTCGCTCACCTTGTCGAGAGAAACGGGCAAATCAAGATTGGTATTTCCAATGCGAATGGTGCCTTTGTAGGGCCAACTATGCGCGAGAGCAATCCCACCAGGCTCACTCTTCGCCTCAACAGCACCAAACAAAAATGTCGTTTTAATTCCAAAGGACAAAAGATTTTCCGGCGCGTCCCCTGGTGTTTTAGCGTAGGTCGTAAAGCATCGAGACGTCGCCCACGGAGTGGCAAATGTTGGACTCAGACGCCAACCAAAATCGACATAGTTCATGCCACCCCATATTTCGCTGGTGGTAATTTCGTACTCTGCACCGCGATATGAACCGAGGCACTCTCCTGCCCGAAGATAGCCCGTGTTGGGTTTTTGCTGGAAAAACAGTTTGTAAAGTGGTTTGTCAATCTGGGTATTTGGACTAAAAAACAGTGTTCCAAGGTCGGGAGGGACTGGTTTTCCAATCGCAATGGTTGCGCTAAGTCCACCTTCACTAAAGAAGATGACTTCCTGTTTATTAGTGTCCACAACCAAGGAATCCCAACATTGATCCGCATAAGAAATTTTGCCCGTAGGACAGGCATCAATAAGCTCGCCTTGCCGAAGCTGCGAAGGCCACTTGCCTACGGGTGCATGATTTCCATCATGAAGCGAAAATACATCGAGGTAGACCTTGCCTTGCTGATCGCCACCACCGGGCTGCCCACCGTTCGGCGACTTCCCTTTGTTTGGGTCGTCACCACCTGTTGAGTGCCCTCCGCAGGAGAGTATCAATAGAGAGGCACATGAGATAATAGCGTATAATTTTAAAGACATAAGTCACTCCTCAAACATTCGACATCTACATAATACCATACTCCGCAATTCATGCAACATTACTATGTATATTTTCTACCCCACAGATTCGTTGGATTTTGACCTCAGTTTCGCCACGCCATAGGCGATCAAGAGTCCACCGATAGCAGGACCGCCAACTCCAATCAGAATCCGCTGCACACACTCAACGACTTGAACCCAATCAGTCCCCATATCCACATCCTCAAGTTGTCTTTTTCGGTGAATTATCAATGACACTCTCATTGAAAATACTGGACTCAAAAGACCCAGATCCTGAACGAAAGTGACCGCCACCTCCACCACGACCACCGCCCCCAACAGGCGCAGACCAGCCACTGCCATCATCCCAGGAAGAAGGGGGCATAGGCGCTTGACCCGCAAAAGAAGCAGACTGCGTGGGCCAATGCCCAACGTTCACATTCACAGTGGGATCGCTGGCAGCACCGCCGCCGCCGTGATGAGCAGATTGCCGGCTCATGTGCCTGGCCTCGTGTGCGAGGGTCTGCCCAACACTACCCAACTTCGCCATAGCCGCATGACCCAACGTATTCGAGAAGTTCGTCAGCGCCCTAAAACAACCAATGGCACCAGCGACGAAGATTGCAAACACGCCAATTTCGAAAGCAAGGTATACCGTTTGCATCTGAATGATTTGATCCTGAATGACTTTGACACCGCCAAGCAGCAAAGGATCATTTTGAATACCTTTCATCTGCATCAAAAAGTCCGATTTATTCGTGAAATACTCCGCAATTTTGTATCCCAAGATACTAATTGGCTTGTAGAGTGAAATCGTTCCCATCGCCAAAAGCCACGCCTGCATTGGTCGAATCGCTTGAAAGCCAAGAGCCAAAGCTGCGCCAACAAATAAAATCGCAAGGACTCCATGAATCCAGCCTCGCGCAACGGGAAGAATACTGGAAAACTGATTGAATCGATTTGCAGCCTCGGCCTTCATCGCAGACGCATGCGGATCTTTCATAAATAGCTTTGCAATGTACATGTATCCAGCGGCTACTGGCCCAGTAGAGACATCCTCAACCATTCTGTCGCCCGTGTCTGAAAAGGTAGCTTCGGAATTTTTTGTACTGTTGGGATCGTTGAATCCCGCGCGAGATCTCGAATAATTCAACAACGCGTTTGACACGAGCAGATTTTTTATGAAGCGCGGGCCATTGACTCCATATTTCTGCACATCATCATAAATTGGACCCAACGAGGTTGGCTTATAGATCCTCAACAGGTTGTCGCCGAAGGTGGACAATTGCCCCTCAAAATCACTCCAAAGTTGATTGCAGTGAGTTGTAGAAGTATCAAAAATTTCGCGCAGTGAATTTGCACGAGAAATGATCTTGCCATTCTTGGTATCCGAACAGTCCCGAACCAGTGCATCAAACTTGGCAGCCGGGATAGAGCCACCAACTCCCGCAGCAGCTAAAGAGCTTTTTGCCAATTGTTTGTATAGAAACGTTGGGTCTTTAATGAGAGAAGGATCGTTAGATGCGCTAGCAATGGCTCGCGTCATTGTGTCTGTGACCCCAGATATTGCCCGAGAAAGCTGCAAATACCAAAAGAGTCCTTCATTGCTATTACTCCTGAGAGTGCTGTCATAGGAAGAGTTCGATGCCACTCCATTCTTGGACACCCAAGGATTTTTATCTCCAAATGAACTGAAGTTCACATGACGAACACCGCTACTCAGAAAGGCAATCGAAAGAATAATGCAACCAAGACTCCAGCAGAGTTTGCCGACAGTCTCTCCAGGTGTAAGCTTTGATAGCCCCATACGAGACAAATGCCAGATGAGAAATACCGCCAATATGACAAAGAAAGCAGCCTTGATAACCGGCGTTCCCACAAGAATTCTCGCAGCTGCGATCTGGTACTTCATGCAGAGCGCAATGATGTGCCCTTCGATTGGAGTTTGGGTAAAGACCTCTGGTGGCATATTCATCCTCACTTACATGTGTAGTCGCTATCGCACTCTTCGTTCGATTGCGATGACAAAGAGTCCATATCCATTTGCCCTTGCGACAGAGTTCCAGCAGTGAAGCGCCTCTGTTCGCGCTGTATTTTTGCCATCTGGTTTAAGAGCTTCAATAATTCATCAATAGGTTTTGCGGGCTGGGCCATGGCTTGCTCTCGAATTGCGGGAAACACCTGAGACACCCGAGACTCATACATTTGGCGCAAATCTTCAGGCAACGCAGGATTCTGAAGCGCAATAACAGCCATTGATTCACCATCGGCGGCTGTTCGCAGAATCGCAACGCGCCCAACAGCCCGGCCGAGAGCATTGCACATAAGTTCTTGGTCAGGCGGATCAAGATCGTACAAATTGTTGTGATCACCTTTATCTATGTTGTCTTTGATGACATCAAATAGCCGTCTCTGGAAGAAATTGATTTCGGGGTTGGGAGAATTTGGCGTCAACGTTCCCGTGATGGCGGCCTGAAATTTTTGATGATTACAGGTCGTATCAATAGCTGCCTGAAACATTTTTCCAGCCAGGGTGGATGGAACAAAGACGTTCGCAGGAAACATGGGAAGGATTTTTCCATTTGCTTGAATTTTTGTTTCCCCAAGAACCGCTGCTAGAAATCTGTAGTTTTCGTCTCCAACAGCTCCAACAACCTTTTGCGCTGATGCTGTCAGAAGTGATTCCAAAACCCTCTGTGGACCAGAAACAACGGTGTCTTGAATCCATCCCTTTGCGATGTCAACGTTCAAGGCTGGTGGTGGATTGCGACTACAATTATCAAGAGATTCCTGCAAGGTCTTGCCTTGCGTTTTTTGATCGTTGATACACTTGTTATTCGCTCTATCTTTGGCATCCTTTGCGCCCTTTTCCGCCTGCGAGCCGATGTAATTGTCCATCGCGCCACAAACGTCCGTCATCATCTTCAAATCCATATCCAGGCGCATGTTCAAGTTTTTTAGCTCTGCGCAAACAGTGGGGCTCATGTAGCAAAGAACCAACATAGGAGCCGCATTCATCGCCGCAGGAATACTGTCTTTGACATAATTTTTCAGCTCTTCGGGAAATTTCTTCATTTTGTTCAGCATCGCGTTCATATTGTAGTCGAAGCGAAGCTTTCCACACTGAAGCGAAGTGTTGACCTGGGCACTCATTTCAGTACCGATGCTCAGCGGTGCTGGAGGTGCAAATTGCTTTTTCTTGCCAAGCACAGCCAGCACATCCGCAGAACTGTATGTTCTTTTCTCTCCAACATAGTCAGCCGCTATCGCAGATGTGGTTACAATGCAAAGGAGAAATGGCGCTATGCAGGCTATTCTTGTTTTCATGGCTCTCGGTGCCCTCCTTTATTTCTCTTCCGCTCTTGCTCTTCTTCTTTCGTTTTATTCTTTTCATCATCAGTCACTAGAGTGATATTTTCGATCTGCATTCCAGTAAAATCTCTGGCAGTAAGCACATTCAAACCGCTGGCAATCACCTGCGGCGCATTGATTTCCTCGAAGAGATCATGTTCCCAGAGAGAATAATGATCCTTCGTCCAATTACTTTGAAGACCTCGCCCATGAGCCACCAAGAGCTGCGACCAGGTAATTTCAAGCATCACCGATGAAGCATTTGTTGCCGAAACAACAGGAGGTGCCAAGGGTAACGTTTCAGGTTCAACGGAATCTGCGTAGGATGTTGCGCAGGTTATCACTCCCCAGATTGAAAGAACGACCTTCTTCATAAACCTTTCTCCTCGCTAACATAATCAAGCGGAATGGCATTTAGCTCTTCGTCGCTGATTTCCCGTACTCGGTCGGTGGCATTTCTGTCTGGAAATCCAAATGGGTGATGTGTTGCCAACCAATGGATTGCTCGCCAATAGCTCCCGAGACGCTGCGCAATCCTGTCCACAGTTCCAGAGACTTCTTTGCGTTTGCTTGCTGCAAGCCAATAGTCAAAACCTGTTGGTGCATAAACAAAACTGCCTTTTATATCACTGCTCCACCAAAACCCTTGGGAGTAGACACCATCAACTTTGACAAGGGTGCGGACAACCTCGGCGACATCTTCGGTCAGGAATTTTGGAATTCCCTTCTTCTCGTCTTCCGTCAAGGCAAGCTCAATGTCTTCATGCGACATGGGTAAAATGATCTTATTTGGCGAGATTTGCCAAATCACTCGCGGAGCTTCTTTTTCCCTATAATCCTCAACTGAGTTGGTGAGTCCGATGCAAGAATATCCCAATTTCCGGAAGGTCTTCCACGCTTCACGCACGAACTCCACAAGCTCTGGGCTTCGCGCTCCAAGAACGCCAGCCTCCTCGATGACAAGGCGTCCACTCTTACTTTTATTGTCAGATCGCTTTATTTGGCGAATGATCTCTGAGATGCAAATCTGACTTGTGAGAGTACAAAGAATAGGATCGGTGACGACATCTTGAAGGTCAAATAGCGTTACAGATGGTGTTGGCGGTTCCGCATCGGCCACACAATCTTGGTCGAACATGGCTGCATACTGGCCTTTTCCGTAGAATGGTCCGAGTTTCGCGCGCAGTATTTGTGCATGCTCTGGTTGCAAATCGAGCTGCCGACACACCTGCGTAAACTTGTCCACCACATCCGAAAGTCTTGGCACAACCACTTTGCCAATCGTGGCTCTCTCAACAATCACACCATCCGAGAATCCAGTTTCAGCATCAATATAGTTGTCATCAAAGGTTTTTTGCACCGCGAGTTTCAGAATCATGTCGTGTTCCGAAGTTATCTGAAACCCTGGATTCGCTAGACTAATTGCGGTTCTTAAAATACCAACAATCACGCCAATACGCTCATTGTCAGCACGTCCCAAGAAAATATTGGGAAACGAAGCAGGTGGCTTGGCAATAAGAAAACCTCTTTCCTCACCGCAGAGTTTTGCGTAAACCTCATATGAGGTCTTATTATCTATGATAAAATCGAGAGAATCAGGAACCGCCGCCTTCTCGCTGCACAAAAGATTTGCGAGATAAAACGACTTACCAGAGCCAGATGATCCCAAAATAGCCGCATGGGCACTGGTTTGCGCGTCACGTGTACAGAGATAGATGGGATCACTCGCCCTGTTCTGCAAAAGCTGACTTTGGGTACGAGTTCCAGGGAATCCCCCAAACACGGGCAAGTAGCAGCCCAGCGATGCCGACAAGACGCGCCGCTCCCTCTGAACAAACTTGCCTGCGTCTGGCCTGTACCCGAGCGGAAGACAGAGCAGGAAAACAGCGGGCGCTGCGTATTGCTCGGTCAGCATCGGTATCCCGGTGGATTGGTTCAGGCTGTTAGCAACGCTCCGCGAGCCGTCGTTTTTCTTGAGTTCCGGGAGGGACACGCTGACGTTTCGCACAAACACATGCAGGCTAACCCACATAAGCTTTTCGCCGTAGGTCATGCGGGTCTGCGTCTCTTGCAGCTCCGTGAGCTGGCGCTTGCCCCTGGCATCCATCGAACGGCGAAGAAGGGTGGCATTCCTGTCCATGTCCGAGACATCCACGCAGGGGCGGAGGTTGAGGACAACACGAACAGGTTCCCGAATCCCAAAGAGATGGGCCATCATTCCCACAAACGCCTGTGGCGGCTGTTGCGCCCACGAAAGCACCTGCACTGAGTCGGGGCTTCCTGAAGCCGCATTCCCAAGCTGGACACCCCAGGGAACCATTTCGACAAAATCCATCAGCACCTGGTCGCTGAGACGCTCGTTGGCATTTGGCTGACTCGTGAAAGCTCTTTGGTCCCGCGCAAAGGCGTAGGAATGGAGCCCACCCCGAACGAGCTGCGTAAAGGTGTGTGCATCGCAGCGTTTCCAGGCCAGGCCGCAATGCGAAAGGCCGTCCTCGATGGTTTTCGATTGTGCTACAATAACATCTTGAGTTTTTGTCAGGATCTCCACCTGTCCCTCAACGGCCGATGAGACCGTGCCACCCAATGGGCCACCCACAGTATCGAGTCCCAATCTTCCCGAAGCCTGCACACGAAAACACAGGTACAAACGGCGTCGCGTGCAGGAAAGTCCAGCCTCGGGCTTATCCGCACGACGCTGCACTGCTTTAATTCGCTCGACCATCACCCTCTGGGGATAGGTCTTCGGGTTTGTCGCATATGCCGGAGTGGCAAACGATTTATTGGGTGTTGAGTCCCAAATGAGCTGAAAGCTTGTCCGTGCATCACAGACCGACTCCAAGACTTTTGTGATCGCCTCAACCTGTGCTTTCAAAACTTCCTGCTTGATCACTTCGTGCGGCAAAGGTGCGATTTCCCAAACAACCCCCATGCTGCCATCAGACATCACAACCAATGTGAGTCCTTCAGCCTCGACAAAAGTCTCGTATGGCAACATCTCGCCGAGGCTTTGTGGCTGGGCCGTCGCTATGCCGGGCGACCTCATGGGACGAATTTTATCCATGAGTTTTGTAGGTATTTTGCGCATTGAATTGATAGCGTTTGCAACGGCTTCACCCATTTTGTCCTCCTCTCCGTTCTTTTACTTTTTGCTTGTCGTTGGTGTCTTTGTCGTTCCAAGTGCTGGCGGAATCAGAAGTGGAGCAGCACCAGGGTCAACTTCATCGAACCATCTCCCAGGCTCAACTTCGAGAAACATCCATGTCCCTTGCATTTTGGCACCATCTCCCAGTGTCGAATCTGCAATCCAAACCTTCTCAACAACTGGCGGGACACGCACGGGAATCATAGGAGTTCTCGCGATGGCCGAATTTGTGCGCATCTTTGAAAGGTCATCAGGGAGTACTGGCTCTCCTGGTGGAGAAAACCCAGCACGACGGTCGAGTTCATAGGTGGTTGGCGCTCTGGTGATGCAACCACTTATGGATACGATGCCTAATATTGCCAACGCTATTTTCGTTCTCATTTTCATCGTCTCCTATTCGTAATTTGCTGGAAGTGGTGGAACCTGAATGGTGTCGAGAAGAACCACCCACACATCGCGGCCACTGCCAACCGCAATGCTGGGCATGAGCTTCCGAGCGTGCTCCAAATACCAATCAGCGATCATTTGAGCAGCGTCCGTTACAGATTTCCCAGCGATATATGCGCCAGTATTTCCTGTGATTCGCGTACTCTGTGCAATCGCTCCACCAGGACCAGTCACCACCTGCGTCGCAGAATTTGCCAAGGCCACCGCCTCTCCCGCGCCTTTGGCGAGATTCGCAATCACAGCGGTCATCAGCACTTGTCCCTGCCTTGAAATAAGCTGTCCTGTCATACCAAAGGTGGAGTCCTCACCCGCGATGAACCCCTTGGCAGTGCGTTTAAAATGTTCGCCATTATCGCGCACACAGCTAATATCTTGAGTTTCTGCCATGACTCGCTCAGTGGATAGATTTGCCTTCGTCTTTGCAATCATGAAGCAATGCGACAGGTCTATTTTCGTTTTGTTTGGCCCAACAAAGGCATAGTCAAGCTGCAATAGCATAGGGAATGGCTCTTGATCATTTGCCTCGACTCCCGTTAGCACTCGCGCTTTGACATAGCTTCCAAGCGGAATAACCGTAGAGGTTTCTTTTGTTAGCGTTGCCTGGCTTACTGTAAAAACCAATGGCTTTTGGCTTACGTTCATTTCAGCGTCCTGAACGTATGACGACGTACTAAAATCCGAACCTATTGCAGCGCCCGGAACAACTGGAAGCCTTTTCCCTTTTGCACTCTTCTTTTTTGCTGCCTTCATCGTTGTCGTAGCGGATATTTGCGGATTTTTCACATCACCCGGTGTCGCTGTCGGCTCCAGCTGCACGGAAGTCGATTTGCTATCTGGTTTTCCTACCTGAGAGCGTATTTTGGCAAGCTCGTCTTCGGCGACTCTTCGCTTTTCTGACTCCTCAGCGTACTTCTTTTTGTACTGCGTCTCTTTGCCGTAAACATCGGTTGACGACGTTGTTCTTTGCACCGTTTTTGTTGGCTCTGGAAGTGGATTTCCTTGCTGTGCCTTTGCTATAAATGCAGGAGCAAGAATAGATGCCACGAGGATGTTCATAAAATGCGTCCGTTTCATGGCTACTCTTTCTCCTTAATTGAGACCATAAACGGCAAGGCTGCTCGCGCATCTTGCGACAGTGCTGGCAGAGCGCCAGTTCCCTTCACCACCATTCGAAGCGCTGTCATACAGCCGGTTCCTCGCGGATTTGGACTATTGTCCTCCGAACAAGGTCTCAGTGTCTCGTGATCCATTTGAGTGAGAATCGCGCGATTGGGAGAGCTAATTGCAATGACCGTCGGATTAAGCTGCAGTTTTGCTTTGCTGGTATTCGTTACCGTGAAAACATATCCAGAAAGCCCATCGGTTTGAAATGTTCTCACGAGAAATATTTCAAGCTGCGGATAGCGATCAATCTTGATTTCTGTCTTGACGATTTGCCGCCCCATTCCGAGGTCGTCCCGCAACAAAGCCAGCATCAGTGCTCGCTCATTTGCCAAGTATCCCGAATCTTTGTTTTTCGCACTCTGATTTTTCTGCCATCTGACCTCATAAAAATTGTCAGCGCCAGGTGTTGGAATAAATCGAACCGTAACATTCCTGTCATCAGCCAGAACGAACGTTACCCTTTCAGCAGTTGCTCTTGTTGCCCGAACAGAAAAGGCTCGAATATCCATTGGAGCAGGAGCTGCTTGCCCTGGCTCCGCTTGTGATGCAGGAGGAACGATAGGCTGGATTGAGTGAAATCGTGGTGGTGTCGCGATTTTTACTGCACCCGGCAGCATCAAAGTCACACCTGCCGCCGGATCAACAGGCACGACTACATCCTGGCCTTCGTAAGCAACTACGGTGCCTGCGAGTGCGCTCTTTGCCAACACAAATGACACTGCCGCAATGATAAAACGTTTCATAGGTTCTTTTCCCCCTCTGATTTTGCGAATCTTTCCTTCGCAGATTCGGAGCGAGCGAACTCTTCTGACGATTGCCTTTCCAAGGATGTGAGTTCAAAAAACCAAGGTTTGTCGGCAACAATACGTGTCGTTCGGAATTTAAGTGTGAAGATTTCCTCTTCGCTCGCGATTTTTTGATCGTTTGAATATCTCTCTAGTGTTCCTCGTAGATGAACGAGATAGTACGGACTGCCAGCTTCATCTTTAAGCTGCTCGAACTTTGAAACCGGGACAGGACTGAAAATCTCAGTCACAGCAAGCTCTCGGTAATCTTTTTCCTTCTTGCGTAACTCCATCAAAAACGACTCACGCAATGCAGGCGACATGAACTCCGCTGCCCGTTTGTAGCGTTCCCCGACGTTGGCATATGTGAATGTCCCAACCTGATCGGCCATGAATTCGGAGAAAAAAAAGACCACGTTTTCGGGTATGACTCCTGGCCTTACCCTCATAAAATCAACAACACCAGGCACAATCAAGAATTCTTTGTTGAGCGCGTGTTCTAGCGCCCCCTTGAATCGCCACTCCTGCAATCCCACTACACCCACACAGACGACGGCAACACCGACACTAAATAATTTAGCAACGCGCAACCTGTCTTGTAGAACGGCGTTTGAAGCCATAAATGGAGGAATCATGCGGGACGACACCTCTCGCGCCTCTTTTTTCCCTTCCGCTTTTTGCTTTCTCCAGGATTTCATTTTTCCCAGCGAGGCAAGCAGTGTTTGATTGAGTTTCATTTCTTCTGTCATCTCGTTCTCCTTTCTCGCTATGGTCCAAATACCGATAAAGCTCTACGCACTGAAAACATAAGGCGACAAGGCAGTTGCTTGGGACGATTCAGCCCCAATGACCACAGGAAGTGAGGGATAATACCTCTTGGAAAACGCCTTCTAAATGCTGGCAAGACTGTGGAAAGTACGACGGCACAGAGAAAACCCTCAACTGCCATGTCAAGAATAGCCGTCGAAAAAACAAAAATTGCTCCCGGTAGCACCAACTCCATAAGAGTTCTTCCAAGAAAAAGGATGGGAGCCTCATCGATCAGCGGATTGGTTGCGACCTTCTTGGCAGTGACATACTTTGAGAGATTTTCCTGCACTAGCATATCTAATCCTTTCTATTATCCTGCAAATTTAACAATCTGCTGGATAATTTTTGGCAAGAACAGCAACGCACCACCGCCAATGAGCGCGATTGTTCCAACCACGGCTTCACGCAATGCAATTTTGAAAATGCCGTAGAACACAATGATTCCGCCGATGACAGGAGCGGCGTAGCGCATCACAAAAACCTGCGCCGTCTTGGCAAGATTTGCGAACGCCGAAAGTTGGCCCGACTTGTCTTCCCCGCCAATCGCAATGCCGCAATCCTCGCCCGTGCAGGTTGTTCCCTGAGCTAGAGCCGGTAAGGCGTGTGCGAGTATGGCAGTGAGAGCAACTGCCGCAGCAAGAGAGATGACGAACCGCGTCCGAGGTGTCATCTCGTACCAATGAGATCTTAAAACTGAAATCATAAAAAACTCCTTGCACCATTCGGAGGCGTTCAGCACCCTGCCAAACGACCCACCGCAGCTCTAAGAATACATCTACATTTGCGTATGTCAAGATGCAATATACATGGTTGTGTATTATTGTGTTTTAATATTTTCATCTATCGGTTTTTGCAGGATTATCTTGATGGGGAGGACGAAAAACGCGAGGCAATCGCTTCAGGGGAGGTCTCGCCCTGGATCTCTTCTGTCACCCCTCGATACGAGATGACCCAGGTTGGGGTGCCAGTGATTGGATGAGCAGATGCCAACGCGGAGTCGTATTTTACGGAGCCATCAACAAGAGGTTGACTGGTTTTCCAGTCGAGTTGTACAGGTATCACCTGCGCTCCAAGCCTTCTGAGTTCTGCAACCACAGGGGTGCTTTTTTGGCAATGAGGGCAGGTCGATTGATAAAAATAGACAATCTGCATCTGTTTCCACGAAACAGCCACCGCTTTTTCCACTGATATATCTTTGCTTGGAAGTAACTTCTGCTCACTTGAACCTCCTTGCCGCTTGAGCGTCGTCTCAAGATTCTTAGTTAACGACATTTTCTTCTGCATCCATTGCAGCAATTTGGCGACATTTTCTGAGGTAGGCTCGGCGGCAACGACTCGAAATGGCCTTGGTGGAATGTAATCTCCACCTTCATCCCAGAAGACGTCTGATTTTGGATCTTCGTAGTTCTTCCAATCAAAAGGTTTCGAGTCCATTTGCCGAATGACAGAACCTCCAGGAACCGGCGTTTGTGCCGCCAGGTTCGTCGCCTTTGGTGTCTCTGTGGGCTCAACAATGCGTGGTTTTGCCATCGGTTTAAGACCATCATTCCAATAGTCGAGGTCGGTGCCACCGAAGAATTCTTGGGCAACGGCCGTTGAACTAAGCAGACATATGACAGCACAATTAGTCAGTGCCACAAGCATTTTCAGCATTGATAACTCCTTCCCTCATATAGTATCTCGACTGATTTAGTAATGAATCATGCGGTTTTATCACTTTATTTCCAGAGCCGTCTCGCTCGCGGGTCAACCATTCAAAAAGAAGAACCATGCCTTTGATCCCGCTATTCCCACAATGTTCGCAGCCTCTTCCTCTTTTTGGAATCGCGTCATCACCAAATACCGCGCGCACAAGTGGTATGGAATCTGGATCATCCTCGGTGCAATGTGGGCAGTTTTTTGAGACGAGTCTTTGTGCTGACGCAAAGGCAAGATTGGCTAGAAAGAGATCGCGTTTGACTCCCAATCCTTCCATTCGCTCCACAATTTCAGCGGCTGAATTAGCATGAACCGTGGACAATACGAGATGCCCGGTGCACGAGGCATGGATGGCTGAACGTGCTGTTTCTTCGTCGCGAATTTCTCCCACTAAAATCACATCGGGGTCTTGGCGCATTAAACTCCGCAACACTTCCGCAAAAGAGAGAGAGCCGTGAGTGACCTGGGTTTGCCCAAGATTCGGCAAAGAATACTCAATTGGGTCTTCGATGGAGTGAACATTATTTGCGATGCGATCGATGACTGACAAAGCATTATAAAGCAATGTTGTCTTTCCAGATCCAGTGGGACCACTCACAATAATCATTCCCTGCGAGCGATTGAGAGCGCGTCCAAGGCAGGCTTTAGCATCATCGCGCAGCGGATAGGTGCGCAAATCGAAAGCTTTATTCTTTTGCAAAAGCCTGAGAACTATTTTTTCGCCATACATGGTTGGGCAAAGCGAGGAGCGAAAATCATAGGGAAGTGATGGAATGGAAAACCGGGCATCAAGTGGCTTTCCGTCTTTTCCCATGTCAAACCCGCACATTTTTCTGGTGACTTCTGCAAATCTTTCTAGCCTTTTGGTATCTAAAATTTGTTTGTCGAAAAAACGAAGAACACCATCGACACGAAATTTAATCTGAAAGACTCCAGGAAATGGCTCAATATGGACGTCTGAAGCGCCGCTTTCAACAGCTTTGTGAAGCATGTGATTGAAGTATTCTTCAAAGGCTCGTGAGGTTGAAAGATCCATATCCACTCCTATTTCGCTGGAATTAAACGCCGCAATGCGGCATCGAGATTTTCCAGATTTGGACTTGATGTTTTTGTATTTCTTGAAAAGCAGCCCTTGTGCCCTCCAAATATCCACCGCAATTTTTCTGGAAGAGCCGCATTTGCCTCAAGAGGAAATTGCATTTCCTTCAAGATAGCCTTTCTGAGGTTTGCGTCTGGACGAAACTCCGCTGCAAAGAGATCTTTGCATTCATTTGGCGAAATACCCTTGCTTGCCGACTCACTCATTGGCGCAATGGAAATCAATTCAGCTCCGTATTCGCCAACACTAAACCTGATCCCGTGTGCTTCGTTTCTAGCACCGATCTGGTCCTTTTTTTCTGGCACAATAGATGCCTCGACACCAGAATTTGCGACCTTTGAAGGATTAGGAGTCTCTATATTTGCTGGACGTTTTTCGCCATTATTTTCCTGAGCAGATTTATCAAATGTCATCTGTGAATCGGAAAACCACGTAAGATTGTCCGCATTGGCTTCCGACATTGACACTACGAATATGGACACAATAGATTTGTATTTCATGGCATACCGTCCAATGTGTTGAGTGATTTACATGCTGCAACACGTAGATAGTATGCAGCTTCGATGTCTGCGATAGCAGCAACTCCTTCCCAAGGTTCCAAACACGTTCCACGCTTGCGCCAAACCGCAAACACCGCGTCGGAAAGTCCTTGTCGGTATGGTGTGTCGCTAAAGGGGATCGGCGGAAAAATACCCGTGATCCGGTCGCCCGTGTATGTGGTTGGCTCGAAATTGTTGGGTCTGTCCAAACCACCTGGCGAGAAGCATTGGGCTCGCGGGGTCACAGGCCACACCTGCTGCCACTTGTCCTCAGGTTGAACCCCAACACCCATGTGAAAGTAGTCCTCTGCCAAGGAAGCAATGCGCCAGGCTGCCTGCTGGTTGGCTGTAAATTGATCAGGAGCCCAGACCCACCCCGTTCGCGGCAACAAGGGTCCAAGCGCTCCCATGCAGTTGGGAGCCGTAGCACCCTGGCCTGTAAGCCCTCCCACCGTTTGAGCCCAAACAGGAAGTGGTAAGGCGCAGCCACCAGGCAAACCGGAGTCCGGCATTGTGCCGGTAGGGATGGGAAAGTTTGAGATGATGGTCTTTGCGGTCTGGGCGGCTCCGGCAATTGGCGCAGCTCCCCCGCAGACCAACGCCGTGATAGGGCTCCACACCGCTGCTGTCTTCCTGTCCCCTGAAGTTGGGAGATCGTTCCAGGTTGCTGGCGCCAGCTCAGAAATGGCCTTGAAGCAAGCTGGCATTGCCGAACCCGCAGAGGAGCCAATGGTGGGTATTGACCACCCCACCGTTCCGTAGGGAATACTTAACGCCCGCGAATAGAGCAGTTTGTGGTCTGAGCCAAACTCATAGGAGTTGTCGCGCACCCCGCGCTCAAAGGGATTGACATTTGCAAGGCTGGATCTCCACCAATTCTTGGCTATTTCCATATGTTTTCGCAGCGCAATGCCATCTATTGAATCCGAAAATGCAGACTTTCCCATGACCGTGTTGACTTCGAGAAAGTAGTCTGGCAGCCAGCCTTGAACCCAATATCCCGAATAGGTAATGCAGCCCCAAAATCCGCATTTTTGCTTTGTACAACTGCCATAATTTGCAGAAAAACTGGCGCACCCGGTGTTCATTCCACCGGGCCACGACCAGGCTTGGAGGCGTTCTTTGTAGAAGGTGCAGCCGTGAAAAGGCACCGCTTGCGCCTTTGTTGCCACAACAAAAGAAAGAAATAGCAGTGTTTTATTGATCGCTTTTTTCATATTAGTCCGCCTGTTTTTGTAAAGTTTCGAGCACTTTCACATGCGGCATTCTTGCGTCCACAAAATGAGGCTTTGTGCAAAATCGTGAGACTTGAAGCCCATTCGGACAATCAAAAATGCCAATTGCCTCAAAGGTTGTGAGACTCTTGAAAACAGCGGCATCGACAAGTGGCTTCTCTTTTTTTTGCAGAGATACCGAACGTGATACTTGATGATCCGTTTCGACTGTTCCGCCAGACGTCAACACATCTGGAGTGGCGCTGCTCGCACTTTCTGAAATATTGAGACTTTTCTCTTGCTGTTCCTCGTTTCCAAGAATGGATTGAATGTATCTTGTCAGCTCTGGGTCATTGTGTTTGTAACAAATAATATTATTGAACGATCCAATGATTCGTTGTGCAACATCAGCTCCAACAGATGCCTTAAAGGAGGTGTATTGCTGTGTTGCGTAGATGTCTACCGCAAGAAATGAGCGCGACATTTCAAGGTATTTGTCATCACCTTCCGTACCGGCGCTGGAAGGAGAAATGAACGCTTGGGCTTCGTCCATGCAAAAAACAGTTGAGCGCACCATTTCGTCGCGTGCATATTTATCGCGTGTTTTTACTGCGGCTTGATAGGCTAGCTTTACCAACGTTCCGAGCGCGTTGGCGATGGTGCCATGTTCATTGCTCCGAATATCAAGCACAAAAATCTTGCCATCGGCAATAAGATCGCGAAATCCCCCAAAGTGACCTGGTGTGTTGGCCGCGCAACAAAACGCCTGTTTGTATTCGGCGGTGAGAAACTTCTGCAAAAAATTTCCACCAATATTTACCACGGTAGACTTAATTTTATTGTCGAGAACAACAAATTCTTTGTCAAAATATCGCCGCGTGTCTTCCAGTTCATCCTGCCAAGGAGAACCCTCAACTCCTCTTTGATTGATAATGAGTTCTGCTCTAGTGAAGAGATCATCGCGATACGAACTGTCGTCTCGCAGCTCTGTTATCATGCCATATATGGAACTAAATGATACCGCTTCCCCAGCAAGAGCCAGCAAATGTATCGATCGAAAGAGGAGGTTATCGGCATTGTCGTCCCAAAAAGAATCCTTGGCGGAGGCTGCCCCATTTCCCATGGCACAGCGAAGCCAGAAGCTCAAAGCGCGGACTTCGATGGCGCGGGATTGCGGTCCCAAATGCGCAAACGGATTCCATTTCGCAAATGATTCAATGCCAAGTCGCACAAAATCTGATTCCCTGCCATATTCTTTTGACTTTTTTTCGAGAAAATTTGCAACATCACCCTTAATATCAATGAAACAAATCGAACACTTTAATTTTGGATCATCGGCCTTAAAGCGAATGGCATCTTCGAGAATTCTCAGAAGAAGGCTCGTTTTTCCAGAACCTTTTTTGCCAAAAACAATGAGACCGCCGTATATCATTGGGAATGAAAACAGTACCCAACTAGGAATCTTCACGTCTTTTTCAAATTTTAGCGATTTGGATGACTCACGCGCACCCAGGAGAAATACAGGCCGCCTGCGACCCTCATGATACTCCCCCGGTTCTGGCAGCGTCCTGGTTGTCACCTTTTCTTTGTCTGGAAGCCCGGTGACATGAACGCGCCACCTGTGAGCCATTCCAGATCCATTGAGAAAAAATGTCACATAAGCAGGAATGAGAATGACGGGAAGAATCGTGGTCGAGAGAAGAAGAAATACTCTCAAATTAACGTTATCTTTGGCCGCAAGAAAGTCAAAAAAGAACCAACGCACATCCCCTCGCAAATAGAGAAACAAATATCCAAGAAACGCAGCACCGCAGAATACGAAATGTGGCACAAAGATCTTGAACTTCATGCGCCATGATAGGTCATATAATGCTGCACTTCTTAAACCCTCGCGCAGTTCTTCTGTGAGATACTTGGTCCGCTTTCGAAGCAGTAATACCAGGGCAAGCCCAGCAAAGGCCCATGACAGCACAGTCAGAACCGATGCCCCCGAGTTCTGCGCCCAAAGGATGTACTCAGCCTCTGCACGGCGGCGTTCTCCCAGGAGAAACCACCCACCCGCCAAAGCCACCCCTACCAGCAGGATGAGGGCGAACCCTGCATTCTGATTGTCTTCCTTATTTGTTGCTCTCTGTACCACTGGCGCACACCTCCATCATTGTGTACACTTGCATTGTAGATACTATTTTGTGTATGTCAACAAGATGTATATGGAGGGGTGTTGGTCGCAAGGCAGACTGAAGAAGAATCCGGTCGTCCAAAAGTGACTTTCTACAGAGTTTCGCATATGCTAATGAGGATAACTGTTGGTTGTGTATATGCTTTCGTTTATTGAAGCGAGACAATCAATCGAACCAAAGGGATGTACCTACTATGGAACGAAAACCTAATGCGGCGCCGCACGACAAGACTCGTGCCCACGGCTCACCCAAAAAACGCAACGCCAGCCCCAATAAGGATCAAGACCCGAGTCAGATCCAAATATACTCAGAAATGCTTGGCGAATACCTGAAAAAAAACCGCGATCCAGCAAAAACAAAGGCGCAAATCGCGCAGGAACTGGGCGTGGGCATGATGACCTATTACCAGTACGAGAGCGGAAAATTTGGACCGCGCGGCGTTCAGCTTGAATTCTTGGAGCGCGTTGCAACGCGGGACGGAATGACCCCAGCGGAGCTACTGATGAAGCTCGGCAACGAGCAGATCCCCGAGGCAGCCAAGGGCAGTCCAGTAAAAACCGAGTGGGCGAAGTGGTTCCGCACAATTCCCGACGATGACCTCAAGGAATTTATGGATTCATTTAAGCATATCACGCCCAAACCAACTCGGTATATTCCAGACAAAGGTGCATGGCTCGTGAGCATCATGAAAAAGATCGTGGAACTCCCTTATGAAGAAATGCTCCATTTTGAGCAGCAATTGTGCCGCCACGCTCTGACAAAAAACAAAAAAGACGAGGCCACCAGTGAAAGACTCAACATCATTTACTCGGAGCTGATGGATTTGTTGAAGGAAAGAAGGGAACAATAGAGGACAACATTATTTTCCCGATCTGGCTTTCTCTTCTGCCAAGATTTTAGCCGCCGTTTCTCTTGCAGTAGCCATCTTCTCGTAGTCAATCCAATTGAGTTTTGCTTTTCCGTTCTTAATGCCTGCTTGGTTTTCTCCCAAAACGTTGAAAGTCGCGGGGAGATCTCCCTTCCAAATTACAGGATACTCGTAATTCTTTTCGGCCATCATTCTCTGACCATAGGAGTCGAGAACGTAATCAATGAGACGAACCGCGTCCTTCACATCCTTGGATTTCTTTGCAACTGCTCCGCCTGTAACGAGAACGTAAGCCCCTTTTCCTGCTTGATCGGGAAAGAAAATACGTGTCTTTGCGGCTGCTTCATGAAGATCTTCTTGTTCCAAACGCATCAGGTTGTAGTAATACGTGTTGAATGGTGCGATGTCACACTTGTTATCGCTAATGAAGAGCGCCTGCTTGCGGTCGTTACCTTCACTTTTCATGGCAAGATTATCGGCAAGATTGTGCGCAAATTCCTTTGCCTTCTCTTCGCCCTGATCAACAATCATCTCTGACAATAAGGTGATATTATATGTGTGATCTAGCGAGCGAGCGCAGACTCGCCCCTTGAATTTTGGACTGATCAGATCGGAATAACCTGTGAGTGAATCCACCTTGATACGTTCGGTGCTGTAAATAATGGCCCGAGGTCTGTAGGCAAGTCCGACGTAATGACCAGCCTTATCTTTTAAATATGCTGGTACGGAAGTAAGTTTTTTGCTCCCCACAATAGGAGTGGTCATTCCCTTGATCTTCAGGAGAGCTAGAAGACTCATGTCCTGTGTAAATATTACGTCAAACTCGTCAGGATTTGCAAGCACGCGAACGGCGAGTTCTCCTTCCTCGACGTAAGCTGCTTTAACTGTAATTTTAGTATCTTTTTCAAACTGTTCGAGAAGAGGTCTGAAATGATAGTCTTCGTCATCAGAAATAACGCGGAGTTCAGCCGCGTTGGCTGATAGGCTCATTATGAAGCCACTCAGGATAAGCGACTTTTTTAAGTGTAACATAGATTCGATCTCCCTGTACATAATGCGATGTGGACGCAACTTCCATTGAGACGGGACCATCCCGCCAGTCAAAACGAATAAAAATACGGTTAATTGATGCGCGCCAAGTAGCGCCGAGAACGGTCGCGTTGCTCTGGACACTGTGATGAGCTTCGATGGAAAGCCATTCGGGCCTCACGAAAGCGTTCGAGTTGTGCCCTGGAGTTTCTCCCGTGAGATAGCAAATATCTTCTTTTGTGAGTAAGGAAAACTCACCGAGAAATTGTGCGAGCCAATGACTCTGAGGATTAGAGTATATGGATTCAATGGAATCATGGGTGGTCACTTTTCCCTCTTGCAGCACCAGCATTTTTGAAAACGCACCCATGACTGCAGAAATATCGTGAGTAATCATGAGAACAAGGCGACCTTGAGCGGAAAGCTTTTTCAAAATGGAGGAGAGAAGATCTCGAATAGTGAAAATATCTACCCCATGAAACGGTTCGTCGAGTAGAACCAATCGACAGTTGCTGGCAAATGCACGAACGAGATTGACACGCTGTGCTTCGCCGCCAGAGATTTCATGTGGAAATCGACCAGCGAGATGAGAGATGTGCAGAAGTTCCATCCAATCATCGGCCTCCTTCGGTTTGGCACCCAAGCGGGCATTGTCCCGAAGAGTGAGATGAGGGAGAAGTCGATCGTCTTGCCATGCCATACACATTCCCCGACCAGGACCAAAACGAAGTGCACGTCCCGCACGCGTCAGCGTCCTGTTATCGAGAGTGATTTCGCCGGTGCAGTTCGCGAGGCCCAAAATGGCTCGAAAAAGAGTTGTCTTTCCTGCTCCACTTGGGCCAACGACAACCGTATGTTCGTTAGTATTAAAATCTATTGGTCCGATTGCAGGGATTTTTGTCGATAGATTATGCAGTGAAAGCATGCTGAACTCCTGCAAGAATAATGGTCACCAGAAGGCTGATGGAGAAGAGCACGATAGCTTCTGGTGCAATTGAACTCAGCATCTCCGTTGCACTTAGGTAATAAACGCGCATGGCAAGCGTTGTAAAATTGAACGGTTGCAGAAGCATGCTCATAGGTAGCTCGCGAAGAACATCTAGGGAAACCAAGCAAATTCCAGAGACAAAACCAGGAGAGTAGAGACGCAACTGGTGCAACAGTCGTGTTTTTGAATTGCAGGTCGCAGTTAGCATTTCTTGGAGCTTTTGGTGCGATTGCATTGAAGAATCCATGTTGACGACCATGAGGCAGGAGAACCGCAAGAAAATTGCAATTCCGAGGAGAAAGAGATAGGGAAGCCAGCGACTCATAGGAAGGAGAAGGGCAGCCAACACCAACGCAGGAATACCGTACAAAAAAAGACTGATTCGCACAAAGTGTCGAGATACCCCGAGAACGACCATGAGAAGCGCCAGGGCACTGCAACCCAAAGTTGCAATTGCAACGAGAATACCGCTGTTTCCTATCTCTCCCAGCAACTGAGGAAATGAGGTGCTGCGAGCCTGAGGCATCCAATGCATCAACACGCCCACACAAAAACCAATGACAGTAGAAGCGGGGAGACATGCCATAATCGCATAGAATGGGCGTGAGACTCTTTGTCGAGCGGCAAATGGAACAGTCTTGAAACGTTTGCCAAAGATCGAGAAGAGAAGACCAAGAACACCGATGAATGCTAGTCCGGGAATAATATTTGTAAGGCTAATACTGGCGGACCAAAAAGTGAAGGACATGACAACCAGACTCTGGATGCCGTAGTAGCGACTTACGGCAAGATCCGAGAGTGCTTCGCAGGCAACAATTGCTGCCCCAAGTGGGAGTGCACTGCTCAGTGCAGGACGGAGCACATGAAGCAAGGAACGCGGTCGACTCCCCGTGGCCACAAATGCAGCTTCGTAAATGCTATCGCCCTGGCGACTCAAAAAGCTCGTCAATGGCGCATGAATGAAGGCAGAATTACAAAGCCCCAGAACTCCAATCGACGCGCTCCACGGAGACAAATAATCCGAGATCTCGCTCAGACAATACACGAATATATATGGAGGAACCGCAAGACTAAGAAGAGGCAGGAGCCGGCCGGCAGCACATCCGCTGCGCCACGCGGCAAGACTCGTCAAGAGTCCTATCAAAACGGCGATGGTTGTGGTGCCCAATACCAACTTGAGTGAGTTTTCTAGGGCTGTCATCCACAGGCTCAGTTCCATCCCGATCCGTTTCCTTTCAGCTATGCTAGCGTTTCGATCGCAGCGGATTTTGTTAGCAAGGCAGCAATATGATCCCAACGTTCCTTGTCGGTTGGCCACTTCAGCGCACTTCTCACAGCACTGACCTGGGTCCAGTTGAAGCCGATATGTTCATCCGATAATCTGACCGGATGCCTCCCATTTCGGAGGACAGCCCAGAATATGTGCTTTCTGATTATGCGATTCTCACCATCAATCGGAACCTCCCACGGACTCGGAAGCATGCGTATTTCGTGCTTGGTCAGGAAGATTCCCGTCTCCTCAAAAACCTCTCGCACACAAGCCTCGTGAGGAGATTCGTCTTCTTCGATCCCACCAGTGATCGGCTGCCAGTAAGTTTCTTCAGGGTGTTTCTTTCTCACTTTATTGAGAAGTAGCGTACAGATCCCCTGTTGTGTTTGTGCTGAAATCCAACATTCGACACTGTTTCGCACGGCTCGCTTGATTGTGGGCGAGTCGTTTCCCACAGCTGGAAACTCAGTCTTGCATGGTGGGAGCTGCAATTCTTCCTGATCTAAAGGCTTTCTTTGTATAAAATGATGCCCACGCAGGTATTCCTGTAGAGCGGAATTTGCCAGATCAGTAAAACTCACGCCTGGATTTAGTCGAAGCCAATTCTGAATGTCGTCATGAAGATCGGGGCTAACACGAAAATTGAGAAGGCGTCGCGACACAGGGTTGCTCCACGGTTGAACCGAAGTAATGAATGTTCAAACAATCTTACATTGTAAGACAGCTCGACGCAACCCCCTGAAAACGATTTGATCATTAGAACTAGAACGCTGGCAAAAACAGGTGAAAATTTCGCGACATTGGTCAAAGTGGAGAAGTCCCAGAAAGATCACAAGTACCTGCACCAATAATCGAGTGACTTTCTTTGCTGTGAAATTCCTCCTTGAGAATCATTTGGGGTTTTGCTGTTTGAAACTGAGCCGGAAACGACTTTTCGACAGCTTCCATCCCCATCAAAACCAACTCACGAATCAATTCTGTTCCGAGAGCATGTTTATATGAAGATGTACGAACAGAAACCCGCTTCTCAAGCAGTTCAATCAACTTTGCCTCGTTGGGATTCTTCGGATTCAGCGTAAATGTCACGCTCTTTGATGGCCTTGTCCGTTTTATTTTTTCCATACAGAACAAGCCTCCATCAGATCATAAATGAGTAAACGGTATTGGAATTTCCAAAGTCAGCAATCAACGTTTTTGAGGAAAACTCCTCTCGGGTCTTTGCCAAAAACGCGTAGCCAAGAGCGGCTGATTTCAGCGACAAATCCTCTGGAATTTCCCGAAATTGGAGTCCATAGGACTCGGCCATCACCTTGATCCCCTGCGCCACTTCGCGATAAAGCGAACCGCCACCCGTGATTGGGAAGGTAACGCCACCAGACCCAATTGAGTCGATGTGCTGTAGAATCCTCGGCGCAAGCAGGCTTGACGCGTAGTTTTCGAGAGCCTTGAGTGCCAGTTCGTACAGCCACTCCACCGACGCAATCTGCGATCCCACACGCAACGCCTGGCGCTCCTTGCGGTATGCAGAGATTAGAACACTGTCGTACCAGGCGTCATCACCACCGCAGTCTGGCTCTCGAAGTCCATCTTTTAGCAACCACCCCTTGAAGATCTCGACGGCTCGCCTGATCCCGAGCTTTTCGCCAAAGAGTGTGCTCATGACGGGACGTCCTTCCGTGTCCAAGAGCACCGCTTCAACCGTCCCGAAGCCGATGGATGCAACAAAAAGCTGCTCCCGGAGCCCAAGGGCATAGCGAACGCCATGCGCGTGCCCAACCGCCTCGTACATCGGCCAAATCGAACGGATGGTGAAAGTCCTCACCCCCGTTGGGGTTGGAATCTCAAACCTTCGATTCTTATAAGTTTTCAGAAGCTGGGTGTTTTGAGCGATGGTGTGCTTGGGAAAACCGCACACCAGGTTAATGTCTCCATCCGCGTTGGCCATTAAGGCCGCAGCAATGAGAAGCTGCTCGAATTGCTCATCTGCCGCAGACAAATTGAGCTTCTTAACGCCACTCAGCTTCTGCTTGTGGACGATGGACCCCACAGCAAGCCTCCGTCCTCGGTACTCAAACTGGACCGGTTCCATCGTATCGCGCCAATCCCCATCGAGGATCGGTGCAATTGTTGAAGGGTAGCTCCTCATCATTTGCAGCATTGTCGCGTTCATCATCTCATTCTCCTTTCTTGTATACATACTTCGGTACACGTACTTCTGTATATTCTCATGTCGGATACGCAAAAGCAAATGTTTCCATTGCGCGACAAAAATGGCGCTGCCTCTCCGTGGAATGCCTGCGCGAGCACCGGCGCGCCAAGGAAGACCACGCTGGTACAAGCAAAACCTTGGCACAGCGTGGAACGCCAAGTCCTGTCCATCTTCTTTCAAAACCATCCGACAGCCGCACCAGAGAACACCGCCACAGCATCCCTCACCTTCGGAGTTCCCCGCGCTTGGGGCTCCGTCCTGAAAGGCACCTCCCCCGGAGGGGAAACGGGATGCGTTGCGTGGGCGGCGCTCACGGTGAGACCGACCCACGGTTTTCCCAATCAGGAGGTCTGCACATGACTGACACCAGCATCATCACCATCGTTTTCACCATCACCACCGGCGTGGTCATTCTCGCCTATATGGGCCGCCGGCTCCGCCTACGAATCGAACGGCGCGGCATCTGGCTCGTTTGGGAAAAGTCGCGCAAAAACTGACGCGTACTTTTGTTAAACACCTTACTTTCCTGAAACACCTGAATCACGGGTGTTTCTGTTATTGCATGAAATACCTGTTTTTTATGAATTTCTGGTGTTTATTTGGTGTTGTAGAAGACCGCAAAAAACTACTCTTTGCTGAACTCACTCAGGACTGCTGCCATCCTACCTTTTTCCATCTTCGTCAGCTCCCGCTTCTGCAATCGCGCAATCAGCATCTCTACCAATACCCGCTCCGTATCACCAAGGCTGGCCATGGTGCGCGAAAACTCGACGATTTCAGCAAGACTCCACGGACCCTTCGGTTTGTCGGCGCAGTAAGCGGAGGTAAAATCACGACGGGTTTCCAGTGGCAGTTCGTTAAACCCCTGTAGCAGACTTTCTTCCCAAGGGTATAGCTTCCGGTCTTCGTTTGGACGAGCCGTGTTCTCTAAATAAACGATAAAGTCGATGACATTTCCAAAATCCAGTAATGCGAAGTTGGTGAGAAATTCGATAGTATTGGCCATGCGCTCTTCTATACCGGCCTCAAGGCGTTTATAGTGATCGAGAGCATAGTTGATCTTTTTTGCTGTCTCCTGTTGGCTAAGATTATGCCTTTCGCGATATGAGCGCAGGTAGTGTGCTAGCCGATCTTTGTAGTATTTTCGCTTTTCGTCGGTAAGTTCCGTTGCCATTGCGTGTTTCCTATCGCTTATTTTGTGCGTTCCAATGCAGCAGCTATCTCTGGAATCTCTTTGAGATCTGAAAACCGCATGGCACGTTTGTTGATAACGACATCAAATCGATCTTGAGAATCGTTTGTGTTGCTGTATGGTGCATTCGTAGACAGAACAATAGGTCTCATAAAGCCACGAGAGCGAATGGTTTGCACGAGTTTTAACCTATCCATGTCTGTGCCACGAAAATAGAAATCGAAAATGATACACGTTAGCGACATGAGAACTTCTTGGTTATCAATGATTTTGTCGTAGAATAATTCTGGATCATTAAACGTGATAACGTCCGCATCTGTCATGGCTTCTTGCCACGCCGTAAGGTAGCACTGTTCATCGTCAACAACCGCGACCCTTGGCTTGTTCTGGATGGCATTTTTCTTTTCTATTGCACTTGCGATGATTTTGCTAAGGTTCTCAGACGTCATTGGTTTAGGAATCGCGGCATCTGCCCCTAGTTCCTGTGGCGAGGTTTGTGATTCAAAAAAGACGCGATTTGAGTGGATACATACGAAGGATGCCAGATTGCTTGCGCGAATCTCCTTCAGAATCTGAAGGCCATCGGGGGAATTTGCTCCGAGATCGATGTCCAGCAGGATAAGGTCTGGCGTGGACTGTGCAATGAGATCTCGTGCTACAAAGGCGTTTTCAGCAAGAGATGTTGTGATTACACAACTATCTGTGGAGAGAGATTCTAATCCTTGAAGGAGTCCTTGCTGAAATACAACTTCATCTTCCACAACAAGAACATTGAGGCCTAAATGATGTTTAGAGGAATTTGAATCGCTTCCTTTCTCTCTGAAAGCCTCTTCAGAAGAATTAAAATTGACTATCTTTGGAATATACAATCCTTCACTAGCTGCGATGCGAAAATAGAATCGCACACCATCGCTTTCCGAGGATTCGCACCCAATCTCTCCGCCATGGGCCTCCACGAATGTTTTAGCTATGGCAAGACCCAACCCTGTTCCACCTCTCTTTCCTTTAGTAAAAAAGGAATCGAAGACGTGTCCAATATCCTCTGAAGGAATGGGAGGTCCTGAATTATCCACCGATATTTCAACTCCATCCCTGCCTTGCATGCTGCAATCACTGGTCTTGATTGTAATTCGACCAAATCCACCAAGAGAATCAAGTGCATTACTGAGAATATTGAGCATCACGCGTAATATGCTGGTCTTATCAACTTCAAAGCGGCGTGAATGTTGGACAAGAACCTCTATGGCGACATCATTGCATGAGTGATAAGTTGCAAGAGTGCGCAAAGCTGCATAAACCAGTTCTTCTGGGTTTTCTTGTCTCAAAATGTGAGCGCGATTGTCGCTGTAAGCGAGAATATTTTCGATGAGTAACTCAACACTATACAGCGATTTTGTAATATCTGGAAGCATTGTACTTGCGATGGAATCAAGTACTTTTGGAGATTTGGCTCGCTCCAGAAGATCTATCACCGTATGTAATTTCGAGAATGGAGCACGGACATCATGAGCGAGCATTTGAGTGGTACGTGCAATAACTGCAAGACTCTCCGCTTGAATCAGTCTTTTTTGGGTTTCAGTCATTCGCGCTAGAACTCGGTTCAGATCAACGCAGATTTTCGCAATTGGTGAGTTTCTATGATTGTCAATGCTAGATTGTTTGCCAGTAGAAACTTCGTCGAGTGTTTTCGATAGCCAAAAAAATGGTACCAAAAGTTTCTTGGCCAGATAATTGAAGAAAATAAAAGCAAAAATCCCCACAATCAACGCACTCGCAAGAATATGCGCGAGCTGCCTAGAAAAATTATTCCAAACAGCTTTCGAGCGTGAAGAAATTTCCACTGAAAAAGTAGACTTGGCCTGATTGAGACTAATCTTCCATAAATTTATCGAAACAGCAGGAGATGGAATAGCCTTCATCAAGAGTTCTTTTCCGTCCAAAACGAACACAAGTGTACCAATTTGTATTGCGCCATCATCCAAAATTGGGAGACCCACTTCGTAAATATCGTCGCGACCCAAAAGTCCAACAAGAGAGCTAGCCTGAACAGTTTCCACAACATTTGTGCTGAGTTTAGCTTTCACAAAAGAATCGATCGACGTTTTTTCTATTATAGAGAAGGAAAGACAATTTGGAGTTTGGCAGAATGACTTTGCAAGAAGTACTGCACTCTTGTCAAAAACAGAGGCCGCCACAACACTGTTTCCTGCAACTTTTTGAAGATATTCCTGAAGTATCGTCTCTATTGATGTGCTTGAGTGAAAAGCAATAGAGTTTCTAAAAACACTGAGGCCAGACAAAAAACGCATGTTCTGAAGTGTGGCTTGAACTTCTGAATTGAATTGATTTTTCGTAGCCTCAATATCTGCCCACACTTCTTCTTGTGCACGAAAAAAACCTGCAATTAACAAAGCGAGCACGACACATGCGGCAGATACTACAAGCCAACGCGTTGTCCTAATGGGCTTTTCTTTTGCTATCGTTTCTTTATGTGCCTCTTTTTTCATTATTATTCCTAGTTATCTTTTACAAAATGAGCGAACCCCAAAAGGTCATGTGGAATGGAAAGATGTAACCTTTTTGCCTCGGTCTCATTGATTTCCAGTGTCATCAAACGCACATTTTCAATGGCAATTTGTTCAATCTTTTCTCCGGAGAAGTATCGCAAAATCTGCTCAGCGGATTGCTTGCCGAGGCTTTTACCTTCGACATTAATGCCAGCAAGAAGCCCGATGCGTGTATGAATGCTGATAATCCCAATTGTTGGTATGTTGAGAACAGATCGCAAAAAAGCGCCTATTTCCTCTGGAGGAACTTCCCTATTATTATCATCCAAAACCTCATATGGAACAGGAATCCAGAGCGCGTCGTTTTGCTTTCCAAGAAGCGGAGCAGATTTTTTCCAATCTGAAAAGCGGGATGTTAGTGAGGTGGTTCCTAGTTTGATTCCTGAAGCGTCCGCATTTATGTGCTTTTTCATTTGCTGCTGGATGAGATCTGCCGCCAGTATTGATGATTGACTTTTTGATGAAAGTATCGAAACCCGACGCACATCTGGCTTAAGGCGTTTTAGAAGCTTCAGCGTTTCGAGAATAGGATAAACTTCAAGCACACCTGTGACATGGCTGCGATCTGCAGAAGTCAACCATGTCAGTTTTTCCTCAGGGCGATTTGTCCCAGTAAAAAAAACGGGCAGAGGAAGAGATTTTAAACTTAGCATAAGTTCATCTGCTGCTTCGTCATCACACACAAGAACAGCATTGAGTTGCTTTTGCGAGCGAATTTCCGCAAGAAGCGCCTTTTTTGCGTTAGAGAGTGCCAGTTGAGAGTCTCTTTTCAGATTGTCAACAAAGAAGTATCTTGGTTCGAACCTAACAGAAATAGAAGATTGACTAAAAATCTCTCGGAGACCTGAATTGATTCCCTGTGTCCATGGGCTTTTTTCAGAATAGCTGTGTATGACCAATAGTGATTTCTCAGCTGTCGCAAATTTATGTTGCGACTGAGCCAACGCTGCTGGCGTGTTTGTCATCCAAAATATAAACAGAAAGACGGCAAAAAGTATTTTCACGATATCCTCGTGTAACGTATAATTTCTTTATGATGCTGAGGAAATGCAGCAAGAAGATGCTCACGAATTCCAATCTCAAAATCTTCGAATTCGAACCCAGGAGTTACACTAGTGCCCATAAGAGCCCATTGCCCTTCACTCAAAATGCGAAGTCCCTGCCACATCCCACGTTCAACGACAATTTGTGGGTAATCGCCCTCCGTCAGATTTGCGCCAAAGCGATAAGTTTGCAGATTTCCAATGCTGTCAATTTGGATCATTTCACACGAGGAACCAGCGTAGAAATGGAAGATTTCATCGTTGTGTGAAAGTCTGTGTAATGCGGAAAAATTCTCTGATGTGATGAGAAAAAGAATCGCGCTTCCACACCGTCGCTTGCCTTGTCCCTCAAAGAAAACCATCTCTTTTGATTCGTATGTCCTTCGAAAATACCCTCCCTCGCCTTCAAGGGGGGAAAGTGCTAATTGCTTGATAACAGTTTCTGCTGTAAGCATCTTGTTAGTCCCTTATTGCCTGGTTTGTCTTTTTTGAATATGAAATAAATCGTTGAATGCTTACCAGACCCCATTCGGAATCATTTTCTTTAGTATCGGTGAAATTCCCATCAGAGAAGGAGCTAATGGCACGAACCCAGAATTTGTATGCCCAATCTGCACCTTCTATTTGCCTTACTTGCCAGTTGCCTGGGTACTGCGAAAATGTCCAATGTGCCAGATGTTTTCCATAACCAAAACGGCGCTCGGACGGTATTATATAAAATTCAGCAATATCGAGAAGAGGAAGTCCAATGTTAACTATGACAAATCCAACAGGAATTTTTCCATTCCAGAAGAGATATCCTTCGTGAATAGAATCGCATTTTGTGTACTCATATAGGCCATGACTATTTGGCCTTTTCTTAGTGAGTGGAGAAAACTCAGCCTCGTAATTTTGTGATAAGTATCGATAGATGTGTTCATTATCTTCGGTTATTTTTGTCGTATCTAACATTTCAATGTTTGAACCTATGGAAAAGCCATTTTGTGTCATTTTTTAGAGCCTAGCCATTCAATAACGAGGCGAATAAGTTCCGCTCGATTCGTGAAGGAGTGGTCTTGTTTGACTTCGCGGTAGTCGGGTGCAACAGGAAAGAGAGGAACAAAGGCGCGGGAAAGAGGTGCAGGAACTTCGCCATCATCTTGAGCCTGGAGAAACAGAAATGCACCAGGCTTGAGACTGATTTGCTTGATTGCCGCGCGAGGATTGTAGTTTTTGTCGATGAAATCGACGTCCTCAATAGCCTCATCGACGGAAAAAACATTCGCCAGAGCGGGATCTGCCGCCACGTATCCAGAAAGAATCTCCCGAACCATGGTCTTTGGCGGGAGCATCGAATAGGGCGAGACAAGGATGAGCTTGTCGAGCTTAGCTTGAAGTTTAGCCGCAGCATTGATAGCAACCAGCCCTCCCCATGAGTGGCCGTAGATGCTCAAAGACTCCAGTTTTTCTTGGCGAATGATAGAATTAACGAGTTGAAGCGACTGCTCCACGGAACGGCGAAAACTAAATTTCCCTTTACCGTTACCCAGACCGCCGTAATGAACCACGAAACATATATCGCCAGAATGCTTCTGAATGGCCGCTCCAAGATCTTCGTTTCTAACGCCACCCCCTGGGAAGCCATGGAAAAAGAAGAAGCCATTGCCAGAGCATTTTTGTGGCCGCAAGGTTTTCACAAAGAGGTCTTGGAAGTAAATTTCCTGAATCACTGGTAGGACCTCCATGCTGTTGAACGATGAGTGGTTGTCTGTGAAAAAAGCCCCACGAAAACAACTATTTCTGACAAAGTGCTTTTTTCTCTTCAGCACTCTAACACGCTTAAGAAAAAATAGCACCCATAAATAGATTGAGGAGCTAAAAAAAATAAGATAGAGTCCACGACACGGGAAGTCAAAGAAAGCTTCGGCAAAATTGTTGGGAGGGGCGATGGAACGGAATCCATATCTGCTTGCCTGGACGAGATACAGACCAGAGACAGCAGCAAAAGTAAAATGCGATGGGAGGCAATATGAGTGAATCGGGCGTGTTTGAGTGTAGCCTCGAAACTGCTCCGTTGTTATATGCGGCAGCACTTTTTAATAATGGCGCTGACTATTTCAATTTTTTGCGTCTCTGGGACAATCTTTTCAAGAGACCCGCCAACAAGGAAGACCTATTTGAGGGTCTGCATGGCCTCCTCATGGAGATTCATGCCGAGAGATATCTTCTCGCAGTGCTCGTCGAAGAAGGCTTGGCTCAAAAAAATGGGACGACCTGGGAACTCACAGACAAGGTTAAGGGCGTTCCTTATCTGAGATTTGTGGGCTCTAGCACGGAACATAAAAAACTCCGAGCCCAGGCATCCGCTCATGCTGCCAAAGCTATCGCCGACAAATGTGATGGAACGATGGATTCAGGTTCTGCAAGTTTGTACTTGTCTAATCACGAGATCTCGAAGTATCGTCAGCTTGTCAAAGAAATTAAGAGCGTGCTTTCGCCCACTCTTGAATGGCAAAAATCTACAAACTCTGAAGATCAATTTGAAATATCTCTGGTCTACAAAGTTTCACCGAAGCATACGAACTGAGGGGGCACTTATGAAACTTATTCAAGCAACACTTGCCGCGCTGGCGGTGTTATCAGCTTCAAACGCATTTGCAAATGGCGGTCATGTCGATATGGCCATGGCCGATGCCCGATTTAGCTCTGGCAACGACTTCGTCGATATTTCGCTTCCGGCTTCAATCAAAGATGATGCCGTGATCACCTTCAACTTAAAAGAGTATCTGAAGAAAAAATACGGCGAAACGGCGCAAACCTGGCCCTACGCAATTATCAAAGCACAAGAGGCTGTGCTTGTCTTCATTCCAGAAAAGAATGAATGGGTGCAGATCGATTTTGCTGAACTTCAGCAGAAATAGTACTCATGAGCAGCGGCTTACCTTGCTGCTAAAAAATGCGGGGCACCCAGAGCTCAATAGAATCTGAAAACAGATAAGGCTACTTGTTTTGCACTGCCAGCTCGCGAAAGCAGACGTCACGTTATATAAATAACGTGGCGTTCTTTTTTATCCTGCGCTTGCGGGAATGTGTTAAATCTCACGCGCAAAACACGCGTACTAAAACTTATCTAAGCCACGCTTGCTATTGTGGTACCGACACGGCAATTAACGTGCAACTAACTGCGCCAAATAAGGTGCCAACTCACACTATACAAATTCACCAATTCGAATTTTACGTTTTTAGAATGCAGCATCTAATTTACCGCCACAATATTGACGCCCTGCTTCACGACAATTTTTTGAAAGCACGAAATCTATGACAACAAGTTCCTGCAGAAACCTTGCACACGAAAGCAAAGGATGCCATTCTGGACTAGTCATTCTTTAGCTTCGGATGATAAAAATGTTGTTTCTCGACTCGGTAGCGTCCGAGATCATGACTCAAAAAACCCACAGATCAGTGTCAATTGACATGAACAATCACACTGTGGTGCAATTGCCTTTATTTCATAAGGACGTGTCCCATTATGTGCGTAATCGTTTCTCTATAAATATTGCTGATAGGTATTTAAAATGAAAGCAGATAAAAGCGCGAGGCATAGAAGTATTGATAAAATCCTCGAAGAAGCTTCAAAAATTGCTGCCACTGAGTTCAAACATGCGGAGACAATTCAATCCAAGGCTGGATATGTTTTCAAACGTTTTGATGATGAGCTTGAGAATATTAAGCAAAAAATAGTAAAGTTAAACTGCGCGCCAGAGCTGAAAGATGAAATTTCTCGAGTTGCAGTGGATCGGCGGCGAGAACCAGTTGCGAGCGACGTTCTCGCTCGCGGCGGGGGCGGACGTTACGCGCGCGCGCGCCTACGTGACGGGCGTGGGCTTCTATGAGCTGTACGTGAACAACGTGCGCGTCGACACGGACGCTCGCGGGCGCCGCACGCTCGTCAACCCGGGATTCAGCACTGTGTTCT
>CAIZES010000463.1 GCA_903932045.1 uncultured Silvanigrella sp. | reverse complement strand
TGGCAAGGAGGTTTCCTACTGCCACCGCGCGAACGCCTTGCAGTGGTTTTTGAATCATGTGCCAACGGATTCCAAAGATGATCCTGCTGACGCTGCGGACTTTTTAACCACCTTTGCTTTTCCGCCTTTTGCACGAGGCTTTTTAACTTTCGGTTCCTCAACAACACCGGCCGCTTCCATTGCTTTTTTGCGTGACACAAATTTGAATTCGAATGAACCGTCTGGCTTCATGTGCAAACTTGCGCCAAAAGGACGACCTTTCTTTGATTTGAAATCCAAAATTTCTGCGGTGGTACCCGTGAGCACGTAGTTTCGAAAGTCTTCTAAAGAAACAGGATGCTGACACAAAAGTTTGGGCATGCGAGCAATTTTCTTTTTCGCAGGCTTCTTTTTTGCAGGTTCCTTAGCTGGTTTCTTTGCAGAAGCTTTTCCGGTATCTTTGCCTTCTTTTGCTTTTGACTTTTTCTTTGGTTTTGCATCTTCCGCGGCTGTTCCGTTGGAAACAGCCGCTGCAGAGGCGTCGGACAAAAACTCACACATATACGAAGTTTCAGTTTCGATAATTTTTCCGGGAACACCCAAAAATGTTTGTTCTATAGGATACTCGCCCAAAATTTTGATCTCGGCACCTGGAGCGGTTTCCATGGCCTTTCCTGTTTCGTCGTAGAGCATTATTCCCGTCCCAGCCGTGCCAAGCCACGCAGAATAAGGAACCCCACCATTTGTATGAAAGTCCAATGGACCAATACGACCATTCTTGAGAATGTCTGCCATTACGGAACGATCGATGTAACGCTGATTTTTTTCTTTCCAAACATTAAATTCGCATGTTTTGCTTTCAGTGCAACGGTAGCTCCAAAATGTTTCCATCACCTTGCCTTTTTTGCACAAGGGGCACGTTCCAAGAGCCTGATCTTTTACATACAAACCATCGTAATCGAAATCTTTTGTTTTCGTCACCATATCTTCGGTAAACCGAATCATGTCATTCATGAAATCGCGACGACTCTTCTTGCCTTTTTCCATGAGCTTGAGATCGTATTCCATTTCACCGGTAAGCTCGACGCTTGCCAAAAGCGAAACAGGAATACGACCCACAATATCCACCAAACGAATACCTTTCACAGTGGGTTTCAAAAAGCGACCCACGCGAACCACATATTCTTTGCCCACAAGGTTTTCGATAACTTCGGCACGCGTTGCAGGTGTACCAATGCCTTTTTCACGCAAAGCTTCTGCGATGTCATCATCCTCCAGCGAACGACCACAATGCTCCATCAAAAAGAGGAGCTTTGCTTCAGTAAGTCGTGAAGGCGGCTTGGTAAGACTCTCTGCCGGTAAAAAAACCAAAGGATCGACCGGATAGGCACCATCGGAAAGTGCTTTTACATTCATTGCATCCAGGCGAGGCAAACGACTTTCTTCCTCAGAATCGAGACCGTACACTTCGCGCCAGCCGGGCTCTTGAAGATCTTGAACACGAGTGCGGAATTGGTGTTTGCCTACAAAAGTGGTTCGTTCGACTTTTGCCCACACAGCGACTGGCATAAACGCCGCCAAGAATCGCTTGAGAACCAAATCAAAAATACGCGCATCGTCGCCTTCTAGAGGTTCAGAAGGGAACTCACCCGTGGGAATGATTGCAAAGTGATCGGAGATTTCTTTATTATTAAAAATACGCGCTTTATTGAGCAAGCCACGCTTTAGAATTTCCGCGCAAGTTTTGGCATGAGGCATAGTCCCCGAAGCAAATCCGGCAAGAATATCACTAACAACTGTTTCGTAGTCTTCGGGCAGATAGCGTGCATCCGTACGAGGATATGTGAGCAACTTGTGCTTTTCGTAAAGCCTTTGTGCTGCCTGCAAAGTACGGCTTGCAGACATTCCAAAGCGCCTGTTCGCTTCGCGTTGTAATAGTGTAAGATCGAACAACTGCGGCGCAATTTCTCTGGATTCTTTTCGAGTTTCACTGGCTCGAGCAGTAGATTTTCCTGCATGCAAGTCTTTCAAAATAGAATCCAAACGGGACTTATCGAAAATACGATCATCTTTTTCGCCGATGGCTGCACCTTCTTCATCCTCGGTTTGCGCAACCTTTTTAAAAGCAGGATCGTACCAATAGCCAGAATACTCGTGAGTTGGTGTAGAAAATGTAGATTCAATGGTCCAGTAGGGCTCGGCGCGATGTGCCAAAATCTCCATTTCACGCTTAACGACCAATGCGAGTGTTGGTGTTTGCACGCGTCCAATAGACCATGCTTCGCCACGTTTAGCACGTGTCGCCAAACGACGAGTCATGGCGCGCGTGATGTTCATACCAATGAGCCAATCGCTTTCTGAACGACAACGTGCAGCATCGGCAAGACTGTCGTATTCTTTTCCTTCGCGCAGTCGCTGAAACTCTGTGCGAATGGCATTGGCAGTCATACTTTGCAGCCACAAACGCTTGCTCTTCTTTCCTGTATCGCAGTAGTCGAAAATTTCGCGGAAAATGAGTTCACCCTCACGCCCTGCATCGCATGCATTCACAATGCCCACAATTTCTTTTTTGCTCGCAAGCTTTTTGATCAGGTCTAGGCGTTTCTCCTGACCACTCTTTGGCTTGTATTCAAATTTTTCGGGAATAATTGGAAGATCCTGAATCAACCAGCGTTTAAATTTTGGGTCGATGTCTTCGGGGGCAAACAACTCCAAAATATGTCCGACCGCCCACGTTACAACGTGGGTGCTTGATTCGTAGTATTCACCCAATTTTTCGAAGCCACCGATAGCTTTTGCCACGTCGGCGGCGACACTGGGTTTTTCTGTCACAACGAGCCATTTTCCAGACTTTTCCATGGTACCTTCCGTCAATACTTAGAACTCAACTCCACAAACCAAAAAACTTTGTTTCGCACAGCGATAGCTCTACTCTGGTGAAAATTCTTTCTGCAATTGCTGCCCCACCTTCACAAGTGAGACATTTTTTGATTCCAACATTTGTTTCATAGCTTCCATCATTTGCAGCTCATAGTCGTGCCGCAAAATTGAAAGTAAAACGTACACATCATACGACACCCGCACGCCCGAAGCACCCTCGCGCTGAATTTCTTCGTGATACGTTTTTGCCGGAGTGGCATCGGGCGAATCACGCAACACCGGAATTTCATTCCATATAGAATCGATAGAGGATTTAGCCTCAGCAAATAACTGCGCGCCTAAGATTTTCTCTGCTTTAACATAAAGATCATTTAAAACACGATCTCTGAGAAGCTTTGGAGCTGCAGCTACTGCGGCAACCTGCGCCTGTTTAATTCCCAGATCCAATCGAAAGATGTCCGCTTTCTTGAAAACGACCCAAACGAATGATTGAGGTTCGTCTTCAACATTTCCATCGACCCAAGCCGGACGTTCAACAGCACTGCGCCCCACAACGCTTTCACCGCTGGAAACACATGCGCTCATACACAGAGCACTTGCGACAATGGCCCAACGCCAACCACCCCTCATTGTGAGTCCTCCCTTTTTCCGACTGACCCCGATCCAAAACCAAGGGTACATCGAAACACGAAAACTCAGTAAAGGTCAAAAGTACGACAGCCGCTCCCCCCCCCTAGAACGAGCTCGCCGAGTCCAAGGACCTCGCCGAGAGCGCCCTCGATTTCAGAAAATCGGACAGCGAAATTCTTGCGTCCAATTCGGAAGACGCATACTGTGAGCAGTGATATTCACAAGAGAGGCACACATGGATCCCGCACTCCTTCACGAAGGCCTACGGTTCTTACAAAGCAACCGCACATTCTTGGGCAGAGAATTTTTGACCTGGCTTTGGTTTGTCACAGAAACAAACAACCACGAGGTGGACATTCCTGGGCATGGAAAGTTTCAGCTCTATGTTGACGACAAATTGGTACTGACAGCCACCAGTGGCGCTGCCCACGAAAACACGCTCAAAGGTGGAACTCCCGCATACGCTGCCGAAGCAAAACAAGCCTTGCTGTCTGGAAAACTTGTTCACGAAGCAAAATTCATTCTTCAAGCCGACGACAAACAATGGATGTGGAGTATGAAGGCCGAAGATTTGGCGCTTCGCGGCGTACGAATTCCTTCGGTAACCGAACCCGATGCTGCGTCACACATGTCGAGACGCCTTGCGCATATTCAAACGCTTTCTGACGTAATTGATTCGCTTTTCAAGACCTACATGACCGTTCGAATGACGACTCAATTCGATGACGAAGTAAAGCGCATGTCCGCATGGATGGCTTCTAAAGTAGGAACCAACGAACACTAGGGCAAGCTCAGCCGTCGACCCAAACACGAGCGCGCACAGGAATGCGTGCACTTACTCGCCAGGAAATTACCCAGATGAGATTTGTGCCATTTATTCACAGATTTGTTTTCATTGTAGCTATCTCATGTGTCGCTGCTTTCTCGTGCTTTCTGACAATTGCACATGCGGGCATTCAACCCCCCTGGGAAGCTGGGCTCAGCAAGGGTGAAGATCTCGACGTCGAAATATATACTTTTGGGCCTGGTCCAAGCCTTGAGGAATGGTGGGGGCACATTGGCCTGAAATTCAGAGACAATCGGTTGAAATATGAAATCATGTACAACTGGGGAATGTTTTCTTTCGACGAACAGCTCATTAGAAACTTTATTACGGGTCGGCTGCGATTTTGGATAGGCGCCGAACCTGTTTTGCCAACGGTATCTTTTTATCGTCGCCAAGGCCGCGTCATCCACGCTATTCCACTCCAATTAACCCCTGAGCAAAAAATCAAATTGGCCGGTATTGTTGCAACGAACATGCGTCCAGAAAATCGCGAATACGATTACGAATATATTCGCGACAACTGCTCCACGAGAATCAGAGATCTCGTAAACATATTGCAAGATGGAACTCTCGCCAAGACAGCAAAAGGCCAAAAAGGAAAAGACACCTTTCGCGGTCATATCAATAAGGTTACCGCGAACAGCTTGGGAATGAATCTTCTCATTAATTTTTTATTGGGACCAAGCGTGGATGCTCATAACTCGCGTTGGGATGATATGTTTCTTCCAGGAGAACTGGAAGAGTATTTTGTAGAGCAGCAAACTAAACTGTTTGACAAAAAGGGGAGCGCCTCCATTACTGGGCCAGTTCGAGTTATCAATCAAGGAAAACTTGATTATCCGAAATTTCCAATTCGCTATTTCCCTTGGGATATTGGAGCGAGTCTTTTGATTTCGCTTGCCATTATACTGAATACAAGTCTCAGAACGAAATTGCCAAGAACTGCAAAAGCACTTCTTGTGCTTGAGACCAGCATAGTAGCATTTGTATTGGGGAGCGTTGGCACATTTTTATTATTCTTTAATCTTTTCACTTGGCATACGTACACATTTTGGAATGAAAACCTCTTCTTTGGAAATCCCCTCACCCTTGCCCTGGTTCCGCTGGCTATTGTAAGTCTCTCGAAAAATCTGTGGGCACAAAAATGGACTTACCGAACTCTAACGCTTTTGTGTGGATTAGCTCTTGTTGGTGTTCTATTTAAGACTTTACCAATTTCAACACAAGATAACTGGATTTTTGTGCGCACAATTTTTCCAATTTTGTTTGCCACTCTTTGGTCGTGGCGCAAACAGAAAGAGTGAAAACAAGAGCGGAATTCACTCTTTTTTTTCAGGGTCCACGGCCCTTAAAAAGGTATCTTGAGTTTCTTTCAATTCGCGAACATACACAAACATTCGCTCGCTCACCGTCCCGAAGCTTTCGCCACCAAAAACAGAAGCAATTTCGGTAGCAGCGCTACCACCAGAACATTGATCCATTCCGGCCAGAATTTGAGTCAATATTTTTTGCGAGAAATCGGGACGACTTGCCAGCACTCTACCAGGAAATGATGGCGAAACCTCCACTATCCAAAACGGGCCGACAACCATACCGGGACGCAGAAACTGGGAAACTTCATATTTTTGTCGGAGCCAAGACTCGGAAACAGCGCCTGCGATAGCCAAGTTACGCTCAAGTCCCTGTGCCACGAGTTCATCATTGCCAGCAAAGGCTGCCTCCTCGGGGAAAACATTACGCTGCAACAAGATTTGACGTGGAACAAAAAATCCAACATCACTTTCCGGAGCTGCAAACAAAAATCGTCCCTCTGACATAAGAGAAAGAGCGCTTTCGGACCGCAAACCAGCAGCAGTAAGAGGAACATGCTGTTTTTCGAGATGTGCGGCCCAAACAGAAGCTTTGCCAATAATCACGGAACGGTTCACGGGAGAACCCGACTCTAGGCGCACCCTGTGTGCAACAGCGCCGAACTTTGTGGACGCTGCTACGTAATTCATGGGAGAGAGATAAGCCAAATGAGCCTCTCCGCGGCCCAAAGCCGAGAGAACAGCCCGTTCATCGGCGGCAACTTCGAACTGAACTCTGTAATGGGCTGCCAGCTCAACACATTGCGAAATAGAATTTAGTTTTTCTTTATCGACTGGACTGGCACTCGCTAAAAACAAACGAACTGGGGTGCGCTTCGAACCCACTTCAGGAATTCCAACACACGCCCTAGTACACGAAACCAACGCAAAAACAGAGCAGACAGGCACTGCTCGCGTTAGTTTTCGACCCCAAACTTTTTTAGCGTCCCTAAGCCCAGACATATTGCCCCAACGTTCGAAAGAAAAACGGTTCCATAACATTGTATTCAATTCCACGTTTTGTGCCACCCCTTTGACCACTGGCACCAAAGCGATTGAAACAAAGTCTCGTAGATGGCAGGATGGATGCGTTCCATAAAATTGGTAGGCAAAACAATGAAACGCACTCCTCTTTCAAAAACCATCCATGTTGGCTCCGTCAAATCACTCGCGGTGCTTTCAGATCTTCATTTGCGCGACCCCAACGAAACCAACACGAAACTAGCAACAGAAGAGATTCTTGCGCTTGCAGGAACAGAACTTGTTGTTTTCTTGGGTGATATTTTCGATTTTATTTTCATAGGAAGCAAATTTTTTCAAAAAAGGTGGGAAAATTTTATTTCCGCATGCAAAAGTCTTCAGAAAAGCGGAACGAAAATTGCGTTTATTGAAGGCAATCATGACTTTGGTTTTGAGCATCATTTCCCTCAAGACCTGCACTCTGCATTCACATATGTGGGCGACTGCATACTACAATGCACTCACCCAACACTAGGTGAAATTTCTTTGCGCCATGGCGACGACATTGTGTGTCCTGAAAATTACCTTATCTTTCGCAACACTATCAAAAATAAGAACTTTCAAAAAGCGGCCAGTCTGCTGCCAGGAATTGCGATGCATCTCATATTTTCGAACTGGGCAAAAATTTCCCGGAGCCAAGATTCGTATCGATACCTTTCACCTGAGTTTTTTGTTGAGTGTGTAAGAAACAAAATAAGCTCAGACACTCAAAGTCCAAATATTTTGATTTTGGGGCACGTTCACGAAAATATCGACACAATAATTCGAAAGATGCGTTGCCTTGCGGGTCCTTCTTGGCTCACTGCTCCAAGCATTCTCACCTGCAATGCCACAGGAGAATTTCAACGCATTTTCGTGGGCGGCAAAGATGTCCCGTTGTTCGCCCTCCCCAAAAGCGAGTAAAATGATCCAGAAGCACTGCGCCACATACTTTGGGGAGAGAAAAATGAAATCTAAACAAAAAAACCACGTCTGTTTGATGGGTTTCGCTGCAATTCTTTCATTAGCAACTCCATTGTTTTGCACAACAACGGCCCTTGCACAACGAAAACCACCAACTTCGACAACAGCAAAAGGCGAAGCAAAACGAACACCCCTTTGGGACAGCACCCAGTCTCCTTCGCGAATGGTTTATCTCAACGGAGTCAACATAGGAAACGTTCGCGATCAGGAGCTTCAAAACGTAACGATTCGAATTGATGAAGCCGGGAATATTAACGTCATCGCACCTCAGTACGATGTGAGTCGTGAAACGTCGTACCACCCACTTTTACCCGCAGAACTCCCCCGTTTTCCAAAGTCGAACGCCCAAATTCCAGGAATTCCGGAAGGACGTTACTCAAAGGAAAAAGGATTTCCGGCCCCAATGTCGGCCAATTCTCGCGGCAATTCTCTGGAAGAGGAACGAACCAATTCACAACAAACCAACAATTTAGCACCCGCTGAAGCTCGCTCCACGCAAACGGAACTCAAAACAACAAACAACGGAGAATCAGCACAAACAACGCGTTCGAAACCAACAACTCCGGTAGCTGCTCCGAAAGGGACACTCACAGTACCGCCGATAGCAACTCCCGACCTTCCAGCTGACGTCCAAGGCGAGAGCATGTGATGGAAAATAGCGATGACTGAAAATCCAACTCACGGGCTTTTCGCTGTTATCGATGCGACATCGTTCGAACTTACATATAAAATACCGGTAGATTTTCCCAAACTCTCGTACGGAACCCTTTGTATTGTGCCGGTTCAGCAGCGCAAATGCACGGCCGTATTTTTGGATTACTGCGAAGCACCTCGTTTTGCGTGTAAAGAAATATTTCAGATTTTACCCTGGACACGTCCGCTTCCCAACACACTCTGTAATCTTGCACTGTGGTTGGCATCGTATTACTTGGTTGGCAAAGGTCGGGCTTTTCGATTGCTG
>CAIZES010000462.1 GCA_903932045.1 uncultured Silvanigrella sp. | reverse complement strand
TTAAGCTATCGTAATTGCTGGCTTTTTGCTTATCCCAAATCGATTTGCGGCCAAATGCGGCCAGCTAGGTTTTTAAGCTAGACGATGTGCAGTGCTGCATGGGTTTCGGTGGGGTCGGGGTCGTTTCTGTTTCCCATTCCTTTCGTGCAAGCAGGTTCAAAGTATTGGTATTCTGCTTCGCATATACCAGGTGCTGTCTGCGGAAGTATTGCCAAAAATCTGCTGCGCGATTGCCAAATCACCGTTCGCTTTGCTGAAATAGTTTCGGTATTCGCAAGAAGCATCAAATCGTCGCGCTGTTCAAAATACCCTTTACGAAGCAAAATATCTTTCGGGCGCACTTGGCAATGTCGGTTACTAAAGACAAGGTTGACTCTGCCGTTGATGCGGTAATTTTTGACATCACAATTTTTGTAGTTAGTTTCAATCCCCGTGTGGAAACGAACTTCCTAAGGTGACAAAATGGTGTTGCAGTGGCTAGCTTCTAAATTGGTCTGCTGCATAGCAGAGCAGTTTACGGCAAGATCTCGCATGCAATCGGAAGAGCTTCAAAAAAGGATGTCATGTAACTTCCGGCGCGTTCATGGCCTTTTGCTTTGTTCTCTTGTCTCCACTCGCGAATCACTTTGAGGCTCGCTGCGCCAAGTTGAAACTTCTGCAGTGCGTCTTTGCTGAAAAGACAGTGCTTAAGCGTGGCGTTCCATTTGCCTGTTAGAAAGTATGTGAATTTTGGGTCCCTTTGCTCGACGTCGGACGACAATGTGCAGTCTATGTGTTCATCGGGAGCAAGATCAGCACCTTCGTAAGTCACCTGAAATCCGCCTTTGGCAATAGAAATGTTGGCGGTTTCTCCGGCACGTGTGAAATCGTTGACCCCATCTACAAGCACAAGCGCTTCAATTGGCCTGGGCGCCGGAATGACGTTTCGAAACACCTGACCGTCGTTGCGCGTCCAAACAATAGCATACTCATTTGTTTGCAACGACGAGGCGAAGGACTGAGTATAATATGAACCCGTAAAGTTAAGAATTTGACTACGGCCTTCAACTAAATTCATTTTCTGCTCGTTGGCTGTGATTGTTGCGTTTTCGGTGAGACGCAAAGTAGTGCCGGTTTGTCCTGCATATCGAAACCACGTCAGCACTTTAACTTGGTCTTCGTTCGATTTTTTGTAAACCAGATAGTCGCCAAAAACATTGGTTTGGTCAACTCCATTGGAGTTTCCGGTATCCACAGAACAGGAGCCAAACGCTATGGCGCACAACAACGAAAAAGGCATAAAAAAGTTTCTAACATCCATTATTCAATCTCCTTCAAGATTAGTAATTTAATATTGTCGAACGGTGCTCAAGGCTCCAGAGAAATATGCAATACCGCGTTCATCAAACAAAATTGTATGTTGTTTACTGCTAACAGCGGCTCCATTGTTGTAGTAAAATGCTTCTTGAGGAAGTGGCAGTGAACGCACTGGCCTCCAGTGAGAGTACATTCCTACTGTGTACATTCTCACAATCTCGTCGGAGAACACGAGGCGGTTTCCGCCGCCAAAGCGCCGAGTGTTGCCCTGAGTTCTTTCAAAATAGATACCGGGTGCAATAAAGATTGCTGCGTGTGCTACATTTTCACTTTCGCCAACAATCAAAATATCCCCGGGCTGGAGATTTTCGTTCTCACTGGGGTCCGGCATTTTTCCAGCATATTTTTCAACTACTCCAAAAATAAATCCAGGCCGATTATACTTGTCATTTTCCGCAGGGGCGTTTTTTATCTCCTCAGCAATAAGTGGCCACTTAGCTTGGAGTCTCATTTTCCATGCGAGCATTTCTTGCGCTTCGGCGATATTTTTTGCATATCCATCTTTGGAAAACATATTCCAGAGTTGAGATCCGGTTTCCTCAGAGGCCTGCCAAGTGTAAAAGTCGGGGGTTTTAGTTTGAGCAAGGCGCGCAATTTCGTAAGCGAGCGCCCAGCAATTCTCGCCAGGAGTGGGGAGGTCGAGAACTCGTCCCGGAACTTCATCCTCCCGAGTCTGCTCAACGGTATTCATAGCGGCTTGTATCGCTGGGTCGAGAAAATCTGAAATCGCATAGTCTTGTGGAGTTTCTGAGCATCGCAATCGAGAGCGACCGCCCGAGAAGAAACTGCGAAGATTTTCACATTGTGATTGCGAGATACCATAAATATCAACACTCACAAAATCATTGGACGCAAATGGGCCATAGCGATCGGTATTGGAAACTTGTCCGGCTCTTGTGCGAACGGTAACCTTATATTTCAGCCCCATTTGCTCGAGCGCCGGAATTTTTTTGTTTGTCACAACGCGGGACGAAATCCAGTTTGGTGTAAGAACCCAATTGGTTTCACTCGGACTTCTCATCAGAGGTTTCAAATAGTTCCCCTCCTCCCACGATGAGCAGGAAATTAGATTTACAAATGTCAGACAAAATATCGGCACTTTTCGGAACATAAATTCCCCTTCGAAGAAGATGTGCGCAGACGTCTCTGCAATTTAATGTCGTAATTGTCGCACCAATGAACCAAAAGTTTGGCCATGGAGTGCTTCCTGAACTGACTTTACTTGGCACCGCGTTGCGTGTAAACTAAAAAGAAGTCAACAAATGATTGTTTGTTGACTTTATCGAAACCGAGCCAGAGGGAGACGAGGAATGAGTATTTTCAGGTTTTTTAACTACAGAGAATGCCTCACCCACTGTGTACAAGTTCGCCAGTCAACACGTCCTGATCTCAATTTTCAGAAACTCGCCGAAGGCGCCCGTGTTTCAAAGTCGTATCTCTCAAAAGTTCTTTCAGGCAAAGCTAATCTGAGCGGTGATCAACTCTTCCTTATTGCACAAGAGCTCAAGCTGTCGGAAGATGAAACCAGCTATCTGGAGTTGCTTTTAGAGAAAGAACGATGCGGAGTAAAAGAACGAATTCGATTATTCGACCGAAGGCTTTCGGAAATGCGGGAACGTCACCTACAAGCCCGATCCTTCCTAGTGAGCGAAGAGGCGGCTTCTGTTCCCGAAGGTTTGCAGCTTTATTACCTCGATCCTTGGGTGACACTCGTCCACGTTGGGCTCACCATTCCAACCTACTCCAGAAACCCTCAAAGGCTCGCGCAGGCCTTGGGTATTGACTCCAAAACACTCGACGCCTGTGTGACCTCACTGGTTACTCTTGGCTTGGCCGAGCATACTCTCAAGGGGGTTCGTATTTTGAAGGATTCGGTTCATCTTGAAAAAGGCTCTCCGTTTTATCCAGCATGGCGCAGTCAACTTCAGCTTCTTGGGTTAAGCCGCTGTGCGCGTCAGAGAGGACAAAATGCGATGGGCATCTCTGTGGTTTTTTCAAGTAATGAGAAGGCCAGGAATGAATTTCATACGAGACTTCTTGAACTTATTTCGCAAGTCCAAGGGCTTGTGGCAGAAGGTCCTTTCGAAGATCTTTATCAGTTCAACGTCGATCTTTTTCGCTGGACCCCGGAACAGTCGTGAACAATGAAAACGACGAGGCGTTGAGTGCGTCAGGAATGGAAATTCCGTTCCAAAACCCAGAGAGGTGCGATTCTAAGGGTGATTTAACTAGAGCAAGATCGCGCTGTACATGGCGATCGACGGTTTGGTAGCGCACAGTTGCCGATTCGATCACGCCGCCCGGCAGTGTGAGATAGCGACTGTTTCGGATGTCTCCAAAAACTTGTTTCTCGCGCGGAAGCGCGGATTGCTCTGGAGGGATATAGATCGTGGGGCCAGCAAGTTCTTTGCGAGTGCTCGCCTCGACTAAGCCGGTGCCCGTGAGAACCCATGCCGATTCAGGCTGCACGCGAGAGAAGACCCTAAGCGAGTTTCCTGCTTGCACAACTCGAATGCACCGAGATCCTTCTCGTACTCCATAGAAAGCTAGCAGCGACCTGTTTTCGGGGACATTTTGAACTTCTGATTCTTCAAAGCAGTTATCCATCAGAGTTGAGCTTAGTTCGGAAACTTTCCCCGATTCCAGAGCCCGACTTATTGGTGCGTACGCGCGAGCATAGATAGGATCCAAAAGATCATCGGTGAATCGCTCCCCCATGGGAAACAAAGTACTATCGTGTCTGTAGCCGAAGACATGACCAAGTTCGTGCGTGAGAACCAGATTCACAAGTGCGCCATTCTCATAACTCCAAGGCCTGTCGATTTTTCCAATTCCATGCTTAAGAGCCAGTTTCCCCTCTTGAGGAGAAAGATAGATAAAGCCCCGCCCCCTCATTGTTGAAAGATCGTAGTCCGTGCGGACGGCTATTCCAATTCGGCGCTCTGGCGTGCTGAGCTGTTTGCGTTCCTGTGGTAAAAGTGGATCTAATGTCCCGAACAGAAAAGTCACGTCTGCGTTAGCAAGTGAGTTGCAGTTCACACGATGAAATGTTTGGTGTGCAACACCCCAGTTTTGCCAGATGGAACTCGTTGCGAAAAAACGAGTCCAGTAGGCAAAGCTACTCGTCACCAACTCCGCAGCCCGGTCCTCGCTGATTCCAAAGTTGGCCTCGTCTATCCGGACGCAGTATGAAACGGATTTGGTGTTACGCACGAACCATGGGTTTGAAGCGTCCAAAAAGAGTTCTCCCCCACCACTGCTCCACCCTAAAGCGAGTGCCTCGGTGCTTATCAGCAAGAGAATTGGTAGCAGTAAATTGCGCATATTGCTCTCTTTGCGGCCAGTTCGACGACTGTCGGTTGCTAAAATAGACTGCTTGTGCTGTCAAGAAAAACGATGTCAACCAAGGGGCGTCTCGGAGAGAAAAAGTCAACTCCAGTGGTGCGCGTTGCATCGCAACACTGCGGCTCGGCCATTCTATGAAGGCCCTTTCGCGCCAAGAAATAAACTCCGGCGCGCGACATGCATGGGAATATCCTTTTCTGAGGGTCCAGTGAGCAGTTCACGACATATGAACGGTTCGTCGCATGAAACCATCAAATAGAGGCACAGTAAACTCCACAAATCCATACCGTGGTGCGTACACCATTCCTTTTTTAATGAGTCCGTCCCGAAGTGGTCCGGTTGTACCGGTGGATTTTTTCATGAGAGTTGCTACCTCTCCGGAGGAGTGTTCGCCGCTGCCGAGTTCTGCAAGTGCTCGAAGATATCGCTTTTCGGCCTCTGTTGCGCGTTCGAATCTCACATGGAAGAAACTCTCATCGAGTTTTTTAAGCACGCGTGGCGTGGCGTGATCGATGTCTTCGGCATCGATGGTAGGTTTGGGTGCGATATTCCAAGTCTCGTAGCCCCACTCCTGCAAGAAATATGGATAGCCGTTGGGTCAGATATTCACGAGCGAAGGGGTTCGGGACGGGCAAGCAAATGTAACTCGGGGATGGAGCCAAGACAATGTCGCACGGTAGGTGCGCGGCTCACTAGAGATGTCGAAAGGGATGGGTCTAAGAGTTCCAAACGCCTTTTCACTCCCAAACC
>CAIZES010000461.1 GCA_903932045.1 uncultured Silvanigrella sp. | reverse complement strand
CCTTCAAAAATCGGCGTGCAGATGCACTTTCTGGCGGCATGTATAAAAAGCTTGCGCTTTCATGCGCTCTTTTACACGAACCACAAATTTTACTTCTCGACGAACCAACCAACGGCGTTGATCCTATTTCGCGCATCGAACTGTGGGATTTAATGTATGCGTTTCGCGACGAAGGCATGAGCATTGTTGTCAGCACATCCTACATGGATGAAGCAGCGCGCTGTTCACGCGTGGGGCTCATGCACAAAGGCGAAATGTTAGCATGCGGCGACCCCGATCAACTGGCTCGCGAAAAACTTGGCACCCAACCCACCGAAATTCCAAATTTCGAAAATTACTTTCTCGCTCTTATGCAACAACAATCACCCAGCTTCTCCACATCAACAGGAGAAAAGTTGTGAGCGAAAATCCAATGCAGAACGAAAATGCCATCCACGTTTCCAATCTCGAACGAAAATTTGGCGACTTCTTTGCTGTTCGAGACGTCAATTTCGAAGTTCGTCGCGGGGAATTTTTTGGATATTTGGGCGCGAATGGAGCCGGAAAATCAACAACCATTCGCATGCTTTGTGGTTTGCTTGCACCTACCAATGGAACGGCACTGGTTGCAGGCATTGACGTTGCTAAAAATCCGAACGCCGTGAAGCGTCGCATTGGATACATGTCGCAAAAATTTTCACTTTACCCAGATCTTCCCGTGGAAGAGAATTTGCGTTTTTTTGCGGGTGCCTATGGCCTTTCTGGAAAAACGCTTTTGCACAAAATAGACTCTATTCTTGACGAAACTGGCCTTACGAACCATAGAAAAACTATCACATCCGAACTTGCTGGGGGATGGCAGCAACGCGTTGCACTGGGAAATTCACTCTTGCACAATCCCGAAATTCTGTTTTTGGATGAGCCCACTGCGGGCGTTGACCCTGCTTCGCGACGCGAGTTTATCGACATCGTAAAACACCGTGTGCAACAAGGAGCAACCGCGTTCCTCACAACACACTACTTAGACGAAGCAGAGTTTTGCGAACGCGTTGGTCTTATGGCCTCGGGGCGCCTTGTCACTTTAGGTTCGCCACAAGAACTCAAGTCGCGGCATGTTCCTGGCGATTTTTGGATTCTGCAAACCAATCGTGCACAGCAAATCAAGAAACAACTTTTGAACATGAGGCCTTCGGTGTTTTCTGCACACCCCTACGGAAAGGGGTTGCGCGTGAGAACAGTTTCCGGCCTTTTCGATCACAATTCTCTCACACACTTTTTGCACAGCTTTGATGCCAACGCAATTTGTGCAAAGGGCAGCGCCTCTTTGGACGACGTATTCCACACTGTTGTTAAAGAAGACGATAACACCGCGGGAGAAAAGTGATGAATCTCGAAAATTTCTCGCCATCCGTAAGACGAACCTTAGCCATTTCTGAAAAAGAAACATTTCACATTTTGCGCGACCTCAGAGCTCTTGCTGTATCATTTGTTTTGCCCATTGTTCTTCTCGTGCTTTTTGGATACGGAGTAAGTTTCGATCTCGACAAAGCTCCACTCGCCATTGTTGACCTCGATAACACTCCTGCGTCGCACAATCTTGTGCGCAATCTCACAGCCAATCAAGAATTCTTGGTTGAAGACTGGCTGAAAGATCCCAACGACGTTGTCACATCATTTCGACGAAGTCGGACCTTGGGAGCATTGGTTATTCCACGTCATTTTTCTGCAAACATCGAAAAGGGAAAATCCACCGACATTCAGCTCCTTGTGGATGGCTCCAGTGGCACTGTTGCCGGATCGCTTTTAGGAAGTCTAGCAGCTTTTGTTCAAAGTGAGTCTGAAAATATTGCATACAAAAAAACTCTACAAAAAAGCAGACCCCTTTTGAAGACTGAAGTCACACTGCAATACAATCCCGCATTGCAATCGGCCATATTTTTTGTTCCAGGTTTGGTTGCATTTGTTCTTGCTATTGTTGCTGTTTTGTTGACATCGCTAACAGTTGCAAAAGAATGGGAACGGGGAAACATGGAACAACTTTTTGCAACACCAGTGACTCGTTTGGAGGTAGTGCTTGGAAAACTTCTTCCCTACCTCGCTATTGGATGCTTACAAGCGCTGCTTGTGCTGGCTGTTGGCATGGGAGTGTTTGACGTTCCTATGGTTGGAAATCCGCTATTGCTTGCATTTGCCACACTCTTATTCATGATTGGCATGCTTGGCCACGGACTTTTTCTATCCGTAGTCACACGCAATCAAATGTTGGCAACGTTGGGCGCAGCGTTCACAACAATTTTACCAACAATACTTCTATCGGGATTTTTATATCCCATTTCCAATATGCCTCGCATTTTGCAAGTTCTGTCGCTGATTTTCCCCGCTCGATATTTTATGACCATCCTGCGAGCGATTTTGCTCAAAGGCTCTACATTTCAAGATTTATGGCCTCATTTTATTGGTCTTGCTGCGTTTTCCATTATTGTTATTGCCGGAGCAAGAGCTCGGTTTGTAAGAAGGATAGCATAACATGATTGCCTTCCTTGCTGTTCTGAGAAAAGAATTTTTGCAAATTTTTCGCGACAAGCGCCTTCTGGCCATGTTATTGGTGGCACCTCTTGTTCAACTCACTGTGTTTGGTTTTGCCGTAAACTTTGACGTAGACAAAATCAAAACAACAATATGCGATTTGGACGGAACACCAACATCCCGTAGCCTTGCTCAACAACTCACTGCCGACGGCACATTTCAACTTATTCACGCGCCCGTTGACTGTACCAATCCTCAAAACGAAATTCGCACTGGGCGTTCGGAAACCGTTGTGGTCGTCCCACACAACACAACAGTCAATATTCTCAAAGGTAAAGCAACCCCCATTCAGGTTTTGGTAGACGGAACAAACCCCGTTGTTGGACGCTTTGCAGCAAACGGAATCAGTGGATTTTTTGCTTCACAGAATGCTTCACAGAATGCTTCAAAAAACGTTCCAAATTCTGTTCCTTTTCACATCACACTCAATCCACGCGTGTTTTTTAACCCAGAAATGCGCTCATCCATTTTTATGGTTCCTGGGGTTGCCGTTCTTATTTTGCTTGTTGTGACAATGGTTGCAACCTCCATTGGACTTGCGCGTGAGAAGGAAATGGGAACGTTGGAACAAGTTGCAGTCACACCCATTGGGCGGTTTGCATTTCTTTTTGGAAAAGTACTGCCATTTGTTATTTTTGGGCTCGTTGATATTCTTGCTGTTCTTGTGCTGAGCATGATTATTTTCCACGTTCCCATTCGCGGTTCGCTAATTCTCTATTTTGTAGGAACCTGTTTTTACCTTCTCAATACCGTAGGGTTGGGGCTATTTGTTTCCACAATTAGCAAAACACAGCAGCAGGCATTGCTGTCGGGGTTTTTGATACTAATGCCCGCAATGCTTCTCTCGGGGATACTCACTCCTATCGTTTCAATGCCCTGGTGGATGCAACCCATTACTTATCTTAATCCGCTGCGCTACTTTGGCGAAATATTACGAGGGGTGATGCTAAAGGGCTCAACATTCACCGACCTTGCCCCATCCTTTCTGGGACTCGGAATTTTTGGGGTGTGCATTTTTACTATGGCCACCCTCAGATTTCACAAAACAAGCACTTGATGCTACAATCGGTGATAGCTTCAAAACTGAAAGTCCAAAAGTGGAAACATCTTCAACGAGGGAAATTGCTGTGAAAAAACCGCAACAGAAACTGGCCACAACAAAATTGTCCTCTCGATTCATTATTCTCGCTCTTTGCCCTGTTCTTTGCCCTGTTCTTTGCCCTGTTCTTTTTGCGTGCAAACCTGCAGGCACCGTAGCCTCAATGGAATCTTCAACAAGAACAAAAACAAACAGCACACTCGTAAAAGGACTTTGGCTGGGAACAAATTTTGCATCGCAAGACACCATTCAATTTGTCTTCGCTTCCATGCAAACACTTCATATGAACACAATATATCCAGAATACACTATGGCAAAAGAGCATCTTGACGACGTTATAGCTGCTGCTCGCAATGCAAACATTCGGGTTGTTCTTTGGAATCAAACGGGAATTAAGTATTTGGGTGTTCCAAACGACTCCGAAAGAGCCCTTTATCTTCCATGCCATGATGCCGACGGCAAGTATTACTTAGACACAACAAACCCGGACGCTCGCCAAAAAGTGGTCGATTTAGCGAGAGAAATGGCAGCCGTTAAAGGAATTTCCGGAATACAATTCGACGACCACATGGGCTACGACACGCGAAATTTATCATGCATTTCAAACCCCGAAGCCCTCCGCGCTGGCCTTACAACTCTCAGCAAATCCATTTATTCCGCCATACATGAAATCAATTCGAACGTGAGCGTTGAAATTGCAAGCAACCCATACGCCTATGCAAACAAAAATTTCCTTGCCGACTGGAAAAACTGGAAAGTCGATTTAAAGTCTGTTCAAACATACGTCCCTGCCAATTTTTCAACCGAGCTTTCTGCAGCACAATCTTTAGGAGCTCATGCCGTTGGACTCCATTCTTCCAACCCCAAACTGGCTTCACAAGCCCAAATAGCACTTTCTCAGGGCACGGGCGTTATCGTTTTTAATTGGCCAAACGCCGAACAAAAAGATGCCCTGGCCTCGGTTTTCAAAAACTACTAACTCAAAATGAAGTGGCCGATTTTTGAACAAGTGTAGGAATTCTATTCGGGATTTGAGGTGTGGCTTTTTCTTCTTGCAGAGTTGCGATAGAGCCCTTTAGCAATGACATCACCCGACCGACCGTCTGATGCGAGGGAACTCCATTCTCAAAGGGAAGATAGGTTCGCAGCCACTCTACCGAAAAACCAAACATCT
>CAIZES010000460.1 GCA_903932045.1 uncultured Silvanigrella sp. | reverse complement strand
GCTTGCGGTTGTCGATTTGCTGAACCGCAAGCGCGAGAGCTTTTCTATTGCCAATGAAAATGCAGAGTTTTTTTGCACGGGTGAGTCCGGTGTATATGAGATTCCTGTAGAGCATTTTGAAGTGTTGATTGGCAACAGGGATGATGACGGCGTCAAATTCACTGCCTTGGGATTTATGAATTGTAATGGCATAGGCCAAGGAAACTTCATTGAGATCTTCGCGTGCGTATAAGACTGGTTCCTGCTTGTTATAAATTACTTCGCACGTTAGGTTTTCGAGATTGATATGCGATATTTTGCCTATGTCCCCATTGAAAACGCCAAGATCGTAGTTGTTTTTTGTTTGAATAACGCGGTCGCCTTCTCTGTAAATACGATCGCCAATTTTGAGATGCTTTATTCCGCTGCGCTCTGGGTTTAGAGACGATTGAATGCAAGAATTCAAGTTTGCGGTGCCGAGAGTTCCTCTCACTTGCGGGCTGAGAATTTGAATCTCTGTGGCTGTGCCAAAATGTTTTTGGATTGTTTTGGTGTACAGATGCAAAATCATGTCTAGAGCTGTTTTTCCGGAATGCAGAGCCGACCAAGGATGAACAGATTTCATGATTGCTTTGATTTCTTCTACAGCTCCTTTTGCCTTGTGTATCTGGTCGAAATCGACGTGTTTAAATTTCTCTGGGATGATAAATGTTGGGGCATTTATTTCGGATTTGGTTTTGAATTCTTGGACCAAGAGGTTTTCTATTTTTATCGAGTCATTTTCATTGTCGTGGGTCATGATAGCAGAGAAACTATTGTCGCTTTGAATAAGCTGTTCTTCCCCACTTTCTACCGCGCGTTTTATGGCATATTTTGCCTTTTGCAGAAAGCGCAACTGCTCTTGATTTGCTTCTTCTGCATCAATAAAGAGGCATCCAGCTTTTTCTTCCCAAAGCGCTGGGTTGTAAAATGGTGAGGAGATTTTTGGAACTTCTCCTTTATTTATTTGGTGAGCAAATCTAATAATCATAGATTCTTCGGCCTGACGAAAAACTTTTGTAAGACGGAAACTGGGTACTCGACTTGTTTGCAGAATATCGTACAAAACATTGCCAGCCCCTACCGAAGGCAATTGATCGGGGTCTCCGATAAAGAGAACTTGCGCGGTTTTGGGAATTGCTTTCAACAAGGCTGCTGCTAGAGAAATATCAAGCATGGAACATTCGTCAATAACGAGAAAGTCGAGAACGAGTGGATCGTCTTCGCATTTTTTGAACCGTCCGATTTTGGGTAGCCACTCCAGCAGACGATGGATGGTTTTGGCTTCAATGCCGATGACTTCACTCATGCGTTGAGCAGCCCGACCGGTGGGCGCAGCAAGGACAACTTGTTTTTTCATTGCCACTAAAAGTTTTACCAGAACTCGCGTGGTTGTTGTTTTTCCGCATCCGGGACCACCTGTAAGAATGCAAAACGATTTTTCTGTAATTCCGATAACCGAGTTTTTCTGTTCTTCGCTGAGGTTGATGCTGTGTTTGGCGCAATAGGTTGTTGCCCAGTTTTCAACTCTGTGGAGATCCACTAAAATGCGGTCGCCAATCCAGTTTTTGATCTTTGTTGCTACATACTGTTCGTCATAATAAAGAGAGTTCGAGTAGTATGCAGATATTTCTTGATTGGTATCTGACACCAAACAGCGTTTTTTGACTTCGTTGGCTTGCACAAGTGCGTCTCGGTGGAGTGCAATTTTTTCTTTGATTTGGCTTTCGTTTGGCGTTTTGTCTGGATTTGCACTCTGATTTGCACTCTGATTTTCGTGGGGATTTTTCTTGGAGTTCGCAAGAAGATCTGCTGTTCCATTGAGAATTTGTTCCTCAGTGAGATAGCAGTGACCTTGTTCTCGTGATGATGCCAGAACGTGTTTGATTCCTGCCAATATTCGTTCGGAACTGTATTCTTGAAAGCCCATGCTTAGGGCGATTTTATCGGCAGAGAAGAAACCTATTCCATAAATATCATGTGCAAGTTGATACGGATTTTTCGAAACTATTGAAACTGCGTTTTTTCCGTAGGCCTTGAATATTTTGACGGCAAAGAGCGTGCTGATTCCATATCCTTGCAAAAAAATCATGACGTCCCGAATTGCTTTGTGTTCCTGCCAGGAATCTTTTATGTCTACTAATTTCTTATTAGCGATTCCGGGAACATTAAGGAGATCGTCAATGCTATCTTCAAAAACTTGAAGAGTTTTATCGCGAAAGTGTTTTACAATTCGACTTGCAATTTTGGGTCCAACGCCTTTGATAAGGCCTGATCCCAGGTATTTTTCTATTGCAGCAGTTGATGCTGGCTTTGTTTCGATCGCGCGAAGAGCTTTGAATTGTTCGCCGTGTTTGGGATGAATACTCCACTCTCCCCAAAATTCCATGGAACATCCCGCAAAGACTTTTGCCTGATGAATAACAACGGTGACAAGCCTGTGAGGTTCGTTATAGGGAGAGATTTTTAAAACAGACCAGCCGTTTTCTGTGTTATGAAATGTAACACGGTCGACAATTCCTGCTAAACGACTCAGTGTTTCTTCGTGATTCAAGGAACTCACTCCAAGTTGCTAAGCAGGAATTCGATTGGGTTTGAGGTCTTAGTGGCGACGGCCACCGCGCCATCCGTAAAGAGCAGTGTTGCCAAGCTCTTCTTCAATACGAATGAGCTGGTTGTACTTCGCAATACGGTCGGTGCGGGATGCACTACCCGTTTTGATTTGGCCAGAGTTTGTTGCAACAGCGAGGTCGGCGATGAAGGTTTCTTCGGTTTCGCCGGAACGGTGTGAAATGATTGTTGTGTACCCGTTGGTTTTTGCGAGCTCAATTGTTTTGAGTGTCTCGGTAAGAGTTCCGATTTGGTTAACCTTGATAAGAATTGAGTTTGCGGTGTCGGACTCAATGCCTCTCTTGAGCAACTTTGCATTGGTTACAAAGAGATCGTCGCCAACGAGTTGAACCTTGCGGCCCAGGGTTTCAGTGAGCTTTTTCCAGCCATTCCAATCGTTTTCGTCGAGACCGTCTTCGATGCTGATGATGGGGTATTTTGCACAAAGTCCAGCATAGAGTTCAATCATTTCTTCGGAGGATTTTATGCCACCCTTGGATTTGTGAAGGTCGTAGCCTTTTTTGTCTTTGTTGTAGAACGAGCTTGAAGCAACGTCGAGAGCGAAAGAAATTTGGTCGCCGAGTTTATAGCCAGCTTTTTCGATTGCTGTGCAGAGAACTTGGAGAGCTTCTTCGTTGCTCTTGAGGCTAGGGGCAAAGCCGCCTTCGTCGCCAACAGCTGTAACGAGACCGCGTTCATGCAAGACTTTTTTGAGGTTGTGGAACACTTCTACGCCAGCGCGGAGGCCATCGGAAAAGCTATTGAAGCCGTTTGGAACGAGCATGAATTCTTGAAAGTCGAGATTGTTGTCGGCATGTGCGCCGCCGTTGATAACATTCATGAGAGGAACAGGAAGCGTGGTTGCGTAGCTGCCGCCCAGGTATCTATAGAGTGGAAGATTTGCTTCTGCCGCTGCTGCGCGAGCCGCTGCCAACGACACAGCAAGCATGGCGTTCGCACCAAGCTTGGTTTTGTTTTCGGTTCCGTCGAGTTCAATGAGGAAACTATCGATTTTAACTTGATCAGCAACGTCGAGTTCGGAATCGATGAGTTTGGGAGCAATGATGTCGTTCACATTCTTAACAGCTTTGAGAACGCCCTTGCCAACGTAACGGGTTTTGTCGTTGTCGCGAAGTTCACAGGCTTCGTGTTCGCCGGTGCTTGCGCCCGATGGAACAGATGCGCGAGCAACAATACCGTGATCGGTGAGGATTTCTGCCTCAACGGTTGGGTTGCCGCGAGAATCGAGAATTTGGCGTGCCTTAATATTGATAATATGGCTCATTTTGAAACTCCTTATAGTGATCGCGGGGAACAAAAAATAGAGACCCCAAGACTATGCCCCAGTCCTTGTAGGGGTGCAACCCATGGGGGGAGCGGAATCTTTGACTGTTGCGTGTTTTTGTCAGGCATAAATTGGGATGTCTTTCAAGTGGGTCGGTGGTCCCATTTTAGGTGTGGATCGACTAGGGGCCGTAAGTTGGAAATTTTCAAATCGGAAGTTTACTGAAGTTGTTCGCTTTTTATGCTGTTTTTGAGGAGACCGTAAAACAAATTACTGTTTTTTTCTTACCCTCCCTTGACTTTGTTTTAACTGTTCCGTAATTTTGTATTCAGAGTTTTTTTTAAATTGTTTTTTGGTCTTCAAGTTATTCACTTGGAGTCTGTATTGTGTGAACTTTCATGAGAGGAGTGTCGTTATGGCAAAGAGCCACACAGTTTCCACCAGTCAGATGATTTCTATCGTTGGCGATCGTATCAATAGTCTTCTTCAAGAAAAGAATCTGAGCATTCCCAAGAGGATTGTGAAGGACATCATTCAAGGATTCCTCACAACTGTTGAGAACGAAGTCACTGGCGGACGCAAGCTTCGCATTGACCGCGTTGGTATTCTTCAAGTTAAAGATCGCGCTGCTCGCATGGGCCGCAATCCTCAAACTGGTGAAGAAATCAAGATTCCCGCTTCCAAGAAAATCGCATTCCGCCCAGCTAAGTCTCTCAAAGAGCAAGTGACTGGCGTAAAGCGTTCCACCAAGGCTAAGAAGTCCAGTAAGAAGAAGTAATTCCTCTTGTCCTTCTTGGAATTGGAAAAAGGAGAACTTCGGTTCTCCTTTTTTATGTAGAATGAGTTGCGAGCACAAAAAAAAGACCGCCTTGCGGCGGCCTTTAGTGCAAAACTCGACAATATTATTTTCCGTTGCGTTCGCGTTTGCGACGTTCCTTTTGGGCCTCCCATGTTTTGCGGAGGATATCCACAAGTGTAGGAAGCCTTTCTTCGAGTTGTCCGGCAACGCGTTCTCCCACCACATCCACTGCGGCAGCAAAGCTTTCGCGGGCAATGGCAACCAGATTTGAAAGATCGCGTTTGACATCGCCTGTGGGCATGCCAAGAACTTCTTGCTTGCGCCTGGCGGCTTCGCGTGCGGCAGCAAGTGCGGCTTCGATTGTTTCGCGAGCTTTTTCGTCGCGACGGGGGCCGCGCGGTGCTTCTGTTGTTCCAGTTGGGCGACCACGGCGTAGGGTATCGGATGTTTGCTGCATTGGTTTTGCAACAATTGTTGGTTGTTCTGCGCGAGGAGCATGAGCTTGCTGTGGCTGTTGCGGTTTTGCAGCCACTGCTTGCTGTTCTGGGGGGAGAGCAGTGTGCAACGTTGGAGTGTGCTTCGCGGCCACTGTCTGTTGCTCTGGGCGAGCAGTGTGCAACGTTGGAGTGTGCTTCGCAGCCACTGTTTGTTGCTCTGGGCGAGCAGTGTGCAACGTTGGGGTGTGCTTTGCAGCTAGGGGTTGTTGTTCTGGAAGCACAGTTGGTTCGGTTTGAGACGTCTGAATTTGTGGACGTTCTGCATGTGCTGCATGACGCGGACGCTCTTCGAATCGTGGGCGATCGTCGTGGCGAGGACGTTCTTCTTGAGCAGCTTTGGGGTCCCAAATATTTTTAACCCGACCGCGAGAGTCGAATGGCATATCGGATTTATCTTCGATTTTTGCATATTGCTCAGGTACCGGGCGTGTTTCCGGCATAGAGCCAATGAGCTCAACAATGGCTTTCATATGGTAGCCGTAGTGTTCACAAAGGAGTGTGACTGCAGCCACATTTTTGGAATCGCGGGACAAGCAACTTAGGCGGTCCAGATAATTTTGAGCTTCTTCAGGAACGTCAAAGCTAATGACATCCGCTAAATTTTGGAAATGAAGGTTTTCAACAGAGCTGTCGGTGGTCACGAGAATATTGATCTCGGACTTTTCGATGCGTGAAAACAAATTTTCCATGCGCGAACGGAAGGGGACGAGTGTCAGGCAGTCCGCCTTGTAGCCATTTTTGATAAGTTTGTATGTGAGCCATTCTGCAACTGTGCGTGTGTTTGCAAAAACAAGAGCAAATTTTGGCTTGCGATTTTGCAAAACTCCCAACAAGACATTGAATTTTTCGACGGCAGGAATGGCGTGTAGCCATTGTTCCTTGCTGTGCTCGGAGCACCAAGTTTGAATGTCTGCATCGAAATGTGCGCACTCCTCCATGTTGAGAGATGCAAAGTGGCGCGCGGCATCGGTAGATGAGGGTGCGAAAAACATTGCTTGAATTTTGGCAGTTCGGAGGGACTGTATGGTTTGCGCCAGTGGTGCTGCAAGTTGCCCGGTAACAGCTTTATCGAGATTATCGATGATGGCAATTCGGACGTTGTTTGTAAGAAGCTTTTTTGCAGAGATAGCCTGTTGTGCGTTGGTAATTGTGGTGATTAAGATATCTGGCGAAGACGCAAGAGCTTTTTCGGCATGACCGTTTACGAGTTCATTGGAATTGAACGTTGCAACCTTTATTCCCATGCCCTTGAAAATTCTATTTGCAATTCCCATAGTGGCGTTCACTTCCGACTGCTCATTGAGCAAAATCAGAGTTGAGGGAGCCTGAGGGTTACCGTTGGGAACGGTTTTGCTAAGAAGGCGATGACCCGCTGTGAGGAAATAGAGGACCGCTTTATCGGTGTTTTCTAGCCCAGTGACGAGCATTTCACCGCCGCCCATTGCGTGCGGAAGAATTGCAAGGTGTGTCGCATTGATTTGACCAATTTTGCTTTCTTCGAATTGTTGAACGAACTTTTCCTGCATTCCAAGAGCCAACAAAATTTTTGCTTCAGGCGAATGTTCTTTAGCAGGGGATTGTTTTTGGCTTGAGACCGCATTAGGCGCACTTGGTGTTGTTTTTTTTGGTGCGGCAGTCGTTGTTACTTCTGGAGTTGAGTGCGTTTTTGCTGGCCCGGTTGCAGCTATTTTTTCGTTTGAAACTTTTTCGGTAGCTGTTTTGTTTGCGCTTTTCGTTGCGTGGACTTCAGGTTTTTTTGGGGATTCCTTAATTTCAGGCTTGGAGGCAGCTTTGGGTGCAGCTTTGGGTGCGGCCTTGGGTGCAGCCTTGGGCGCTATTTCCACTGGTGTTTTTGATTCCGCTTTTGTAGCAGGGGCGGTATTTTTTGCTGGTAAAGGCTGTTTCGTTGGTACTTCTGAAGGGGCTGACTTTTGCTGCTTGGGAGCGATGGGTGGCTTGGTTGCCGTCGCTTTTTTGGGCGCAGCGGGTTTGTTGGCTGTTGTCGATTTTTCACTTGCAGCAGGCTTCATGCCAGGTGAAGGCTGTTTTGCGACAGCAGGCTTCTTGGCTTTGCTTGTTGTAGCTGCATTTGCTGCAGATGTATTTGCTGTGGTTTTGCCTTCCACAGATTTGGCAACAGGTTTCTTTTCAACTTTTTCTTTCGCTAATTTGGATTCCTGTTTTTCGGGAGCGGATTTTGCTGCAGCCAAAGGCTTAGGGCTTGTTGATTTGGTGGCAGCGCTAGTTGTGGTGGATTTTTCTGAGGTCGGCTTTATTTTGGACTTGGATGAATCTGATTGTGCCATATTGAAAATTGCCCTTTTTTGGATAGAACATGCAACCGCTATAGGAATACATGAAGAGGTCAGATATGTCGAATCTTGGGGCGATTTTTCCAGTTTTGGGGTTGTGGCTTGTGCCCCCGCGCAGGTTGTGCCATAGATAAGGGCGCATTTTGTTGCACACGTTCCACGGAGGACATCGCATTGATTACTTTTCTTACGATTTTGTTGGTTATTGACGTGCTTGTCCTTATGATTCTTGTCGTGGGTTTGCAGCACGGAAACGAGGGAGGCATGGGTTCGGCGTTTGGCGCTGGTAACTCGGCCGGTTTTTTTGGCGCTTCGGGAGGTGTATCGTTTATTGTGCGTGCAACTTGGATTGCTGGAGCTCTCTTTTTTGCACTTTCGCTTTCACTGGCATGGCTAAAAACACACGAACATTATGGTGTGGGTCGTGAAGTGGAAAAGCTTCTGAAGGATGTTCCTGCGGCACCCGCAACGCCTGTTGGAGTTCAAGCACCAGCTGCCGTAACAACTCCTGTTCAAACGCCCGCAGCTCCAAAGTAAGGCTGCAGGGGTTTATTTTTGTATTGGAAACAAGGCCTGGGGATTTCGTGTTTTGAGTATTTTTTCCACAGTGGTTGTGCGGACTGGGCTGTTGGAGTCGGGGCCAAGGAGGCCAATTTCGGAATCGGGATTACAAAATTCCAACAGACTTTGAAGTGTCACAAGTTGCGCGAGAGTCATGGAACGGCCATCTATCATTTTCCGTGAGATTCGAAAAAATCCCGCAGTTGACGCAAAATCACGAATGGTTTCTTCAATTCCGGAGTCGAGAACCTGTCTGGCTTCGGGAGTAGCCAGTGGTTTATAATTTGCATCTCGCAGATCGTACAGCACGGGAATATGCCACCAGTCTTCGCATTCTTTCCAAGCAGCATTAGGTAGAATCCAGCCGCTGAGGTCTTCCACTTTTTCAATTAATTTTTCGGACAGTTGTTCATTGTTCCCAAGCACGATCAGCTATCTCCTTTGGAATTATGGACCATCCATTGAAGGGGTCTGTTGGGTTTTGACTCTGAAACTCCTGGGAGACATAGGCTTCTCCGTTGAGGAGGCCCCACGCTGACAAAGCTCCCATTGCCGCCAAAAACGTTTCGTGATGTTCGGCAAATTCAAGGTAGAGCATTTGGTGAAATCCTGCACCTCGAACAGCAAGATGTTTGTTTTCCAGCCGTCGCAAGATGGAGGCTCGAATGGTTGGACTTTCGAGATCTTGCCGAAAGTGGTCCATTTTTCGAGGTTGATAACCGCAAAAAAGTGCCCAGCCCATGGCGGCAATAGCTGTGTTTGTTTCTAAAAAGAGCGCATTTGGAAAAATTGCTTTTAGACGTTTTTTGATATGCAAGGCGCGCATTGTGAGGGGTGCGCGGCCCGAACCCAGAATGGGTTCAAAATCATTAGTGGACATGAGTGCGGGATGGTCGAGATGGTGGCGGCAGAAAAAGTCGAAGTAGCGATCGGTGTATGTTTGCGGGATGCGAATTTTCTTCTCTTTGTTCGCGCGCAAATTCAGCCACTCTTTGTGCATTAAAAGACAGTTGCTTTGTGTGCAATGTTCGGGGCCGGAGCAAGTTTCTTCCGAGCAGGTTGTGCATGGCGGAAGTGAGAGAGGAGCATTGATGCATATGATGTTGGCTTCTGTTGTATTGCTTAAAGTGTGTATTAAATTTGTGTCGCTATCACAACGGGATGTTGCGCCAATATCTCGAATGTGAGCCATCCATAGCAACGGTGCCGAACGTTTGGAACTTGTGCCAGTGTTGAGTGGTTCGCATGGAATATTTGGAAACCATTTGTGAATGGCGGTGGCAAATTGTTTGTGTTCCGCTCCCGGTGGAATTCCACTTAAGATACGAGACAGCGAAACCGAGGCTCTCACGACCGCTGTTTTTTTGGTTTGTGTTCCACCGAGATGGATGGAAACTATTGAGAGAGCCACTTCGGTCAAGATATTCTCCGAGGGTTACTTGCGGCGAATGACTACCAATTGATTCACGCCTTCGCGCTCGACGAGAAACACAAGATCGCGACCTTTTTCCAGTGCTTCGGAAATGTGTTTTCCAGCTTCTTTGGAATTTTTGATAGGCTTGCGATTGATTTCAATTATGACGTCGCCTTGTCCGAGAAGGCCAGCAGCTTCGGAATCTTCGGAAACTCCAACAACAAGGGCGCCCAACTTTGCGCGGACATCCATATTTTTGCGAATTTCGGAAGTAAGATCTTGCAAGCCAATTCCGAGTTTTGCGGCAGGACCTTCGCTGGAATCCGATTTTTCATTTTGCGCAATTTTTTTGCTACCTTCGTCGAAATCTCCCATGCGAACACGAACGGTGACTTGCTTTCCGTCTCGCAAAATTCCCATGGAAACTTCGGTGCCCGGGCGAATAAAAGAAACTTTGAGGCGAACTTCTCGCGGAGAAGTGACTTTTGCATTGTCAATGGATTGAATGATGTCGTAAGGTTTTAATCCCGCTTTTTCGGCGGGTGTTCCGGGCAATATTTTGGCAACAAAGACGCCTTGTGTGCCGGATGGAATATCAATTCCGCTGGGAATTTCACCCATATTGATGCCAATATATCCGCGAGAAACTTTGCCCTCGTTGATAAGTTCTTCTACAACTGTTCGCACCATGTTTGACGGAACAGCAAAACCAATTCCCGAATAGCTTCCTGTGCGACTGTAAATAGCGGTGTTAATTCCAACAACCTTGCCGTCGATGTTGAGGAGTGGGCCTCCCGAGTTTCCAGGATTGATGGCAGCATCGGTTTGGATGAAATCTTGAATTGAAGATCCTTCTTTCATGATGTCGCCGCGACCGAGCGCACTGATAACGCCAACAGTTAATGTTTGTGGGAGTTCAAATGGAGCACCCAGGGCAACGGCCCAATCACCAACTTCAACCGTGTCAGAATTTGCAAGACTGACCTGGCGAAGGTCTTGTGGTGAAAACCCTTCTATTTTGACGACGGCGACATC
>CAIZES010000459.1 GCA_903932045.1 uncultured Silvanigrella sp. | reverse complement strand
TGACGATAGAGCGGACTTCTTCTTTTACGATAGATCGCACCTCGTCCTGAACGATTGTGCGAACCTCTTCTTTGACAATAAGCCGCACGTTGTCTTGAACAACTGTTTTGTCCTCAGCAACTGGCTTGCCTTGAACAGACATTCCAATTTTGTGCTGACTTTGCGCTGGCGGTGCCGGCTTCGTTGGTATTGTTTCAGGATGAGGGGTTCCTTCGCACATATCTACAAGGACATAACCGGCATTCGCTCCCCACGAAGGAACGTGGCGTACCGTAACTGTCGAACCATACTCCGATCCATTTTCGCAAACCATTTCGGCCCGCACGCCGCTCATGATTTTACATGTCACATCAGCTGAGGCACGTAAATCCAAGAGCATAAGCCATGCAAAAAGCAGCGTGCCAAGGGCTTGAATCCAACGTTTCCCTTTTCTCATAAAAATCCCCTTTGGCGTGCAGTTAAACACGACATTTTATTCGGGGAAACACAACAGCCAATCGAGAAAACAAAATACGGTTCCTCAATTGCTGCCACAAATTCCCCCGCTGCCACTGTTTCAGGAATCAGAACTTTGTTGCTTACAAACAACCAAAGTCCTCAACCGCGGAACACGACCGATTGATTTGCCCAAAATCGAGGGAAAAGTTGGCTTGAATGCCGTCTGTGTGCCAATCGGTATTGGCGCTACCGCTTGTTTTGAGTTGCCCGTCAGTCAACTGAAGCAAGCTGCCATCGGTATTGCTGTAATTTTGCGCAAAGTTATTATCGAGATAACCGCATGTCAAAACATCTTTTGAATTTCCAGCAGCACTTAACCAGTTCTTTGCTGCTTCTCCCTGAACATAGTAACCACCGTCGATTTGAACACCGCGAGTGAGATCGGTGCACTGCGAGCCGCTCACACGACCCAAGTCGTAATTAGCGCAAGTGTCCTGCGAGAACTGTCCATATTGAGAGGCATTCATATAGTACCCGGCGGTACCTTTTACATATCCGCCTCTTTCAAATTCCGACCACTTGTTAAAATCAGTACACCGATAAGAACCTTCGCTGCCACCGGAACTGCCGCCATTTGTAACAGCATTTGCAGTTTGAGCAAACTTATTCACCGAATCTGTAGTTTGTTTAAAATTGGTCAGACTGTTTCCCCAATACCAATTTGCACCAACAGAAAGCTGGCCTTTCCAGAAAAAAACATTGCCGCAATTTTGAATGGACTGACAAAGTTTGCCATGTTTCCATTCCATAAAATGCATGGTTGTTGCGCCTGGTATGGTTGCCGAGGCGTCATGGCAATCCAGAACTGTGGTAATTTCACGTTCCGACTTTATGTCTTTCATATTGAGCACAATATTTGAGCACTCAGCGAAAGCGTTGCCGGCAAAAATCATTGCAGGAATTGCAGTAACAAATAACATTTTCATAACAACTCTCCCTAACAAAAAAAGGTAATAGAACAACAAACAGAGCAAACAAAAAAACGGAAACTAACAATAAAATAGCATGTCAAAAAGCGACTCTTCTAAGAGCTTGCTCGCAATTTTTCATGCGTGATAATTTTTTACACTTTGTCGCAAAACCAAGTAAAGGCAAAAAGGCAAATCGAAACTCAATTTTAAATTCCGAAATTTTGGGCAACCACAAGCTCCACTGCAAGCAGCACCATGGCAGTGCAACACCACAACAGCACGGTTTTGCAAAAATAGAACCGCCTACCATTTGCAAAGATTTCACAACTCCTTTAAGCTCCGCCGAGTTACCCAGAAAATAGGTTCATTTCTCAAAGGAGTTCTCATGAAGAAGATTGCTTTGTCGATTCTCGCGCTTGCACTTAGCGCATGTACATCTGGCGCTGGAAAAGCAGTGAAGCTTGAAAGCGAAAAATCAAAAGTCTCGTATGCGATCGGCCATCAAATCGGCGATGACTTTAAGAAGCGCAGCATTGAAGTCGACTATGACGCTGTTGTATTTGGCCTTCGCGAAGGACTCGACGGCAAAAAATCTCCCATCACCGATGAAGAACGCCAAAAGCTGTTCGACAATCTTCAAAAAGGAATGAGAGCAAAGGCTGAAGCTGAAAACGACGCTAAGGGCAAGGCGAACGTCGAACAAGGCAAAAAATTCTTGGAAGAAAATGCTAAAAAAGAAGGCGTGAAAACCACTGCTAGCGGCCTCCAGTATAAAGTGATCACTGCAGGCACAGGTCCAAAACCCAAGGACACCGACATGGTGACCACGAATTACAAAGGCACTCTCATTGACGGCACAGAGTTTGATAGCTCCTACAAGCGCAACGAACCCGCCACATTTCCTGTGAACGGCGTTATCAAAGGCTGGACCGAAGCTCTTCAACTCATGCCTACGGGTTCAAAATGGCAGCTATTTGTTCCATCCGAGCTCGCATATGGCCCACGCGGTGCGGGTCCACAAATTGGTCCAAACGCAACGCTCATTTTTGAAGTCGAACTCATCAGCATTAAAGGTGCAGAAAAAGCCCCCGAAGCTGCCGCAGGCAAGCCAACAACAGCAGCTACAACCAAGCCAGCAACAGCAGCAACACCAGCAGCGCCAACCAAAACCCCTGAAAAACCTGCCGAAAAACCTGCCGAAAAAAGTGCCGTAAAAGCTCCTGCCGCTAAGGCAAAGTAAGCCAAAATACTTTCTAGTAACGAGTAGCAACTAGAATCTTTCGCTTCGCTTGAAAAAAGAACTTAAAAAGAGAGATTAAAAAGAGAGCTTAAAAAAGGAACCTTGCCTCAGCCGATTCCAAAAAATGAGACTCGGCAAGGCTTGGGTGTTTTCCTATTCTCCTCGGCCAAAAAAAGGAACGCGTCTCTATTCTGGTTTTTCAAACTCCAGAATGATTTGCAAATTTCTGGAGTTTACCCCAGAATAGTTATGTCAATTCACCAACTGGTTCAGGACAACAACCATGTCGTTTCATATCAAAAAACAGGTTCTTGAAGCACTCGCTGCCGTAATTCCTCCGCCTCAATGGCGCGTCCCTGTTATTATTATATGCGGAATTTTTGCCGGACTTGGCTTTCATATTCTACACATTTCAAAAGCGTTTTCGTATCTTTCCGATAATCCTGCGGTGTGCATGAACTGCCACGTCATGACCACGCAATACGCAACGTGGCAACGCGGCAATCATGGTGTTCGCGCCACATGCAATGATTGTCACGTTCCTCACACCGATCCTGTTAGCAAGTATGGATTTAAGGCTCTCGATGGTCTGCGTCATTCCTTTATGTTCACATTTCGTATGGAACCACAGGTTATTCGAATTAAGGAAATGGGCACACACGCCGTGGAAGAAAACTGCCTACGGTGCCACGATCGCACAATGTCTGCCGTAAAATACAATGCAAAAGAAGACGGACTCTGCTGGCGTTGCCATCGCGAAACTCCACACGGAAGAGTCAATAGCCTCGGCGCAGCTCCCTTGGTGCGAGTGCCTCGCTTGGAAAAACCCGTCCCCGATTGGCTCGACAAACTTATTGACACAGACAAATCTGCATCACACTGAACGAACAATGTCTTTTTGAGGGAGAAAATCCATGCTGCGCATATCTGAAATCGTCAAAAAGAAACCGGCAATAGGGTGGATCTTGTTTTTGGGAACTATGGCCATCACATTCGGAATTGGACTTTTTGCATCGTCCATCATGGAACGCCGCGTTGAAAGCCAATACCGGTTTCAAATGAACACACCCATTGCTCAGTGGGAATCCGATTCCGGAAAATGGAAAGACAACTTTCCCCGAGAATACGAAACATGGAAAAAAACCGCCGATTCATCATTCAAAAGCAAATATGCCGGAAGTGCAGTTCGCGACCTTCTTGACGAAAATCCCAATCAAGTTGTGATGTGGGCGGGCTACGCATTTTCTCGTGAATACAATCAGGCCCGTGGCCACTTTAACGCAGTGTCCGACATACGAAATGTTTTGCGGACAGCAGTGCCACAGCCAGGAACTTGCTGGACTTGCAAAAGCCCCGACGTTCCACGCCTTATGAACGAGATGGGAATTGCAGCATTCTATGCATCCAAATGGTCCGATCTCGGCCCCAAAGTAAAGCACTCCATTGGATGCCTTGATTGCCACGATCCCAAAACAATGAATCTCCGCATTTCCCGGCCCGCGCTTGTTCAGGCTTTCGAGCGGCAGGGCAAAGATGTTCACAACGCAACTCAACAAGAAATGCGCTCCTTGGTTTGTGCTCAGTGCCACGTGGAATACTACTTCAAAGACAAGAAAACAAATTATCTAACTTTCCCATGGGATAAAGGCACTTCTGTAGAACAAATTGAAGACTATTACGACAACATCGATTTCTACGACTGGATTCATCCACTTTCAAAAGCACACATGCTAAAAGCACAGCACCCCGACTACGAAATTTTTCAAACCAGCATTCATGCGAAACGCGGACTTTCGTGTGCCGATTGCCATATGCCATATCGCAGTGAAGGTGGCATTAAAATGACCGACCATCACATTCAGAGCCCACTCAACAACATTTCTAATTCTTGCCAAGTGTGTCACGTAAACGACGCTAAAGAACTCATCAGAGATGTTTACGAGCGCCAAGACAAAATTAAGGAACTTCGCGACCGCGCACAAGACGCAATCAGTCGCCTCCATATTGAAGCTAAATTTGCTTGGGATAAAGGCGCATCAGAAGAAGAAATGAAACCTATTCTCACAGGAATTCGTCATGCCCAATGGCGTTGGGATTTTGCAGTTGCCAGCATTGGTGGCCCATTCCATGCCCCATTGGAAACAGCGCGCATTCTTTCAACTTCCATTGACAAAGCTCAAGGTGCCCGTATTCAACTGGCGGTTGTGTTGGCAAAACATGGCTACACAGAGCCCGTTCCCATGCCCGACCTTTCAACTAAGGCGAAAGCCCAACAATACATTGGCTTGAACATGGAACAGCTCAATAAAGAGAAGCAAGAAATCCTCACAAATGTCATCTCAAAATGGGACGACCAATACGATCATGAAATGAAAACTCGTAAATGAATCAACCGAATCCCCGCCCAGAGCCCCTGCATTTTTGGTCTTTCCCCTGGGGCTATCCACAGGCGGTTATTGTAGCATCGGCTCTCTTTTTGAACGGTATTTTGCTTCAGGCCGTTACGCACACAACAAACATTTCCTCACCTGCTTGGCCATATAATTTGTACGGCATCGCAGGGTTGTGGGGTGTTTTGTTTTTTGTATCCTGGCAGTGGCGCGAAAACCCAATTGTTTCTTGGCTAGGCGGCATTCCCGTAAGCATTGTCACACTTGCATATGTGGGCATCCTAGCTCTTCTCGCTGGAGTCATGCCACAAGGCGGGCAAGAATGGGTTACAAATATCACGGGCAGCTGGCCATTTGTGCTTCTTCTTCTACTATTGCTACTGAACCTAGGTCTTGTCACACTGCGACGTCTTTTTGAATTTTCCTGGAAGGACTGGGCATTTCTTTCCAGTCATGCTGGATTTTGGATTGTTGTTGCTGCAATGGCTTTTGGCGCGGGCGATATTCAAAAATACAGAATGGCCGTTGGAGAAAACGAAAATACAATTCAAGCCGTTCGTGTGCCAACACTGGCTGAACAAAATTCCCCAGAACAATTGCCCACGGAAATGCCATTTTCCATAACTCTAAAGAAATTTTATCTTGAAGAATATCATCCTCAACTCGGATTTTATGATGCGGAAAATCAGGATGCCAAGATGAAGGTTTTGGGTTCGGACTTCTCGGTTGGAAGCCAATTCCAAACGCAAAAGTTGAAATTAGAAATTGAAAAAGTCATTCCCACTGCGAGGCGGACAGCCTCTGGATTCGAATCTACCAACGATAAACTGAATGAATATGCCCTCTTTGTGAAGGTTTATGCGACGGAAGGAAACACACTCGTAACAACGGGGTGGCTTGCCCCAGGCGCCACAGGATTTCCGCCCGTAACTCTCCACACAACAGCAGGGATATTTGTTCTCCTCTCACCACAGGCAAAACTCTATCGTTCGAACGTTGAGCTCTCTGCACCTCAGTTTGGAATAACAGCCCACCCAGAAACCATTGAAGTTAACAAACCCACCACATTTGTGGGATGGAAAATTTACCAATCATCATATGAATTAACACCCGATCATCAAAAATTCCTGAGCGTATTTGAAGTTGTGCGCGATCCCTGGCTTCCTGTGGTGTATGCCGGCGCATTTTTAATGCTTCTAGGAGCCTGCCAACTGTTTTGGAAGGGAATAAAAACACGCCAACTTTTAGGCGAGGACAACAAGGCATGACCACCTGGAATCACTTCCCGCAATTTGCATTTTTTGGACTCACGCTTTGGACCATTTCAATGCTTGCGTCACTGTTTTTTAAAAAACAAAAAAAGGTCGTTCTTCTGGAACAACTTTTGGCGTTTGCGGGGCTCACTGTTTTTGTTGTTTTCATGGCTCTCCTCTGGATCAATTTGGAGCGTCCTCCTCTCCGCACGCTGGGTGAGACACGTTTGTGGTATGCGCTTTTCTTGCCACCTGTTGGTCTTCTTTCGGAGTACCGCTGGAAACTGCGCTGGATGCGCGTTTATACACTTGCCATGGCGGCATTGTTTGTTGTGCTCAATTTGCTCTCACCGGAAACACACGACAAAACCCTTGCACCAGCACTGCAAAGCTACTGGTTTGTGCCACACGTCATTGTCTACATTGTGGGCTACGCATTTCTGGGTGCATCAGCCATGATGGGGTTTCATGGACTCATTCTAAACTTTCGCAAGAAACCGGTTTTTGAAATCATTTCATCGGCCAATACTATCGCAACACTTGGCTTTGTTTTCATAAACTGCGGTCTTTTGTTTGGAGCATTTTGGGCCAAAGAAGCCTGGGGGCACTATTGGTCCTGGGATCCCAAAGAAACTTGGGCATTTCTCACATGGCTCACCTATCTCATTTATTTGCACGTCACGCTCCGAACCAAAACCACAGCCCGAACCGCACTCCTCGCTCTCACGTTGGCCTTTGGAGTGCTGCTCATCTGCTGGTTTGGCGTGAACTATCTTCCTACCGCCAATCAAAGTGTGCACACCTACAGAACTTAATTGCCCTGCTACGCTCACATCGTTTACACTATCAAACGACCTTTTGAGCAGACACCTTTCACCTTTTCAAATGATAGGATCGAATTATGCGCCATCGTCGTTCCTTTGGATTCTCCTTTCCTTTCGCGTCAATTGCATGCTGTATTTTTGCAATTTTTATTGCAATACAATGCAATCTCACTCGAAAATCAATTTCAACCACATCATCCCAAACCCAAAATCAAAACGCAAACCTGTTTCGCGCGGGAAACAGGTTTGGAGGCGAAGCACCCGACAACTATCTCGATCAAATTCAACCCATTATCGGCAGGCGTTGCACCGTCTGCCACGGATGCGAAAACTCGCCGTGCACCCTTAAGCTTGTATCTTATAAGGGGTTCATACGCGGCGGTACAAAAATGGGCGCTTTCGACAATCATACGAACACAATTGCTTCCACTCGCCTCAAAGACGGCCCCATTCTAGCAAGCGATCAAGACTGGATAAACGCGTGGCAAGTAAATCGCACGGGCG
>CAIZES010000458.1 GCA_903932045.1 uncultured Silvanigrella sp. | reverse complement strand
ACTTAATAAAAATCGAAGCAATTATACACTGGCAATTGCACGATATAATACTGCACCTGAATACCGGACAATGGCCCATAAAAACTACCAGGAATTTCTCAAAATCATAAAGAGCGATCCCACTTGCTCTCTAACGGTAGGCGGCAGAAATAGCGACCTTGGAGAGAGTCTTCAGACTTTTGAAAAGACTCGAATTGGCCAGAGTCTCTAATTAGAAAATTTTCTTTTCTTTTCTTTTCTTTTTGTTGAATCGTAGAAATTTTGTCTATCGAAATTGTTTGTACAGAACTTTAAATTGAGGTGCGCTTCCACCTCCTCCGTTGGTTCCGTCTTTTGGGCCAGTTCCACCAGTCGACCCTGTGCTGCCTGCTGGTGGATTCGCACTTGGCGTAGGCTTTGTGCCGCCTCCAGACGAGTTTAATTTCACGCCACGATCAAAAACATATGTGAGAGTGCGAGAAATCCCAGCCGAAACGCCTTCAATTTCAACCTTAAATATGGTGCTTTTGGTAACGGCCATATTGGCTAAAAAATCGGGGCATTTGTTGGTTCCTGTTGCAATTGTGCAGGCTTCATTGACGTCCTTAATGTCTTCGGCTTGTTTTTTTGCGCGCCCGTCTTCGTATTTGTCGAAATTTTCCTGCGAAATTTCTCCATTTTCGGGAGAAAGAAATGCTGCCATAGCCTCGGTGGGAACGCTGTTGACGTTTAGCGAGTATGCCGACGTAGGATTTGTGGGCCAAACAGTGAGGTATGGAGTGAACAAATTATAAATTTCATCGTCGTTAAACCCGGGCACGCGACGCAATTCTTCCATAGATTGCAGAGGCCCGTTTTTAGCTTTGTGAGGAAGTTTTGCCTGTTCGTACTGGAGATTTTCGTCGGCACCAGGTTCCAAAGTGTCGCGATCACCGGGGTCTACATAGTCAATTAAATTTGCAGCCAAACGTTCAGGTTTATAACCTTTTTCCTCCAGAAATTGCTTTTCGCGTGGTGTTGAAAACAATTTTTTGAGGGCTTGAAACAACCAGCCAGCCATGTCTTGGCGTATGGCAAGGTTGATATTGAGTTTCGCGTTTTCGTCGGTTGTTTTGAGTACAAAGTTTCCGGGAATCGCGCGTATTCCTTCTAGAAGTCCGCCGTCGAGGAGGCTATTTAAATTAACTTTGCTGAGATCTTTTATGCTATCGAGTGCTTCCGAACCAATAGGAACGTCATCTAGCATTTGAAAAATTTGTTTACCGCCAAGCATTGTTTCCACTTGGCCCTTAAACTGTGCAGGAATGCTTGCGTCAATAACAAACAGCATATTCGCAAACTGTGCTCCGCTAATGGCGGCCGATTCGGCATTGATGCGATTGCGTTCACCAACGGATGCGCGTGATTCAATTTCCGTTTGAAACATGATTTCGGAAAGCACGGTGATAAGAACTACCGAAAGCGAAAGTACAATAATGAGTGCAAAACCCTGCTGTTTTGAGGTTATCGCCATTTGTAATCACCTCCCGGTTCTTTAATCTGCTGTTGGTCAGCCGATTTAAGAAGGTACGCAATGGTTTCCAGGGAAATTTTGTTGCGAGGCTTGTCTGCTCTAGCGGGATCCAGTTCTTTCAGTTGTTTTTCCGAATCCAATTCTGGAGAAAATGCAGATAAAATAATTCGTACCATTTTCGGAAGCTTATTTGCGTAAGTTGATGCTGTTGTGTCCCAGTCTCCTTGGTTGGAAAAATCTTGACCGTCCCAAAATTGAATTTCAAATTTATCGAGATCATCAACAAGCAATTGTGGTGTCCCCGTGTCTTCGTACTCAATTGAATTCTGCAGGACCGTGTCCACAACGCGCCACAATTGTTTTTTATTGGAATCCTTTGGATCGTCTTTAACAGCGTAACGCACCTGCGCAAGATCAGACTGCGGTGTTCCTGCTACAAAAGAACGAAAATTTTGGGTGGTAAAGTATCCGCCTTTTGCACCCGATTTCCAAACAAGAGCTTGCTTTACCAAGTTTGTCTTTGCGCCAGTATCGGGAGCGACATAAATATTTGCGAAATCGTCGTAAATACGCATAAGGGCAACATGCATAGCATGATATGATGCATTCTTTTGTTCCAGTTTGTTGCGATGTTCTATTTGGCTAGAAAGTGCCTGAATGGCGAATACAGAAATTGTTGCCAAAATTCCGATGGCTAAAAGAATTTCTATGAGAGTAAATCCGGAGTTTCGGGCTGCATTTTTCATAATTAATTTCCCGGTCCTGATGGAGGCGGATTTTTTGGGGGGGGCGGTGCAGGTCTTTCTGTCGGGGTAGATCCCGGATTGTTTGGCGGATTTTTAGCTTCCCCACTGCCGGTTTTATCGTCAGAACCCCCCATTCCACCCATTCCTGCCATATTAGCTAGAGTGCTTAAAGTGCTGGCTTTTTCTTTCAGCGCTTTAGAATCTATGAGAAAAAATCCGGTGTCCAATGATTTTGTCATTTCGCCCTGTTTCCAAGAAACTTCGATATTCACTGTTCGGTAAATATCTTTGGGAACAAAGGCGTTCACTTGTTCTGCAAAAGCTTTAATAGACTCCGCAGGATCGTCTTTGCTGGCACCTTCATCTTTTTCGGCTCCACCACTGGTGAAGGCGGTGCCAATACGAAAAGCGGAAACCAGCAATTGCGAAGCCTCAATGGGAAAATCTTTTGTTACAATTTTTATTGTGAAGTCCGAGTCCGCTGTCCAGGGAATAGAAATATCTTTAAAGCGAGCCCCGTCTTTTGAGCCATAAACATCAATGATATATTGAAGCTGTCCCATGCCTTGTCGAAGAGCCCAGGTTGCTTTCATATTGTTGAGAGCGGTCTGGCTCGCTGCTAAACTGTTTGTGTGCATGCTTATCACTTGCATGAGCATTGTTGAAAGAATGCCAATTGCTAACAGCGTTTCGAGAAGAGAGAAACCGGAGTTGCGCGCTTTCATAGTTTGGTTTCCTCACTTTTTCTGACGCACAAAGTCGGGTTCAATAAAGCCTTCCAAAACTTCCGATCGACCCGAAAGCGAATCGGGGTTCAGAGTGAATTTTGCGCCCTGATCATCAATTTGCTTCTGACTGTTTATCATGCCAATTTGTACGGATGAAAGCTGAACTTCGCCGCTTGGATAAAAGTAGATATATGCGTTTTCAGTTTCCTTGGCATCCGCATATGTGAGTGGTACAGGCATTTGATCGGTTACAATAGATGCAAATACAGTATTTCCTGGAAGTTTTCTGCGATAAAGAATGGGGTCGTCAATTTCTTTCCATTCTAGAGTATTCAAAATGTGTCTGCGAATAACAAGAATGCTGCGGACGTTGTAAAATCGCTTTTCGTCTTCCGTTGATTTTCGTGGTTCCGCTGCGGCTTTATCCAGCTCTTCTTTGAGATGCTTGCGGGCATCCGCTTGCGCAGCAGCTTCGGTGGCGTCCAGGGCCAATTGAGGACTTCTGCCCATAAAACCCTGAGGAAGTGCTTCCGCCCAGTATTCTCCGGTTTTTGACTTGAACACCAAGCGGTGAATGCGATTTGTAAGTATGGCGGCGTCGTAGGCGCCACGGATAGTTGTTGTGACGTTTGAAACGGCATTGCGCATTTGGCTTCCCGAGGTCATGGGAAGATTCGGCAGAATGACGCCAGCAAGTGCTCCCACAATTCCGAGCACAACAAGGAGCTCAATGAGTGTAAAACCCGCCTTTCGAGCTGGAAAACGTTTGCGAAAATTTGTGCGCAGTTTTGCGGGCATGAAATTTTAATCCAAACAAATTAATTCGCGGGTTTCGCGGGAGCTCCGCCTTCTTCAACCTCTTTGCCATTGATGAATACCAGGTCGTCGGCTGTTCCGGGTTCACCGTCTTTTCCACGAGAAGTGAGCTTAGGGCCTTTGCTGGTGAGTTCAAATTCGAACGGGTTTTTCCACCCATCCACAGCGTCTTTTTCTTCAATATACGGGCCGCCCCATTTGGCATTGCCTGGATTGTTCCATAAAGCGCTCAAGCCTTGCGAAGAATCGGGGTAGCGCCCGATGTCAACTTGATAGCGCATAAGGGATTGTTGCATTTGCGAAGCACGCATCACTGTTTCTTGGCGTTTTGCTTGTTCGTTCTGACCCGCAACTTGTGTCAGCACGAAAGCCATAATGCCGCCCAAAATTCCAAGCACAATGAGAATTTCAAGCAGAGTGAAACCGCTTTGCTTTGTGGTCGATTTAAAACAAACGGCGTTCTTAATAGACTTTGCGTGAAAGGAACGGAAACTTTTCTGAAACAACTGGCGCATGGGAACCTCCAATCCAAAATTGAGACGAAAGAACAGAACTCCACCATGATACACCACCTGAATCCGTGAATGCCAAAAACTTGACGGACGTTTCCGAGTGTGCGCGGTGCCTTTTTGAAGACTATCTGGAAACATTGGCGAATTGGCCCGAAGATTTTTTCGGGAGCTGCCATTTGCTAAAATCTTTAGCCATTTT
>CAIZES010000457.1 GCA_903932045.1 uncultured Silvanigrella sp. | reverse complement strand
CTCCTCCAGTTCCTTTCCAATTTGTCACATCAAAACTATTTGAATTTAAATTTGCGCCCGACAGTTCGTAAACGCTCAACGCCCTTCCCTTAAGATTCCACGTGAGCGCTCGGTTTTTGGACAACACCTCGGGCGCTCCATTGGCTTTTATAAAGGTCACATGCCCACTGCCGCACGCTGTTCCAATTCCATTTGCATCAAGAAGAAAAGCGGTTCCTTCGTCGGCAGTAATTGCTTTAATATCCTGCCAATTGGCACCCAAATGAGATATTGCGCTAGCCATAAAGGAAACAATACGAGGCTGTCTGTTCCTCTGCGCAAAATGAGGCTCCGTGACAACGCCAGCAAGAATGGGAATTTTAAGAAAATCCGTTCCAACGGCAACGCCTACCGGATTGGACAACACAGAGTCGTCATCGGGAGCACCCCCTGGATGATAATATTGTCCCAAAATAGCCATTCCTGCACTGGTTCCGCCCACGGGAGCATGCTTTGAATTAATGAGATAATTAATAGCTTCACCGGTTGCTGTACCCTTAAAATAATCGACGTAATTTTGCTGATTGCCGCCAGCAACAAAAAGCGCAGCCGCATTTTTGATTGTTTGTGCAACGCAGGCATCATTGCCTTGCGCAGAGCTGTTAACAAGAAGCGTTTGAACTGAATTCACACCGCCCAAATCGTAGATATAGGAGTTATACGCATTGGTACCGCTAGAACGCAGAACCACAAAATCGCCACCTCCGGATTTTTCAATCATCCATTTGAACGCTTGATCAACATCGGCTCCACCGCCCGCTAAAACAAACCCACTTGCTGTTGTTGTGAGCAAAGAATTCGAATTTCCAACTTTTCCCAAATCAACCCCGGAAGGCAAAGTGCAGGGCTTACTTGAAGGAAGCGGTTGTGGAGGCGGTTGTGGAGTTGGCTGGGGATCGGGATGAGGCGTCGGCGAAGGAATGGGGTTCGGATTCGGTGTGGGAGGAGGCGTCGGAGAAGGTGACGTTGCATCGCTCGGAAGTACCACCGTGAGAGTATATTTTCCGGCACCTTTGTAGCTTTTCACTCGCACATAATAAACGCCTGCTGACTTCGCTGTGTAGCTACCCACTTCCGGATTATCTTGAGTCGATTTATAAGCAACATAAGTACCGGAGGACTGATATAAGTACCAATCTAAATCGATGCCATTTTCGTAAGCAAGGGTGACTTTAATTTCACCCGGCGACGAAACATTCAACTCGAACCAATCATAATCGGACTCGGATGCAATAACACCAGACACAGGCACTGAAGAGCACAAACCTTTATTGGCGTGCTTTGTATCGTCGTTTGGCTCCGTTTCCGACGTTAGGCACCCAACCTGACGCGAACCTGCACCATCGGTAGAAATTTGGGTTGAGAACTTTGCTTCAGGATAAGTCCGGCGACCACAACTCGATGAAAAAATGACACAAATAAAACAGAGATATGAAAACAGTTGAGGAGCAAATTTCACAGTAGAATCTCCGCAAGTTTGCAAAACAAAACTCAACTCACCGTATTTGGACAACTTCGCACCAGCTTCCACCAAAACAGCTGGCTATTGCAGTTTCCCGAAACAACCATGACCGTATCTGACTGGCTCGCCAATATTCCTTATCTAGGTGTATACCTGACGAAAGCGTTTGTCAAAGTGGCACTTGAAGCACCGGGCCACGTTTTCGCAAAGTCGAAAACTCCCACGCAAGCGATCGCACAAAAAGTACAATAGAACCCAAGTGTGACTTGACAGTAGGTTTTTGAAACTTTAGTTTCCGGCCCAGCAACCTTTTTTTAACAGGTTACCGCTTGAAGCACCTTGGTGCGCTTGATTGCCTTAATTTGTTGCATCAGTTTCTGTGTAAAGGAGACCCTCCATGAAATTCTTTTCGGCCGCGCCGGCAACCCTGCTCCTTTCTCTTTGCTTTTTGCCACACGCAGGTGCAGCGGATGAACTGGAACGAGATTCACAAACCTGCACACGCGCTGGGGAATGTGTATCGAAGAGTTTGGTTGACAATGTTCGACATTCCGAAAGCCAACGTGACGTACGCAATATGCTAGACAGCGCAATGCCCGACCACTGGAACACTCTTTCTCAAACGGGAAAAATGGAAGCCGTAGAAACAATTTGGGAACGCGCTGACGACGATTTGGATGCCGATCTTATTATTAATGCTTTGCGTTTTGCTCGCGTGAACGATGCCATTTTTGACGCCGTTTCAACCAACGAAATCGTTCGCATTTTACAACCAAAGCTTGAAGATGATCTTGGTTATGGACGAGGAACCCCGAATTCCACCTTACGCGCAGTGACAGAAGAAATAGTGGAACACGGAAATGGCCGCCATGGAACATATGAAAGCTATACTTCTTATAGAAAAGCATATAGCCGCGCAATTTCACGATACAGAAGTGGACAGTAAATAGACTGTTTGCGCCTTCCGTTTGCGGCAGAAAATGTCGCTTCCGCCGGACAAGATCCCACCATTCATACAAAGCGCTCGCGGCCCAACGCAAATTGTGATGCGGGTTTCCATGCAATTGTCTTAAACCAGGAGCCGGCGTCCGAAAACACGAAGCGCTGACGCACTGGAAGAGTGTATGTTTCCATCAGACAAAGGTTTTCGGGAGTGCCTTTTTTTCATTGCCTACCAAAAACCATCTACAAAGGAGTTTCTGTTATGGCTTTTTCTAAGAAATTGTTTTCAGTGTCGTCTCTTTGTTTGGTGACATCGTGTTCGTCTTTGTCTGGGCATCAGGAAGCATCTGTTATGGACAACGTTGCTAAACCTGCAATTTATGTTTTTGAAAGCGACGGAAACGGTTTCAATACCAAGACGGTATTTTTCGACTCAGGAAAGGAAGTTGTTGCTTTTGATGCGCAATTTACTCCTGATGCAGCACAGAAGGCTTTGAGTTTCTTGCGGACAAAAACCGCGAGCCCCTTGAAATATCTTGTTGTCACCCATCCTAATCCCGATAAATTTAACGGAGGAAAGGTGTTTCGCGACGCAGGTGCAAAAATTGTGGAATCGCAAGCGTCTGCAAATGCTCAGGATGGAGTTCACGCGTACAAGAAGTACTTCTTTGTGAACATCGCCAAAATGTTCACCGATCAAACATATCCTCAACCAGTGAAGGCCGATATTGTTTTTACAGATACCTACACAATTCGGCTCAATTCCGCTTTTACAGTTGAACTTCATGAGCTCAATAAACCCGGAGTTTCTTCCAATCAGACGGTTGCTTTTATTCCCGCAGCAAATGCATTGGTTGTTGGAGATCTGGTTCATTACAAAGCGCATGCGTGGCTTGAGGGGGGAATTCAATCTGGAAAGCCTGTTCCGACATTGTTATCTTGGAAACAAATATTGAAAAAGCTTTCCACTGACTATAATAAAAAGAATCCAATTGTTTATGGAGGACGAGGACAGGACGTACAAGCAAATGTAGCATTTCCTGCTCAAACTCAATATTTGCAGCGTGCAGAGGCGATTACAAAAGACTTCGTGGCAAAAAACGATGAAATCCTTCGAAAAGATTCACAAAAAGCGTTTGCCAAACTGACACACGAGTTTGAAGTTGCTTTTCCCGACTATGCGCTTTCTTACATGATTCAGTATGGAATATACGGCCTAACAAGCCAAATGATGGCAAAGTAGGAGTTGGCTTTTTAGTGTTGAGGAGTTCTCCAACTTGGAGTTGTATTGTTTTCAAGAGGAGCAAAACTATTTTATGCACTGCAAAGAGTTGTGAGCGGCGCAGGCAACAAAATTTTCCCAAATGCTTTTGTAATACGGTCTGCGTGAGTCTGTTTCGAACCATTTTTTCCACTCAACAAACGGCATTGCTGATGCTGCAACCGAACTCCCTTGAGTTGCAAACGGGCGTTCGGGGTGCCACTGAACTCCCATCACTAAATTATGAGTTCCCCTTGCAACAAAACCTTCTACTACTACACCAGGTACCGGAGAGTTCCCGCCGTCACGCGCATTCACTTCTATACCCGGAAAATCGCCGGAAACCGATTGATGATGATAACTGTTCACGCCAATCACAAAATGGGAACCTACCCTTTTTGCATCGCTTCCAGCTCCAGGTTTATTCAAACCCAAAATGCGAGCAAACAAAGAATCTTTCGGAATTTCGACCTCATGCCCTTCCGATTTCAAAAATTCTTGCGGCATGGAATGCCTCTGAAGCAGCATAGGAAATGCTGTAGGAATATCCTGAATCAAACGCCCACCAAGTGCCACGCCCAGAACTTGTTCACCACGACATATTCCCAAAATAGGCTTTCCCTGGCGCAAAGCTTCGCCAATATATGCCAACTCAATAACGTCTCTTGTGCGCGCATAAACATTCTCTTCTATGCTACCTTTTGGATTTGGAATTTGCAGATCTTTTGCAAAGTAGAAACGCGGATTCACATCCTCTCCGCCGCCAACAACAAGACCATCAAGTTGTTCCATTTGCTTGCGAACATAGGCCATGTTAATCATTGGCGACAGAAATGCTTCTTGGCTTGGATTTTGAAATTTTCCCCGATTTTCCTCAACGTACCGATCCAAAATACCGCCTTGGATTTTATACAAATTCACGTCCCAACGTTTTCGGGCGTAGGGTTCGTTCGTCGACAAATCAACGCTCTCAATTTCGGCTTCGCTTTTTCCTAACAGCAAAGCCGGACGATTCACACTCAAAAATAGGTCGTTCATGGAGTGTGAAGTTGTCAGTTCCACAGGATCTGCACCCACTTCAATAAGAGAAAATCGAATTTGTGCATACAAAGTATCGGTAACTCCAATACGCAGTTTTTTGGAAGCCATCGCATTTTCTTGGCTTTTTGCAGCTTTCCCTTTACTCAACGAACTCAACTCGCTCAACGGCTTGCAAGACACAGAAGGAGATGTTGTACAAAAAATACAAACACCAAGCAGAGCAAAGCAAAAAACAGTATTCGAAAACATTTTCACAAACACATCTCCTTTAACGCGCTCTTTTAACACCTTCCCTTAACGCGCTCTTTTAACACCTTCCTTTAACGCGCTCTTTTAACACCTTCGCTTAACGCGCTCCGCCTTTTCTAGCCTCAGCCATAGCGTGCAAATGCTCAGCAAAATCGGGATACCGTTTCATAACTTTATCAACCGCGCTAGCGTGCAACATATACAAATCGGCATACTCCTTTGCACGAATACTTGCATTTCGCGGTTGCCGCAACAGCAAGGCAACTTCACCAAAAAAAGCACCTTCGGTTAAAGTGGCAAAAATGGTGGATCCATCGGGAGAAACAACTTCAACAGATCCCTTACGAATAAAATACATTTCCTCACCTTCGTCGCCGGCTCGAAACACAAAATCCCTGGGAGGAATAACCAGAGCCCTGAGTTCCAGCACAATTTCGCGCATAACATTTTCCGATGCATCGCGAAAAAGTGGAACTTTTGCTAAAAGCTCGCGATGCAAATACATAGCAACATCCGACTTAATGGAGTCAGGAAGTTCCGATAACACGTCTCCTTCACTATATCCCATG
>CAIZES010000456.1 GCA_903932045.1 uncultured Silvanigrella sp. | reverse complement strand
GAATTAATTTCTCTCTTCATTACGCAAAGAAAAAAGTGCACCAATTCTGGTTGTCTACCAGCCAATTCTGGTTGCCTGTTAGCCGTTTCAAATTATCTACCAATTGGTTTTGGAATGGCTTTGTAGCAATTGGGTGTCTTCTTTTTGTGGGCATGCTTTTGTCTCCTCTTTATTCCGATTCTGCACAGCTGGAAATCTGGAGTAAGATTGACATCCATACATCCGATCGTTTTCGGTACGCATGGGATGTGGTGAAAAAGTTTTACGTGAATTCAAATCCATTGCGCGATGACTTCTTGATTATTCGTTCGTTTTGGGCCGGATTTGGATGCCCTGAAGTTGTTTTTCCAAAGCAGGTCACTCAGATTGCACAAACTTTGCTATGGGGCGGTTGGGCATACAATATAGTGAGTGTTGCTCGTGCGAAACAGAAATTTAACCTTATGAATTCAGTTTTTATGCTGGCAGTGATTATGTTATGGCTAGCGGTTCTTTCCTTTTTTACGCCACCTTCAACCGTTCACGGGCGTTATCTTGTTGGCTTTTATCTTTTGTGGATTGGTGGTGGTATTATGGGTTGGCGGAGGTTCGCTTCAGCGAAGTCACTTCCTACGCAGACCGTAGCGTTATGCGTTCTTGGTGTTGTGTTAGGAGTTCATGCGCTCACGTTTGCTGCGTTAGGGTTTCGCTATTATGGAATGTGACAACAATATGAATTTGCGTGAACGTCGTTCGTCAACAAATGAACCTGCTAAGATTGAAGTTATTGTTGTTGGCGGTGGAGGGCATGCTCGAGTTGTGATTGATACGCTAAGACAACTGCAGCGGTCACAAGAGCATTTGGTTGTTTTGGGGTACCTTGACGACAAACCGGGGCCAGAGTTTAAAAAAAACGGCCAAAAAAGTGGAGTTTTTGGCGTTCCCCATTTGGGAACTTTGGCGCAATGGATTGATTATCCGCATGCGAAGTTTCACTTGGCAATTGGCAATAATATTGTGCGACAACAATTTGTTGACAAAGTGGGACATGAACGTCTCTTTACTATCATTCATCCCACTGCATTTGTTTCTGAATTTGCGATAATTTGTTGCGGTTGTCTTATTGGAGCCAATGCTGTCGTCAATTGTGATGCCAGCGTTGGTGTGGCTTCCATTGTTAACTCGGGCGCTATTGTTGAGCACGACGCAAAGATTGGCAATTTCGTTCATTTGTCTTATGGCTCCATTGTCAGTGGTGGTGGCCGGGTGGAAGATGGGGTGAGTCTTCAGCCGGGGGCTGTTGTGGCAAGGAATCAGTCAATTAAGGACTCGATATAGTTATGTTGGCAAAAAGAATCTTCGATTTCTCCGTGGCTTTGTTCGCTGTGATAGTGCTTTGTCCAGTTTTTCTGGGCGTTGCTATTTTGGTTAAAGCCACGTCTCGTGGGCCCGCACTTTTCAAACAAAAGAGGCTCACCATGGGCATGCGTGAGTTCACCATCTATAAATTTCGCACCATGTGCACCGATTTCGATAAAGATGCTCGTGGCATTCAAATTAAAGGGAGTTCGCAGGCCATTACGCCCGTAGGAAAATTCTTGCGAAAAACCAAACTCGACGAGCTTCCTCAGCTTTGGAATATTATCAAGGGTGATATGTCGTTTGTTGGGCCAAGGCCAGAGCTTCCACGAAGGCTTCAATATTATTCTCTCACCGATAAAGAGATTTTTGCCGTGCGCAGTGGAGTGTCGTCGCCTGCTTCGGTTGTACTTGCTCAGGAAGAATATCTGATGGAGCATGTGACCGATCCGGAAAAATTTTATGTTGAAAAAATTATGCCATTTAAAATCGATCTCAATAAGCACTATATTCAAAGAATGTCTTTGATGCTTGATATTGAAGTGATTTTCGCAACAGTTTTGCGTATCTCTGGTATCAATTGTGATTCCATTTTGGTTTCCGACCCAACACTTCTCGAAAAACGGACAATGCTTTTTGAAATTGCCAGGAGCCAACAATCGTGAAAAAAACAGTATTGGTAACGGGTGCAAGCGGGTTTGTTGGTCAAAAATTTGTAGAAGCATATTCTGGTCAATTTAACGTTATTCCCGTATGCCTTATTGCAACAAAGCCCGAAGATTTGGATTTTAGGGGTGTTGATGCCGTGCTTCATTTGGCTGCTATGGTTCATCAAATGAAGCCCGTTCCTGACGATCTGTACTTTGATGTGAACACAAAACTTACCGAGCGTGTGGCACTTGCTGCCAAAGCTGCCGGTGTGCGCCATTTTGTTTTTTACAGCACTGTTAAGGTTTTTGGTGTTGATGGTGAGATGCATAATCACAATTTGGTATTGGGATTAAACTCGCCTTGTATTCCAACTGACGCTTATGGGCGAAGCAAGCTTGCTGCCGAAAAATTGCTGAGTGAACTGGAATCGGAGCAATTCCGTTTGTGTATTATTAGGCCACCGCTGGTGTACGGACCGAATGTAAAAGGCAATCTGAAAAATCTTATTAAGTTGGCAAAATTTTTGCCGGTGCTCCCTCTTAAGTACACACAAAACAAACGAAGCCTCGTTTCTCTCAATAATCTTCTTGAGCAAACGGCGTACGTTATCAATTGCAATCATACGGGAGTTGTCATTCCCCAAGATTCAACCTTTGTGAGCACGCACGATATCATTTCTGGCGTGATTGCAGCACAAAAAAGCAAAAACCTGTTAATAAAGCCTCCTAGAATTTTGCTCTGGTGCCTAGAGCGTTTTTCTTCGGCAATTGCAACTCGCCTCTTTGGCACATTAGCCTTCGATCAGAGTCTGAATTTGAGGCAACGCGAATATCTTTTTAGAGATGAATTTGGGTCATTTGAATGAACACTGCTCAGGTTGTACGCAACGCCGGCTTCTTGGTGGCGGCTAAAATTATCGGTTATTTGTTTCCGCTGCTTACGCTGCCTGTTCTCACGCGAAGCTTGGGGCCAACGTACTACGGCGAACTTCAGTATATCCATTCTCTCATCGCAATTTTTTTTCTTTTTACCGAATATGGCAGTTCTGTTACAGCTACACGTGCTGTTGCTAAAGTTAGGGGTGCAGAATTGCAAACGGCGGAGATTTTTTCGCGCGTTGTGTTTTTGCGACTTTTTCTATGCACAGTGGCTTATTTTGCAATGTTTGTTTTTTGCACGTTGCAGGGTTTTTCGGCTCATCGTTTTTTGCTGGTTTCGGTTTCTTTTTTGATGCCTATTGGCGAAGCACTTAATCCATCGTGGCTGTATATTGGGCAAGAGAATACCAAAATTTTGGCAACCAGTTCTTTAATTGCCAGAGCAATTGCGCTCCCCTTGATTGTTTTGTTTGTGCGCTCTGGCAGCGACCTCGGTTTTGCTGTTTTTTTTACAACGCTTCCGTGGCTTATTGGGGGAGTTATTAGCTTTGTGCGTTCGGCAAAGTATTTTTGTTTTTTGCAGGTGCTTCGCAATTTGCATTGGCTTTGGGTTGACTTGCGTTTGGGTTTCAGTGCCGCAGTCAGTAATGTTTCCTCTAACGTGGGTCAGTCCATAGCTGCAGTTATTTTGGGAACAGTAGCCCCACGCGAATCTGTGGCTACTTTTGGCGTTACTCTTATTCTTATCACTGCCGCAAAACAGGTTTTGTTTCCAATTTCGCAAGTCATGTACGCTCATTCGAGTTTTCTAGATAGCAACAATGTGGCGCAAAATCCTGGAAGCCGTAAGCTCAAAATGCTTTTTGCTATTGGCATTTTGGGGTTGTTGTGTTCGTTGTGTCTTTTTGTTGGTGCTGTTTTTGCTATTCCAATTATTTTTGGCAATAAATATGGCTCAGCCGTTGAACTTGTTAAAGTTGTTTCTGCTGTTCCTTTTGTATTTATTGTGAGCCAAACCACCGCTTTTGAGTATTTGTATTCAAAGCACCTCGATTATCTTGTTTCGCGTGCTATGATTGTGGGAAATGTTGTTTGTGTTGTGTTGAGCTTTCTTATTTGCCACAAATTGCAGGAGTTTGGGGCTGCTCTTTCTGTGCTTGTTGGCGAAGTTTTTTCGGCGGTTTTTGTGATTTTTTTTGCGTTGTCAACCAAAAATGTTTCTTTGAAGTCGGTGCAAACACACTAGCAACCAACAAGGCGAAAAAGGGGTTTTTATGAGAGAAACGGCAATGGTGCAAAAAATTCGCGCGTTGGGGGTTCTTGGTGCGTCTCGTTTGGCCCTCGACCTTCTGTTTACATGGTTCACTATGCCTTCTGCACGGTTGTTGCGCCGTCCCTTTTATGTGCGCAATCATGGCAAAATAGTTTTGGGGAAGGGTTTTACAACGGGCCCTGGTTTTATTCTCGATGTTTTGTCGCCTCATGCAAGGTTGGTTATTGGAAACAATGTTAAATTTAATCATCGAACGCACATTGGAGTCATGAATCTTGTGGAACTTGGTGATAACTGCTTGCTTGCAAGCAACGTGTATATTTCCGATCACGGACACGGAAACTACCGCGGTGCGAATCAAGATTCGCCTAGTGTTCCACCAAACAATCGTCCGTTGGCTGTAGCTCCCGTAAAAATTGGTCGAGACGTTTGGCTTGGCGAAAATGTTTGTGTTTTGCCGGGAGTGAATATTGGTGATGGTTCTATTGTTGGAGCAAATTCGGTTGTAACCACAAGTCTTCCGGCCAATTGTATTGCGGCGGGAGCTCCGGCAAGGGTTGTTAAAGAGTGGAATAGTGCTCAGCAATGCTGGGTGAAACCTTTAAAAAATGGGATGCCTTAATTTTGGGGCATCGTGGGTTAGCTGTGGCGGCAGTTTTGCCGCCGTCTTTTTTTTGATCCCTATTGGTGCTATGGGTAGCCCTATAAGGGTTGGCATTTGTGAATTCTAGGAGTCGTATGCGGAGCATAGCTTTTATTGGCAGCGTTGGAATCCCTAACCGCTATGGCGGGTTTGAGTCATTTCTGGAAAGCGTTTGCCCCGTCATAAAAAAAGCACAGACGCGCGTTATTGTTACTTGCGACGCACTTCAGCACTCCAACAAAGACCCCGTGTTTCGTGGGGTCGAGCGTGTTTTTGTTCCAGTAAAGGCAAATGGCCCACTTTCGCCGTTGCATGATTTTGTTGCTTTTCTCATGGTCTTCTGGAGAGTCGATACCGTTTGCGCCCTTGGTGTGTCTGCGGGCCCATTCTTTTTTGTGATGCGGTTGCTTGCTTCTGTCATTGGAAAGCGCCTTGTTATCAACGTCGATGGTGTGGAGTGGCGACGCGCAAAGTTTTCGTGGTTTGCAAAATGGGTGCTTAGGATATTCGATGCCAGTGCCCAAATTTCGGCGCACAAAATTATTATCGATAGCCCTGCGTTGCTCGAATTTGTTTTTCCAATGTTTCGTGAAAAGGCTCAATATATTCCTTATTCGGGGGATCATGTTGCTCGGAACAAAACGGCGAGTTCTTGTGAGGCGGGTCGGTGTCTCACCATTTGTCGTATTGAGCCCGAAAATAATCTCAAAATTCTCATTGAGGCTGTGTTGGCTTCAAACGCAAGCAAATACACCATCATTGGAAACTGGGAAAATAGCGAGTTTGGCCGCGGTCTTCGCAAGAAACATCAGCACGAAGAGAAACTGGCACTCCTGGATCCCATTTACGATTCCGAAAAAATTGCCGAGTTCCGCGAGGCCTGTGGCATTTATTTGCATGGTCACAGCGTTGGTGGCACAAACCCCTCGTTGGTTGAAGTGCTGTTTTATGATTGCGAAATCCTTTGTTACGATTGTGTGTTTAACCGGATAACAGCAAAAGATGGTGCCGAATTCTTTAAGAACGAAGCCGAGCTTGCGCAAAAAATAAATTCGATTGTTGCTGGAACAAAATACCGCAAAACACCCAATTTGGCGCAGTACACAGCCGCAAGAATTTCGGAGCAATACATCGCAGCAGCGTTTGAGCCGGAAGATGATCACCCAAAGCCTACCTGGAAGGAACAAGCCCTTGTTTTTGTTGCCTCGGTTGTGTGTGTTTTGGTTGCTTTGTTGATTGAGCGCCGGGTTGGAATTGCTTGGGATTTTCATCCTGACGCAGTAACGTACATGACAACTTCCAAAGATAGGGTGGCTGAGTTACTTTCTTCGGGCCCCTCTCTTAAGGTATTTATTAACAACGGGCATTATTTTTTATCTGCATTATTGCTTCAGAACCGACTTCTTGTAACTGGTTTAAACGTATTTGTGTTTGCTGTTACCAACGTTATCTTTTTCCGTTTGCACAAACGTGTGCTTCCAAATTTGAAAGGTTTTGTTTCTTTTTTGTTGTTGGCGGCGTTGCTGTTTAATCCGTATCGTGTTCATCTTGCTACCACGGTTCTTAAAGATACTTTGATCATTTTCTTTTTGGTGGGAGTTTTATGCTCGCGTTGGGCTCAACTTCCCTTTGTGGGGTTGTTGATTTGTTGGCGTCAAGCAGCTCTTCTTTATCTTACGCTGCGCATTCCTCGCAAAGTTTTAGCTGCACTGGTTTTTGTCTGCTTTGCCGCAGCATTCTTGTATTGGGGGCGTTTTTCAGCGTTTCTATTGGAGTATAACAACCTTAATTTGAGCTTCCGCAAGTTCGACATGGTGCCTTCGTTAGCTAAACTTGGGGCCGTTGGTATTGTATTGCGTGTGTTGCTATGGCCTGTTGTTGCTATCAGCGGAGCCTTTTTCTTTTTTAGTCCTACATTGCCATTTTTTCCATTGTTCTTGGGTTCTGTTTTTGCCTTGTTTTATAATTACAAGGTTTATCGGAGTTTCTCAGTTCATTGGGCGGTTTTTTTGCCTATCGCCTTTATTGCAGCTGTAACGCCGGGTTTTACGACGTACTACCGGTATGCTTTTCCAATGCTGGTGTGTTTGCCTCTTTATTTGGGGCGCTGTGAGGTTAGGTCCTAATCGCCTTGTTTATAACCATGTTGACAATTTTCCGTATGTTGCCCCGAACTTCAATCAGGCATATATGCAAATGTATAATTTTATACAAACCCCACCTGATTTGAGTTTGAATTATCAAGAT
>CAIZES010000455.1 GCA_903932045.1 uncultured Silvanigrella sp. | reverse complement strand
TTGCGAGCGAGATTTCCGAGACGTGAACATCCATTATCGGGCTCCTTTCTGTTGATTTCACAGGGGAGCGCCATGTTTTTCACATCATAGGAAAAAAGAGCAGTGACAAACTCGTTGGTACCACCGATAGTTCTATCAGCGCGGCAGGATTAGGATTTTTTCACGCATGCTGCATCAGTTCTAACAATTTGTTGCCTGTTTTTGCGGATGCTGTAAGCGAATCAAGAATCTCCTTTCCCTGTCCGCCTCGAACTTGCCACAACGGTGGACCTCTCGAACGAGCGTTCATTTTCTCTCTGGAATTCTGAAGCATTGCCATCTCGATACCCAAGAGATCGCAAACTTTTTCGCGCCATTTGTGATGGCTTTTTTGCGATAATCCAAATGTTTTCATGAAAAATTTGATGCCGCGTTTTTGAGTTCTCGCAACACCATGGTAGTTCACTGGCAGGGGCGAACCAGTGACTCCAAGCTGCTTCTCCTCCGGCCACAGCCTTCCTGCTGCCGCAGCAATGACGGATTTGAACATCGTAAAAGACCAGGGTGAAGCTTCTTCACTATCGCTGTCGCTATGCACAATTTCAATTGGTTTTCCGTCGGGTGTAAGATGAACAATCGGATTTCGAGCAAAAGGAATCCACCCCGGCGGGTACACCGTGAAGTGATAGTTGTGATTTGAGCAGATACAAATCCAGAGAGGGTAACCCATCCCACAAGTGCGTTTTCTGGTGCTAAATTTTGTGATTCGACATGTGGCATCCGATTCTGCTCGTGGGCAACGTTCCGGTATCTTAGCTTCGATGCCGGCATCCTTTGCAACATAATACAGTCCCGTTACGAATATTCGGTTTGATAAGCGTCTGATAACAGCCATGAACATAGGTTCGGCTGCATTGTGTAGCGAACAGTAAAAAAAATTGCCTATTCTGTGAGCTATGCCATCAAACGTGGAACGGAAGCGTCAAATTTCTGCCATTTGGCGTGGAACGTAATACCCCTGACTTCCGCGCCTAATAATCAGGAAAAAATAGTTTTTCTTCTTACGCAACGCAACTCTGATTTTAGGCCATTTTTAGGCCTCTGGTAGTGCCCCGAATCCCTGCAAGGCATTTTTTTTCCGTTATGTCTGTTTGCTATGTTTATTAGAACGAAGACTAGAAAATCTAGCAACTCACATTATGTTCAGATTGTTGAATCCCACAAAGAAAAAAAGCGGGTTCGACAAACTGTTTTGAGGCACATTGGCATTGCAAAGAGCGAAGAGGAACTTAAAAAACTTAAGAAAATTGCGCTTGTCGAACTCGAACGCATGATTCAGGCCCGCTCGGGATGACTTCTTTTTGATGCACGAGATAATCTCATGGCACAGGCAGATGTCGAAAATAATAGAAACAAAGTAGATGTCCAAAGTATGGTGGCAGAGAAAACGATTATCGAAGGTCCGGAAGTTGTTTACGGGAAAATTTTTGATGATCTTGGCTTCTCTGAAATTCTTGATAAACGTTCGGCTAGTATTCTTCGCAGCGTTGTGACGGAGAGGACGGGATCTCCCGAGAGTAAACTCGCAATATCTGAGCGAATCTCAGATATGAAAGACTCCTCCTTGAGTGTCGATAGTATTTATCGCATGATGGATAAGCTTGCAGGAAAAACAGATGCGATAAGAGAACTTGTTCGAAAAAATGCCGAACGACATCAAGGCGGGCAAGTTGACGTTGTTTTTTATGATTGCACAACACTGTATTTTGAGAGCGTTAAGTCAGACGAAATAAGAAAATTTAGATTCAGTAAAGATCACAAATATCATCAGACACAGGTCGTGCTCGCTGTGGCTACAACCGGGCGAGGGTTGCCCGTGGACTTTCAAGTCTTTCCTGGGAATACTGCAGAAGCAAGCACTTTAATTCAGTCAAAACTGTTTTGTACATCGATTCATCGTCGACCAAAATAATAGAAATTTTTTCAGGGAGATCGGCTAATAAATTTTCCAGTTCAGCTTGCACAGCAAGGTCCGATTGCGAAGATAAATTTTCTGCTTTATCGACTTTCGCTTGCTGATTCAGTGCTATAATTCGTTGCCGAATGACAAAACTATTAGCGGGCAGTGAAAGTTCTTTGTGTACGTCCTTTTGTTCAGCATCGATAGGCAAAGAGAAATGAAATTCCACGCCAAAACTTGGATCAGATTGACACGATATTTCTCCGCCATGAGCTTGTACAGCCTTTTTTGCAATGGCTAAGCCCAAACCGGTTCCTCCGCGTTTTCCGCTAGTGAAAAAAGCGTCAAAGAGGTTCGCGATGCTTGCTTCGGGAATTGCGGGACCGTTATTGCCCAAAACCATTTTCATGAAGCCTGTTGGGCCTGGAATGGTTTCCTCATCTGCGGTGCTTCGGTTGCGGCGTGCATGTTGTGGTGTTACAATGGTGTAACACCATTGCGTGGGGGTTTTATGCCAACAGATAAAGAACGTATTAATATCTCTGTAGACTCAAGCCTATTTGCCGCCCTCAAAAAGCTTTCTGCACAGCGAAAGAAACCGATTTCAACACTCACCCGTGAGCTCGTTGAAAAAGCTCTCGAATTGGAAGAGGATCTTCACTTTTCATCGGTTGCGGACGAACGCCTGCAAGCGAAAGGTCGCGTTATTTCGCACTCTGAGGCATGGAAGTAATGTATAAGGTTGTTTACTTGCCTGAGGTGGTAGACGAAGACATTCCGAAACTAGGGGCCAGGGAAAAAATTCTCATACGCAAGGCCATTGAGGCCAAGTTGCAAACCAACCCGGTTGAGTTTGGAAAGCCGCTACAATATTCTCTCAAGGGATGCCGCCGGCTTCGTGTGGCTGATTTTCGGGTGATTTTTCAGATTGAGAATAACACTGTGACAATTGTGAAAATTGGGCACCGGCGCGAGGTTTATCAGTGCTGAGGTTCGGCGGCGCAATGTACCGAGTTCGAAAAGGAAAAAAGGCATTGTAACCCCCAATAACCCCTGTTACACCTTCGCACTCTCTACTCAAGTTTGAGGAGTGCTCTATGAAACGTGCAATGCTTGTTTACTCCAGTTTGGCTCTGATATTTGCGGGAATTTCAGGCGGAGCCTATTACAAGGTTTCGAAAAAGCATTCGTCTGCATCAGCGGCGATTGCTGGAGCAACCGAAGAAAAGCCCGTTGCTAATGTGCAAACGCTGGCGACCACAACTCTAAACGACAATATGATCGTGCCTGGGGTGATAAAGGCCGACGGTGTTTTAGCGGTAACTTCGTTTTCTGAAGGAATCGTTTCCAGTTGCCCCGTGCGTTTGGGGCAGCGAGTAGAAAAGGGGCAAGTTCTTTGCTCAATTGAAAATGATAATCCCACAGCAACCTATCTTCCGTTCTCGGTTCAAGCTCCGGCTGCCGGCTCGGTTGGAGAAATTCATGCTGCAGCGGGCACTCGTGTAAATAAAGGCGACAAAATTGTTACCATACTTCGCTCATCGCAGGCAAAAGTTGAGATTGAAGTGCCCGTGCAAGACGCGGCACACCTTAAGGTTGGCACCGAAGCTACTTGGACTACAACCTCGACGAATGCGGAGAGCGGCGCGACTGCAAAGCCCGTCACGTTGCGGATTTCTGGAGTTTCTTCGCTTCCCGATATGGCTACTCGTACCGTACGTATCGAGCTGTCTCCAAATAAAACCGAACCCGGTTTGCCCGGCACAATTGGAAAAGTTACGTTTGTGTTCAATAGTCGCCAAGGTTTTGAAGTTGCCGAAGACGCTTTGCAGTACCGTGGACTCGACCCGTTTTTGCGCACGGTTGTTGACGGAAAAGTGAAGTGGGTTCCTATTAAAATAGGGCGCACTCAAAAAGGGAAAGTAGAAATTGTAAGTGGTGTATCCGCTGGTGTTGTGTGGGTTGTAAACAGCGCAAAATTTCTTTCTGATGGCGACGAAGTAATTGCTAAAAACGAAAACCTCGCAAAAAAGTGAAACATTGAAAAATGAAAAATTTATATTCTAATCCCGCGCGGATTTACTTTCTTTTGGCGTTTTTGGCTCTCTGTGGAATATGGGCTGGTAGTACTTTGCCGGTTTCACTTTTTCCCAATGTGCAGCAGCCAGGCGTTGCTGCTGGTTTTTCGCTTAAAGGTCTCACCGGCGAAGAGTTCAGAAGCAAATACGGTTCGTCGCTGGAGTCTGGCCTAAAGGCTCTTCGCCGGCCGGGGTTGCGAGTAGTGGAAGTTCGTGCTGATTATTCAACGACAGATGTTGATTATAACGTAAAATTTAACTGGAATGCCGACCCCGACGAAGCTCAAAAAGAGGTAAAATCACTGATAGATGCTTCTGCAGCAACTATGCCCGAAGAGATTCGTGATTCTCGCTGGACGTGGTCGGTTAGCGGTCGTAACAAGGGGTTCTTTTTAGCAACTTGCCGAAGCAATGAGCGCACGCCGGCGCAGATTTTTGAGCTGCTCGATCCAATTCTTAAGCCCCGAGCCGCTGCGTTAGAAGACGGTACTGTAAACTTGTTTAATCCCGACAAACAGCAAATTGTGCTGCAGCTAAAACCAGAGCGCATGGCGTCGTTCGGAATTTTTCCGCAGGATGTAATTGAAACCATAAAGGCATCGTTAACAGAAGCGTCGGGCGGCACGTTAAAACTCGGGCAATCTGACTACACGGTTGTTATTCCTAAAAGTGCCAGTTCGGTTGAAGCTATTGAGTCAATAAGCATTGCAACTCCCAAGCGTGGTGTGGTGAGGTTGACAGAAATTGCCGACGTGATTTTGCGAAAAAACGATAGTCAGATTTTCAAGACCAGCGGTGTTCAGAGTTTGTTGATAGTTGCGAATTTGAAGGACGGCGGAAATATTAAGCGTCTTTCGGAAAATCTTAAAGAACAAATAGCAGAGGTGTCTAAGCTTCTGCCGGCTGATATTAAGTTTGAAATCTTGGTGGACCCCAGCGTGTCCATTCAGGCAAGCATTGAGAACGTTGTTCACGAGGTGGCCATTGGCGCTGGGTTGGCTGTTCTTATTCTGTTCTTATTTATTGGAAGCTTTCGCAATGTGATAACCGCCGCCATCGAAATTCCGCTAAGTTTGGTACTAGCTTTTATTCTGATGAAAGCTTTTGGAATGAATCTTAACTTAATATCATTGGGTGGATTGGCGCTTTCTTCGGGCATGAATGTTGATGCCTCTGTTGTTGTGATGGAAAACATTTTTCGTAAGTTTGAAGGGGTAGTGCCATCGGCTCTTTCCATTAATGAGCGTGTAGAGCGGGTTGTGCAGGCTGTCAAAGAAGTTTTGTCTCCTATTGTGGCTTCTACCGTGGCATCTTTAGTTGTGTTCATTCCTATTGTATTCACTTCCGATCTCACAAACGCCATTTTAGGTGACCTTGCCAAGGCTGTGGTGTTTTCGCACGTGTTCTCCGCTTTTGTGGCTCTATTGTTGGTGCCAACGGTGCGGCTTCACCTGATGCGCATTGCGGGCAAAAAATCGGATTTGCATCGGCCTCCCATCGAGTTTTTTCTGGTTAAGTTGGAAGTGATATATGTTTCGGTGTTGGCTTGGTTTGCACACAGCAAAAAAGCAATTTTGGTGGCATCAGCGGTTGTGACTTGTGTGTTAGCGGGAATGGCATGGTTCATATTGCCAAAACTCCCAACCGAAATTGTGGGAAAACCCGACTCGAATCTGGTTGGTGTTTGGGCTAGCGGACGCGGGTTTACACGTATTCAGCAGCTAGAATCTTTGCTCAATGATGTCGAAAAATCCATAGCCAAGGAATTACCCGGTGTGTGCACATTTACTTACACCGAAATTCATAATGCTAATGATGGAATTTTACTTTGCAACTTGCAAAGCAGGGCGATTATGAAACAAAACTTGGAACGAATGGAGAAGTTGTTCAAGAGCACCCCTGAATTTACATACGAAGTATTTCAGTGGAATGTTGCTGAACTGCCATTACCTAACCCATTCGACGTGCAGGTTGATTTTTCGGGGGGAACCATTGCAGAGCGCGCAAAACCGGCATCGGAGCTTTCGGGGGCGTTGAGAGGGCGATTTAAGGGGTTGAATGTATATAGCTCGACGCAGATTACCGCGAGTAATTCGATAGTGATGCAACCTCGAGAAGACGTTTGGCGCAATTTAAACAGAACCGAGTTTTTGCAAACTCCAGCTAGTATTCTTAATGCGTTGCGGCAGTACAACAGCGGTGAATTTGTTGGCATGCTTTCGCGCGGGCGGGATTCTCTTGGGATAAAAGTAACTACTCCTAGTCTTGCTTTTGCCGATGCCGAAGATCTTAAGGCTTTTCCGGTTGCGGTTGGCGACAAAATTCTCCCACTGCGATCGTTGTTTGACATTAGTAAAAAATCCGCCATTGATGGCGCGCACTATATTAATGGCGAAGAATCCATGTCGCTTAATGGGCGAGTAGAGCTGGCGCAAAAGAAAAACAGTAAACAAATTGTTGCAGAAGTTAAACTATTCGTTGAGCAGTGGAAGCAAAAAGCAGGCAAAGCTGCCGGCATTGCTCTTTCGCTGGGTGACCCCGACAAAGAGGTTCGCAGCGCCATTAATCAGCTAGGCGTGGCGGCGGCGTGGTCGATATTGCTCATTTTTATCACGATGCTTTTGCAATTTGGTAGTTTGGTTGAAGCAATTTTGGTGTTGGTGGCGGTGCCATTGGCTCTAATTGGTGTGTTAGCTTCGTTATTTGTTTTTGGTAGTACTCTAAGTGTTAACTCGGTTCTCGGTATTATTTTGCTAAATGGAATTGCCGTGGCGAACAGTATTTTGTTGGTGGATTTTGCAAAGCGGCTGCACTCTGGTGGCATGGCACCACGCGAGGCTGTGGTAACTGCGGCGAAACGGAGACTACGCCCCATCTTGATTACTTCGCTCACAACTATTCTAGGCATGATGCCCATCGCATTTGGCTTTGGTGAAGGTGGAAAAGTGCTTCAGCCTTTGGGTATTGCGGTAAGTGGCGGTATGTGGATTTCGATGTTGCTCACCATCTTTTTTGTACCCGCGCTACATGGGTTATATCTCGCCCGAATTTCTAAGCGCAAGAAGGCTGTGGAGGTGGGATTTTGAATATGCATATGTTTAGTCGTGTCTCTTTGGGGCTAAGCCTGTCGGTCATTTCCTTTGCGCAAGCTGGCGCTGCGGACTCTGTGTCGTTCCTTGATGCTGTTGCGAAAATGGTTTCAAATTCTCCGAAGTATCGTGCCGCAATTCAGACTATCGAAGGCGATAAAGCCGCAAGTGTACCTGGACTATATTCTCACTTGCCCGAGGTATCAGCCGAGATTTCGCATGGTAACTCGGGCGTGTTTTCGGGAGAGAGCGAAACCGTTAAGAGCACGTCACTCAATGGTTCGGTGTCTTTGCCACTGTACCGATTTGGTGCCGACGCGGCGAATGTGAAAATTGCGAAACTAAGTATGTCACAGGCCAAGGTTGCAGCTCACTTGGCGCAAGTACAGGCCGAAAAAGAGATGGCACTGTTGGCTGTGGATAATATTAAGTTTCAAAAATCGATTGTTCTGGAAGATCGAATTTTTCGTTCTCGCGTCGAGCTTTTTAACAAGGCCGACGCTCTTTTTAAACGCGGATTACTTCCTGCCGAAGAACTCGACAAAATGCGTTTTGATGTGGGTGTGGCTAAACTTCAGTTGACCGAGGCAAAAGTTCGTGCCGCTGACATCAAGCAACAGATATCTGTGGCGATGGGCGAAGGGGAACTTTCTCAAGAATGGCCGTTGAACGCTCGTTTTTTTGACCGCTTCGAAAAGTGGGATGCCGCGACTGCTTTGAATAAATTTTTGCCGTCAGCCATAGAAAATGAACGACTAGATGTTCAGAAATCCGTTGAGCGTTTATCTGTGGCGCGCGCCGGAGCCTTACCTTCTGTTGGTTTGAATGCGTCGATGGGCAAGCAGTATTCTTCTCTAAATGGATCGCGTGATAATCCGGTGAATTGGTCGATGAACGTTTCTGCTTCGGTGCCGCTGTTTTCGCGCATGCAAAGTTTTAGTGATGTAGAAGTAGCTTCTCGAATTCTTTCTGCGGCGAATTTGAAAGTGCAAGATGCCGAACGTTCGCTTCGAAACGATGTTCGCGGAACTGCCGCATCTCTGGCTGAACTGGTGGTAGCTTCACGTGAGCGCATGACGTTTTTGCAGCAAGCTAACAAGAATTTGAGTCGAGCTCGTGAGCGTTTTTTGGCGGGAAAGATTTCGTCTAATGAACTTGCTTCCGACGAATCAAAACTCTTTCAGATGGAGCAATCTCTCCTTGATAACGAGGCTTCGTTGCACAGTTCATTCATCCGCTTGTGTGCTGCTTTTGCCATGACCTTGCAGGACTGCATGACTGCCTTGTAGACACCGTATTTCTGGTGTGTTATAACTCCTTGTGGGGATTTTTTAGGCGGAATAAATGTAATTTCCAGCATTTTTATGGCGGAATAAATGCAACGTACTGTTATGAGTAAACTCATGGAGTGGAAAATCGCTCCAGAGCGAAAACCCCTTATTTTACGCGGCGCTAGGCAGGTTGGAAAAACCTGGCTCCTGAGGGAGTTTGGTGAAAAGAACTTTCGAGTTGTTCATACGCTGAACTTTGAAAAGCTCGCAGGCATTTCGAAAGTCTTTGCTGAGGATCTTTCGCCAAGGGTCATTATTGCCGGGTTGGAATTAATGCTCAAAAGAGAGATAGATCCCGAGAATGATCTCATTATTTTTGACGAGATTCAGGCTGTTCCTAGAGCATTAACCTCTCTCAAATACTTCGCAGAGGAGTTTCCAAATTATCACATTGCAGCCGCCGGGTCGCTCCTTGGATTGCACCTGAACCCAGCCTCATTTCCTGTCGGTAAGGTAGAAATGGTCGACCTGTTCCCTATGTCATTTCAGGAGTTTCTTGATGGTATTGGGGAACAGAAACTTGTCTCGGTTTTGAGAAAACTGAGTCACGAGCCTCTTCCTTGCAATTGTGAAATTCCCCAAGTTTCTCATGAACTATTATGGGAGCAGTTTAAAAACTACCTGGTGGTTGGCGGCATGCCTGAAGTTGTTTCAGTTTTCGCGAAACAACGAGAGAAGAGTTTATTCTCTGCTTTTACTTCTGTCAGAAGCAAACAGAAACAGCTCATAGACGCATATTTTTCGGACATCGCCAAACACTCGGGCAAAGTGAATGCGATGCACATTGAAAGGGTGCTTCGCTCTGTTCCAGCGCAAATGGCATCAGGCGTTGATACCCAGCTGCCTAAGTATGTTTTCAAGGACGTAATTCCTGGCGTTCGTGGGTACGAGCGCATGGCTGCCGCAATTGACTGGCTTCAGAAAGCAGGGCTCATAGTACGACTTCCGATTGTCAATAGCGGCGAACTTCCCTTTCTGGCGCACAGCAGCGAGAACTTTTTTAAACTTGCACTCTTTGATGTGGGCATTCTTGGTGCGTTGGCGGCCCTGCCGCCTCAGGCAATTCTTGATTACGATTTCGGGTCCTACAAAGGATATTTTGTCGAAAATTTTGTTCTTCAGCAGTTTATCGCTTCCGGACTGGACAATCTTGCTTGCTGGCGTGAGGGCGATTCGGAGGTTGAGTTTCTCGCAGTATCAAGAAGCGGCGCAGCAATTCCTATTGAAGTGAAGGCCGGGCTTCAGACCAAAGCAAAGAGCCTTGGAGTTTTCAGACAGCGGTATGCCCCGCCCTATGCAATTCTTCTTTCGGGAGTTCTGGGAAGACGTGAACAGGCGGGCGTATACCGTTGGCCTATTTACACGGCAGGCCTGTTTCGTGACTCTTCATTTTCTGCAGGCGGAGCCCCAGAGTCGGAGTGAAACATCAAGGCTGGTCAAATTAGGTTGCCTGGAGTTGAGTTGGGTCAGATTTGTGGCAAAATTTTGGGGTGAGCTGAGGGGAGGTTTGGGAGTGAAAAGGCGTTTGGAACCCTTAGACCCTTTGGAACTCTTAGACCCCTTTTGCAGAGGTCTCACTCTTTTTTCTTCAAGGCAATTTCAGTCTGAGGATTTTAGCGTTAAAGATTATTCCTCTGGTGGCGTAATTGGGTTTCGAAACCCGGGATAAGCGGTGACAAAGGACATTCCAATATTCCGAGTTGGAAAAATAAAGGATAGTGTATTGAAACACACCCCTGTTTTCATAGTGATAGCATGATTTTCGTGGTATAATTCTGGAAATGTGTCATGGGACTTTTTTTGGGGAGTGGTTATGTATCGAAATCAATTTGAGTTTCTAGAGAATTGGATGAGGCGCGAGAACCGAAAGCCTTTGGTTATCCGAGGGGCTCGCCAGGTGGGAAAGTCAACCCTGGTGAAGCTCTTTGCGGAACAACATGGACGTGCGCTTAACGAAGTCAATCTCGATCGCTATTCGACCCTCAATTCAGTTTTTGCTACGAAAGATCCCGCGAAAATTATCGCTGAAATCGAGGCGCTTCCACGCATGCCTGCGGTCTCCTCGGAAACCATTCTCTTTCTGGATGAGATTCAGGCGACGGAGAACGCGCTACCCGCACTTCGCTATTTCTACGAGGAACGCGGCGATCTTGCAGTCATTACTGCGGGTTCTCTCCTTGAGTTTGTGCTCGCCAACCACAGGTTTTCAATGCCCGTTGGCCGAATTGAGTATCTTCACATGGGACCACTGGTTTTTACAGAGTACTTGGACGCTCTGGGGGAAGCGAATCTTCTAAAGACCGTTCAATGTTTTTCACTAGAGAACCAAATTAGCTCTACAGCACACGCGCGATTGCTTCATTTGATGAGAACTTATTGCTTTGTTGGAGGGATGCCAGAAGCTGTCAAGCAATATGCGAAAAGTGGAAAATTTCGCGATGCAAGCCATGTTCATCAGTCTATCATTGATACCTATCGTGACGATTTTCCGAAATACATCGGCTCGCGAAATCTCA
>CAIZES010000454.1 GCA_903932045.1 uncultured Silvanigrella sp. | reverse complement strand
TTTGATGCTCTGTCTCTCGCAGCTTACAAACTCTCGTCTGCTCGCTACGCTAGCTTGTTCTCTTACTTTTATTTGAGGTCCTTACGAACCTCTGGTTCTTTCGAACCCGCACTCTGTCTCTCACTCTTCAGTTTTCAAAAAGCAGACTTCCGTTCAGTTCCAGGCTTTCCGGTTCCGTTGGAAGCGAAGGTTGTAGCTAGTGAAACGAGCTCAAACTGTCAAGCACCAAGAACAAAAATTTGTCCTTTTCTTTAAACACTCGACAGAAACCCGGCCAACGCACTAATTTACTCGAGACTAAGATTCGCAAACAAATCCACAGCAGATATAAAAATGCTCCAAATCAATGCGTTGCCGTTTCACGCAAGCCGTGGAGCGCCTTTTTCGTGACCCTGTAACTCGTGCCACAATAGTGACACTTCACATCCGTTTCATCGGAACCTGCAATCATCTCCGAAAGATCGGCAGAAGAGAGTAGACCGAGCATTTTTTCGGCAGAGGCTTGGCTACAGGTGCACAACCACACAGGATTAATGCTATTAATAGCACGAAGATCGTGGGGAATGAAGGCGCGCGCGAGCATATCAGGATCGCTATTTCTGGCCCACAATTCCCTCATATCAGGCAAAGAACTCACATGTTCCCAAAGTTCATTGGACACTTTGGGCGCGAGATTTGGAAGCTCAAGGAAAACGGCTCCGAAACTACAAAGCTGCCCTGATTTTTCATCGAGCCAAGTACCGAGTCGAATGCCGGCTTTTAACTGAAAGCTTTGCGCCAAATGAGATTGAACCGCGTGCTCAATGCTATTTGAAAAGGTTTTTGTGACTCCTTCATAGGTTTGCGAGTCGTTTCCGCGCCTCGCGCGGACTGATCGGACAAAGAGGTCACCCTGAAAATGAGACCCTTGGTCGATAGCCCCCAAGACGGGAGACCCGGGTTCACCCTCAAAATATCCTTTCACTTGACCCTGACGAGTTGTTTCGGCTGCAATTGTAAATTCCGACGCGAGGTGCACCCGCAAATTGATTCGCTCTTCTTCTTCGAGCAAAGAAGCAAGAAGAACACTGCCCAACATAACGTCACCGAGGAGCACGCCTCTTTGAACATTGAGACCATGACGTTTGCGCGCGCCCTCAACAATGTTGCTTAAGTTACACATACGAAATGCATACTGTGTTTGAATATCAGTGCCGTAAAAAAGATAATCTTGAAACATTGAGTCCTCGTTAATATGACGCTTTGGAATAGCTATCTTGCCAGTCCTGCAGCAGAAGGCTAATATCGGCAGAACTGAAAAAACTCATTCTCACCGAAGGGAAAAACATGAAAATCTTGGTCACCGGCGGAGCAGGGTACATTGGAAGCACAATTTGCTCGGCATTGGAAGACAACGGCCATACGCCAATTGTGATGGACTCCCTTGTCCGCGGGCGAGTGGAGTTTACCAAAGGACGAATCTTTTACAAGGCCGATGTCTCAGATAAATCGTATCTTCAAAGGATAATAAATGAACACAGCGACATCTCGTGCACAATTCATTGTGCAGCCCTAATTGTGGTGCCAGAATCAGTGGAAAAACCATATGAATACTACACAGAAAATGTGACAAAATCGCTTGAATTATTTAGGAATCTAAAGGATCTTGGACAGAAACGAATTGTATTTAGTTCCTCTGCGTCTATTTACGACGTTGTTCCTGATTTTATGGTGCGAGAAAACTCGCCCCTTAAGCCCAGCAGTCCTTATGCCAGAACGAAATATATGATGGAAATGGTATTGCAGGATTTCTGCAAAGCCTACGACCTACGTGGTATTGCGCTTCGATATTTCAACCCAATTGGAGCCGATCCGAAATTGAGATCGGGCGCGCACGATCCGTCCCCAAGCCACGTGGTAGGAAAAATGGTAGACGTGACGCTCGGAAAAATTTCAGAATTTCAAATTACAGGCGTAAATTGGCCGACACGCGATGGCAGCGGCGTGAGGGATTACATTCACGTTTGGGATTTGGCGCAAGCACACATCAAAGCAATTGAGAATTTTGATGATGCTTTTGCGAAGGCGAGTGATTCGAATTCGAACTATTTGGTCATAAACCTAGGGACGGGAAAAGGAGTTACTGTTAAGGAACTCGTTTCTGCTTTTGAAAAAGTACAGGGAAAAAATCTAAAGAGGTCGGAAACTCAACCAAGACCCGGCGACGTTGCGGGAGCCTATGCAAACGCCGATACCGCCAAGCGCCTTTTAGGCTGGGAGGCCTCAATGTCCGTGGAACAAGGAATTTCGGATGCGCTGCGTTGGGCGGATCATCGAAAATCAATATTAGGATATTCCTGAAGAATCGGCATAATGTCTATGAAAAACAACATCACTTACCAGGGCGTGACATACATAAAAAATGTCAGCCAGATGTCCGTGTCTTTTTTGCTTTTTTGATGCCATTTTCTCCTGTGTTTGAATGAACGATTCAACAGGAGGAATAATGAGAAAGCGATCAGAAACTGTTCAATACTATTTTTTATTAGTAACGATAGTCTCGTTTTTATTGGCTTGTGGTGTTGGAAAAAAACCAAAGTTGCACAAGAATGAAGATACACCGAACACACCAATAACAAAAATTTCGTGCACATCTGAGAACAACGGTGCAATTCGGTACACAGGGACCTCAATAGAGTCTTGCAGGGCATCCGAATGGAAGGACATCAAAGGCATCGCCAGAGCCGATGAAAGCGAACCAACATGTTTGCTTGAGAGCACCAATAGCAAACAACCCTGTTCACAAACAGTAACAACCATGGGGCTCGTAAATGACGGTGATAATTCCTGCAGCGTTCAAAATATCGAACAAGGAGTGCGCATAACCTGCGGGCATAGCACCGTCATAATTCCGCATGGAGAAAGAGGAGAAAAAGGAGTCTCTGGACCGCAAGGGTCAAGAGGAAAACAAGGAGAAAGAGGAGAAACCGGCCCCAAAGGAACCCGCGGCAAGAAGGGAATGGCAAACCGCAACGCTGGCCCAAGAGGAGTGCAGGGGGAAAAGGGAGAAACTGGGGAAAGAGGCGATGCTGGTGAAATAAGAACGGAAAAAGGAGAACGAGGAGCGATGGGAGACATGGGTGTTGCGGGTGAAAAAGGAGAAACTGGGCCACAAGGGCCACAAGGGCCCACAGGGCAATTGCCAGGACCGCAGGGCCCACAAGGATCGGCGGGGGCACAGGGGAGTCGTGGGGAGCTGGGAATCAAGAGGGCGACTTCATCTTCTTGTCCACACGGACCAAGAGGTGGCGGGATGTAATGAACTGAAAAACTCTTTCGCATTCCTCTATTCAGTCGGAGCAAAAAATGAAATTTCCTAAAAAAAAATCCAATACAGTTGTTTATGTCATCTTAGTGACAACATGTTTATTTTCAAAAACAAATTCAGCAGCCGCTAATTGCATCGAAAATAGCTTACGTCTGAGTGAAAATCGCGAGATCGAATTGTGTAAAGAAAAAAGATGGATCACAAGAAATGCGCCTTGCGTTCTTGAACAAAATGAAGAAGGCACAGTCTTTGTGAAATGCAGAGAAAAAAAATTGAAGGTTACTACGCAACACAGCTGCGCTGCTGCAAAATTCGAAGGGTCGCAATTTGTGGCGTGCGGGCAAATAACGCTCATGCTTCGCAAGGGAGAGCAAGGACTTTCTGGCCCCATTGGCAATGAGGGATCTCAGGGAAAAATTGGCGAAACAGGGGCACGTGGAGCTCAAGGTTCATCCGGACCCATGGGTTCCGATGGGGAAACGGGAGAACAGGGAGATCGCGGAAGAAAAGGTGAAAAAGGCCTTAAGGGAGAAACAGGTGGAGTTGGACCCAGAGGAAAAAAAGGACCAACGGGAATGCCTGGGCCGAAAGGTGAAGTGGGGGCACGAGGTCCAGCTGGCTCGGAAGGAGCTCAAGGGCCACAGGGAGATTCGGGTCCAGTAGGACCCGAAGGACCGCAGGGTCCAAGAGGGGCAACTATTCAATGCTCACGAGTTTGTCTTTAGTATTTCATAAAACAAAAAAGGAAACAAAAATGCGCTACACAAGTATGAAAGGATTCGGAATAACAACCGCGGGTATTCTTTTTGCAGTCAGTCTCACAGCAGCAAAAAAATCGCCGATTGCGTGTCGGGAGAATCAAGAAGGAAGTGTTGAATCGCGAGACGGATCTCTTTGGGGATGCAACAAGATGGAATGGAAAGAAATTCCGGACGAAATGATTGGAGAGTGGAGCCTATTTCTTAAACATCCAGAAACAACCGAATGCAGAGCGATTGAAACACTAGAAGGTGATGCTATTGGGGTGCAGTGCGGCAAGAACATTTCCCAATTTCTGAAAAAAGAGGCGTTTGCAAGATGCGTCGTATCTGAAGCTCAAAATGGAGCGACAATTACCTGTCCGGACGGCACTTCGGCACAAATTTTTCACGGAGCCCAAGGAGAGATTGGATATCAAGGGCCACAAGGAGAGCTGGGATTAGAAGGTGAAAGAGGAGAAATAGGACCCGTGGGAGAGCCAGGACCAACTGGAGACAATGGGCCACAAGGGCCAAAGGGAGAACGCGGCGCAAAAGGGGAGCGTGGACCTCAAGGAGAAAAAGGCGCCCCCGGGCCAACAGGAGAAATAGGAGAGCCCGGACCTCAAGGCCCGAGGGGGCGTCGAGGGGACGATGGATTGCAGGGCCCTCAAGGAAATCCAGGTCCGAAGGGACCACAAGGTCCCATGGGGCCAGCTGGACCAGGAGGAATCCAAGGGTATGAGGACACATGCGCCTTTGGGTGAGTGAAAGCCAATAAATTGAGACCGTTTCGTTTTTGAGCTCCGGAAAGGTGATTCAGTGGGAGTTGGGCTTGGACTCATGAAACTTTGAACTCCAAGGGGCCAATGTTCCAGAAATTGAACCGTTTTGATAGCCCGCCAAAGAAAATCTTGTTGCAGGCTCGCCAGCAGCATCAACCGCCCCATAAATCATGGTGCCTCGTGCACTCCAATCGCCAGAATGCAGGGCACGAATGAGACGTTCTCCAACATTTCCACTTGCCCGAAATTGAGCGGTACGAAGAAGAATGAGAGAATCAAACGCTTGTCTTTCAAGATCGAGATGTGAATCCTCTGAAGCGATATCACGACGCAAGAAAGCGAGAAATTCGCCCTCCACCGGGATTGGAACTCGAGCTCCATTCATAAAGGGGTCCGCAATAGAACCTCTGCCTGCTCCTTCTATCCATTGACGATCGCCCAACATTCGAGCATTTTCCACTCCGAAATAGGCAAATGTTGAGGCAATCATCCTCGACTTCGCGAGAGCTTCAGGAACAAAAAGTGCATCATATGACAAAAGAGGGGGAAGGAGAACACGTTTTGGGTCGAACTTCTTTTTTTCCTTAGACGCTTTTTCTTTTGCAGCCTGTAAAATTTCTTCGTATTCCTCTTTTCGTGACTCACGATCTTGGGGACCAATAACAGCGGAAACTTCGTCATTAAGAACATCTTTTGCTGCGGAATAATATTGAACACTCTGAACAGGAAATTTAGATTCCTTGGAAACGTCAGAAAATGCCTTCGCCATCTCGTTTCCATAGGCATCATTCGGAGCAAAAATAGCCACGTTTTCCAAATTCAAATCGGACTGAATGTGTTTAACCAAAAGAAGGGATTGGCTCCTAGCCAAAATTCCCATGCGAACAAGTGCATCGGAAGAAAGTTCGGGCGCATGCACAACGGGACCAAGTGCGAAGATGGGAACTCTGAAAAGTTTAGCAATCCCAAGCGCCGCAAGAGTTTGTGAATTTGAAATTGGGCCAATGATTGCATGAACATGATCATCAAAAATAAGCTCGGTTGCTGCAGTATCGGCTCCACCAGAATCCGGAGAAACTCCCTTGACCACAAAGCTAAAATTAACGCCGCGTGCGGCAGATGATGCCGAGAATGATGCTATAGAGCGCATGATACGACTGTTAAAACGCGTAAAAAAACCTGCTGATGACAAAATAATCCCCACACGCATATTGCGAGGATCTTCGCTTGCAATGTGAGAAAACCGAGAGACAAGGCGCGCAGCAGACACACCAATTCCGATGGAAGCCAAAGATGACTGAAGTTGATCATCGCCTATTTTTGAAGCGAATGCGTAAGCAGACGCAACATTTCCATCCTTGAGAAAGTTGAAAATTTGACCCATGGGAGAATTTATTGCTACGCCCAAACCTTCCGACTTCTCAAACACACTCTCTGACCTTTTGGAAACATTTGACTTCAAAGGCTCTGCGGTTGGATCAGAAGCAACGGAAGTTGTAGCTTGTAAAGATTGTGCGGACTCTAGAGTTACGGCTGGGGCAAGCGCTTTTTGAGGTCCTAGGGCCTCCTTCTTAGCGATGGAAATTCGATTGAGCACATCCTGAACGGAGAGTTTCTTGTTTTTGAGAGACTTAACCTCGACCTCTGCTAACTCACTCTTTTTGAAAGTCTCTAAAAGTTTTTGCAAATAGAAAATTTCGAAACGATTGTCGCCCAAATGCTGACCCACTTCAGCAGCAATGGCGTACGCACGAGCCTGATACACCGGAGAAAGTTGCAGCTCACCCATACGACGCACCAAATCGCGAGCTTCAATGTCGTTTTTTCCAAGTACATAAATTTGCAACAATGCATAGTGACAAATTGCTGAATGTTTTGCGGGAAGGGACTGATTTTTTAGAGAATCCTCTAGCATATGCCGGGCATCTACCAAACTGTTTTGAATACTATGAATAACACCGATACGACACTGTGACACAGAAATATCGGCGGGAGAGGCAAAAGGATTTTTAAGAATTTCCTCGTATTTCCCGCGAGAGAGATCGTAGCGCCCCTTAGCAAAGTGGTCTTCAGCAGTTTCAATAACTGTGAGTTGTGCTAACGCATGTGGAACAAAAACAAAAAAAGAGAAGAGAAAAAACAGATAAATCGCTGGACGAAGGAAACTATTCCTTAACCGCCACACGAACCATCGCGGTGCGCAAAACGCGATCGCCAATTTTGTAGCCCGGAACAAACTCATCCGAAACCATGTCACGTTCCACTGAATCATCCACAACCCTCGCTACTGCATTATGAAACTGTGGATTAAAAGGTTCGCCCTTGCCCGGAAGTCGCTCAATTCCATGCTTCTTGTTTGCATCATGGAACATCTTAGATACGAGCTGCACACCCTCGACAACGGCCAGCATCTTTTTTCCTTCTTCAGTGTCAGGCGTGATGCCTGCGGAATCAACTGCATTCATTGCCTTGTCAAAAGCATCGATAACCGGAAGCAGATCGCGGGCGAACTCGGAGATGGAGTACTGACGAACCTCCAAACGTTCTCGTTCCCAACGCTTGCGAGAATTTTCAGATTCTGCTGCAATTCGAAGCATTTTATCGTGCGTTTCAGTCAACCTTGCGCGGGTGGCCTCAAGCTCAGCCTTTGCCGCAGCAAGCTCTGCCACGGGGTCGGAACCTTCGGAAGAGCAAGACTCTTCCTCACAGGCTTGCTCACAGGCTTGCTCAGAAGCCTGTTCTGCAGCCGACTGTTCGGGAACGACATTTGGGATGGAATCTTGATTTGAAGACAAAAACACAAAATGATTTCTAAACAACACAAAGCCTCCGGGAACCTCAGAATGGTTTCGAGATTAATCTAAACGGTCTGAAGCTACGGTCAACTCTGAAAAGAGTCAGACTTGATTGAAGAAGCCATGGCTGCGCAACATCAAGACGCACACTCCCACAGCAAACAAAAAAAGCAATTTAAAAATACGCGACTCACTGGGACAAAACTAGTTTTTGCCCATTTCCTGAACCACGCGTTTCTTTTCATCAGCGGACATCGATTCCCATTGTTTTTGGGCCGTTTCCATTTGTTCGGGGCTCATATCCCGAACCATCTTGAGAAGTTTTTCGCGATCTTCCGTAGACAACTTGGAAAGAAGCTGCTGGGCAGCACTTTGCATTTCTGCCATTTCCGGGTCATTGGATTGCATAACAACGGAGCGAAAAACGACTTTATTGTTAACTAGCTCGGATTCAATTCCGTTTTGACGCAAATGGTCTCGAACTTTGTTAAATGAGAAACCACGTTTATCAGCTTCCTCGTACATACGATCCATAGAAAATGAAACGGCGTTGGCAGGAAAACCATTCTTTTTAAGATTACGCATTGTGAGTTGAAAAAATTCATCGAAACCCGATTGAGACATTGCATTTCTCCTCAGTGACCAAGAGAGCAAGAACTTAACCCGCACCGAAAAGCACTTCAAGGTTTTCGCAGTTTGAATTTTT
>CAIZES010000453.1 GCA_903932045.1 uncultured Silvanigrella sp. | reverse complement strand
GAAACGTCCGTCAAGTTTTTGGCATTCACGGATTCAGGAAAACACATACACTATTGAGAGTGTTTCCTATTTTTTGAAACTTGGAGAATATTATGCGCACATTCGCTCATATTTCTGCTTTTGCTACAGCGACTCTCTTTTGCAGTCAGGCTAACGCCGCTACAGGCTTAAATTTCGACTTCACCGGAAAAATATTAGACGACCAATACAACAAACTCGTAGAACCCGTCACAACCCCCATGCGCTACATGTTTGCTGCGCCCGCAAAAACAACTGGTATTTTAGGATTTGATTTGGGCGTTGCCACAACGTTCATCAAACTCCCTCAAGAAGCTCTCGACATTGCTAAAACGTACGTCGACAGTGGGTCCGACATTCCTTCCACGCTGCCAGTTCCACGTCTCACAGCACAAAAAGGTCTTCCTTTAGGAATTGATCTCGGATTAAATGCGTCCATGGTTCCCGGCACGAATATCAAACTTTTGGGCGCTGGATTACAGTATCAAATTGACCTTCCTATTCCTGTTCTTCCCGTTTATGCAGCCGCACGCGCAGGATACACAACACTCTTGGGCTTGAGCGAACTCAGTTCCACACATATGAATATTGAAGGCCTCGCCAGCGTTGGTATGCCTGCAGGAGTGAGTGCAATATTCAACATCGAACCTTGGCTCGGTGTTGGAGCCGACTTTGCAAAAGCAAGTTCTACTATAAAATACTCTGTCGCTGGAACAGATAGCGAAGCAAATCTCTCACACAACTGGACCGAAACCTACACAATGGCCGGTGCACGCTTGAGTCTCGGATTTTTCCGAGTGGGAGCCGAAGCCCACTTTTCTATGAACGGCAGACCCTCAATGTACAGCGCAAAGGCAGGCATCGGATTTTAATATCTTTTCGAGGCCGTCATGACTGCAGAACGCATTGTCACTTTTTTAGAAACTTTGGAGCAAAAGGAAACGCTACACACACAGCGCCGAGCCGATATTGATGTCATTGCATCAACACTTCGCCTCTGGGAAACCTGCGATCATTGCACATCTTACGAATCTCTTGAATCAACACTCAAAGGCCTCAAAGACACCAAGGATCAGGTTATTCTGGTTGTTGAACGCCTCGATCAAAAAATTCTTGTCATGTTAAAAGAAAATCGCTCGGCGCATTTTGAAGTTCTTCTTCTTCTTAATGAACATTCATCGTCGGAAATTTTGGGATACGACCTTTTGGATTCCGTAAATCACTACGTCAGCATTGCCCAGGGCCGCCTTGCAACAACATCACTCATCACCGCCATTCGTAAAATTTCCTCAAAAGAGATTTATGGAATTGACAAATACCTTGCCTACGGAACGCCCCTACATTTTTTAATTCTCAGTAGAAGCGAAGACCGCCCTTGGTTTGTAGAACGTTTTATTGACTATGTTTCTGGCTTAGAAGGAGTGATTCCTTCGGGAGCCCACGAATTCTCGCGCATGACAGGAGAAGTTTTGGACGAGCTCCTTATGAATGCCATTTGGGACGCCAATCCGGCACGCTGCGCGGCAGATCGTAACACCCCTGTCATTTTAGACTCCTCCGAAGGGGTCAAAGTGGAATGGGGAGTGGACGGCAACATTCTCGCAGTTGCTGTCCGCGATCCTTTTGGAACATTCAAAAAGGAATTACTGGTCAGATATCAGGAAGACGTCTTTGGAATTCGAAAAGCGAATCAAATTGCAGTTAACAAAATAGGATCAGGTGCAGGCATTGGATTGCACATGGTGCTCCGTCGAGCCTCTGGAGTTGTGATCAACTCAACTCCAACCTTCGCAACTGAGGTTATCGCTCTTTTTGACCTGGCAAAAAATTCTCGTCACGCTACAAAAGGCCCGAAAACACTTCACTTTTTCTCTGGCTAAAAACAGCATTCCCAAAATCTGTTCCATGCAAATTTTTCCTTCTTAAGCGTTGCAAATATCCTCCGAGCATTAAAACAGTTCTGTATAACAGAACACAACAACACATGACGTGTTGTAAAAAATGCCAGGAGGGCATCAACTATGCCGAATTTCCAACTCATCGCCAAACTCAGAGAACTCTGCCAATCCAACGCTACGCTTTTGTGGCTGGAAGGATCGCAAACGGAGCGTGTGCTTTCAGTCCGCTATCAAAGCGGACGCATAGTCCTCAAACTCGGGAATGGCACAAATCGAGTGGTGAGTTTCGATCGGTTCACAATCACAGCTGTCGGTTTGCAATTTTGGAGTCAGGGGCACCCCGGAGTTTTGTACAAATGGGATCAGGTAGACCGCAATTCCTGGGCGCAAAACCAAACACCACACGAAGCCGAATTCTCACCCGACGAACCGCCCCCCAATATTGCCGCATAAAAAACCTGACCTAGTTACAAAATGAAACGCGATTCGCAACCTGCGCAGGGGGCTTTTCTTGTGCATAGTAGTGGCTGAGCGTTTGCGAAACATTTGCGGTAAACTTAAAGGATATTCCTGGGTCACCAACAAGGTCCAAAACATAATCATTATAGTCGATACCAAGATCATTCCACACTGAAGAGCTCCAATTGCCAGCCACAACATACTTAGAAACAGAATCGAAAGGCTGATCTTCATAAGAAATGCGCGCCCAACTCTGCCCCGCATTCTTTGCAGCACGAGCATTGACCACAACCTGACTCAGTTCCGATTGCTGAGAAGGAGTCAAATGAATGAGGCGATTATAGCCAGGATACGCCAACACATTGCTCGCTTCAGGTCCCTCAAACATCATATATTTCTGATAACCAGCACCCACGGAATGAATAAGGTAATCTGGAACATTTCCAAAAACACAGGGTTTGCTTCCACAAGTGCCCTCAACTTGCTTGGTTGTTTCGGCTTGAAACCAAATCAAATTGCACACACCTTTTTTTGCGGGAAGGTCTACAAATTGAGGAGGAGATGTGTCTTTATTACAGCCTATTGGAATGCGCTTTGACGTGTAGCCATCTGCTGTTACCATAATATAAAGACATGTTTTCCACCACGCATCGTAATTGCGCCGAATGGCTTGAAGATGAATGACATCTGGTAGTTTGGGATCTTGATAAACAACAACAGGCGGCTGTGGTTGTGTTGGTTGTTGCTGTTGCGGATTTTGTTGTTGCGGATTTTGTTGTTGCGGATTTTGTTGTTGCTGTGGCTGAACAGTTTGACCAACAACTGTAGGAAACCACCATGGCTGACTTTGCACAGGCTGCCTAACAACAACAGTCACCGCAGGCGGATTCACATCGGGACTTTGACTCCCTCCAGGCGGCAGCGAAGCCGGAGCGGGTGCTTGTGGTTGTTGCGGTGCTTGCTGCTTCTGCTGAACTTCTGGTTGTTTTAAACTCCCTTGAGGCGAAGGTTGACCATCGCCTGAAACAAAAGCTGTTTTTGTGCAAGCAGAAACCACGCAAAAAACAGCGGCAAAAAGAATAAAAAGGCGCATGAGCAACCCCCCTCGAACAAATTCTCTCATAAGCGGATGGTCAGAACACAGAAATCACATTTTGGAACATTCTCAAAAATTCTACCACACATTGACACTTTGAGAGGAAGAGGAACGCGCCAAAACCACAGACATTGACCATTCACAGCACTGCAGCTAATATGAAAAGAAAAATAAATGTGAAATCTTTTGCAATCGGAGAAAAACAATGAACCTTGCAATTGCCCTAGTTGGAATCACTCTGTTTGCCACATCCGGATGCCGAAAATGGTTAACCGCCGATTCCGCCAATCCTCCGCCGCAACAAAAGCCACTCCCTTCACAAGAAAGCCTTCCACCTGTGGCCAAAGGACATGTTCGTGTTCGTGTGAAAAACATCAAATCGGAAAAACAAGCATGGTTTCAAAACTGCCTCAGCTTTGAAATCAGTGATAAAGCCCCAGTGTCAGTTGGTTGCAACAAAAAAAAGCCGGGCTCCACTTTTTTGGAAACCGAAGCCAGCAACGATTTCGAAGTTACAAAAGGAGAAAATGTATCACTCAAATTCAATTTCGAAACTTCACAAAATTCCAGTGATTGCATCACATATGATCAGTGCAAAGATCCCTATCCAAACGCACCTATTCGACGGTCCATTGCAGCTCAATCCAAGTCGGTTTTGTGCTACAGAACGGGAAGCGGAAAATATCGCATTTTTTACGAAGATCAGCCCGAAACAAATTATGATATAGATTACAATCTCCGTTCAAATCTAGTTCTGGTAGGAACAAATGCTCCTGCACCAGCTTTCGATCCTGCTCACCCCGCAGACAATCTCAAATATACAAAAAAAGTGGGATCTGTTTTTGATACCAAAAATCCCCTTATTTCCTGCGTCCTAAACAAAGCCGATTCCAAAGGTGTCATCACAGAAGCGGCACTTCAAACGTGCGTTGGAATCGATTTCCAAGACCTCGTTATTGATGTTGAAGCAACCGACGCCGCAATCAAAATTGAAGGTCTTTCTGATGCAATTTGCCGCGTTTTATAGATACTGAAGCTCGCAAGCTGAAGCTCGCAAGCTGAAGCTCGCAAGCTGAAGCTCGCAAGCTAAATCTCGTTCCAGCCTCATTTTTTCCTCTCAAGCGTATTTAATCACTTTCAGATGCCTTTGTCCTTTCAGAGATGCGCTCAATCTTTCTCACACATATTTCCTTTTGAATCCCTATTTCAAATACAATTTTTTTTTTATCCCTTATTGTGACGGTGAAGCCTTGTTTCTTGATCCCGTAATGGTGAAGAGTGCCCCTTCAACGATTTCACTTGAAACCATGGTGCTTGAACTCTTTCGCTTCAACGCAAAAATAAGGGAGGTTTCATGAATAAACACCGTGACATAAAATGGAGTCAGTCGCTTGTTGAAACATTATTTGCCCCCGCCGATGTGCTGATCAATGGATCGCGGCCGTGGGACATTGTGGTACATGACGAACACACATTTCAGGCCGTCCTTTTGGAAGGTAGCATGGGATTAGGAACAAGTTACATGAACGGATGGTGGGATTGCGCTGCTCTTGATGAATTTTTCTTTCGAATTTCCCGGTCTGAAAAAATATCCAAAGCACGTTCATTGTTGGCTTTTCTTCATCAGCCTTTCGCAAATATTTTTGCGAAAATGTGGAATGCACAAAGTCGCGCTAGAGCAAAGCAAGTTGCTGATGCGCATTACGAGCTAGACACAAATGTTTTCACGGCAATGCTAGATCCTTTTATGCAGTACAGCTGCGCCTTTTTTAGTGAACAATGCGAAAAGTTAGAAGACGCTCAAATTAACAAACTCAAACTCATTTCAAACAAATTGGAACTCACTCCTTCCGACACACTTCTCGACATCGGTTGTGGCTGGGGTGGATTGGCAAAATTTGCCTCAAAAAATTACGGATGCTGCGTCACCGGAGTCAATATTTCACCGGCCCAACTTTCATTCGCACAAAATTTTTGTTCCGGATTACCCGTAACATTTCAAGAAAAAGACTATCGAGAATTAAATGGTCAGTTTTCGAAAATCGTTTCCGTTGGCATGTTTGAACACGTCGGTCCCAAAAATTACGCCAAATTTGCAGAAGTGATTGGTCGTTGCCTAAGCCAAGATGGCTTATTTCTGTTGCACACAATTACAAAAAATCACTCCGACCACGAAAACGATCCCTGGATGGACTGTTACATTTTCCCAAACGGACACGTTCCAAGTTTTACGCAAATTGCAAAGGCAACCGAGGATATTTTAATACTTGAAGATGTTCACAACATTGGCGTTCACTACGACAAAACACTGTTGGCATGGCAAAAAAACTTCGAGCAATCATGGAACAAAATCGAAGCAAATTTCGATACGCGATTCAAAAGAATGTGGAATTACTATCTGCTTGCTTGCGCTGGAAATTTTAGAGCACGGGAGTTACAATGCTGTCAGTTTCTCTTCAGTAAAAAACGAACAAAGCAGGCCGCTGCTGGACGCTTTCCCGCAATTTCATAGAAAAAACATTCAGCGCGGAGCATTTGCCAAAATATCTTTGGCAGTAGAGAGAAACAAATTCCAATCCATTTTTTCGCGAAAAAGCTTTATGGGTGGATTATCGAAATTGGCATTTTTATCATAAAATCCAACTGCAGGAAGGCCTCCCAAATTCCATATTTTTGTGATACGTTTCGATTCGTCAGATTCCTGTGAAAAATCCAGTTTTAATGCCACAAAATTTGTGTTCACCACATCGGCAACTTCGGCTTGAGTCCAGAGGCTAGCATCCATTTCCTTGCACGATGCACACCAGTCCGCCCACACATCAACGAGCAACGGCTTGTTTTCGGTTTTCAAACGCTCACGCACTTTCTCCCAACTGGTTTCCCAATGAATAACCGCCTCATTTGCTGGGAAAGATTTCAATGCCAGTAATGTGAGCCAAAGCGCCAACAAGGTTAGAGGGAAAATAGAAATTCCCCGCGTCCATCGCGCAAACTGGTGTCGCATTGGACGTTCCAACTCAACTTGGGGATTGGAAATAAGGTCGGCGGCAAACAATAGAACAACACCCGCAACAAGCATGGCCGATGCAACAAAAGTTGAGGGACGGGTAAACAAGTTTTTCACCCCTGGAAGTGAAATCAAAAAACCACGCGCATAGTATAGAGCAAGAGCAAAAATAAGAGCCGCAAAAACGAATTTGATAATTTCCTCAAAGAAACCCAATTGAGGCAACCTTTTCGCTTTGTGCAAAACAGCGCCCAAAACCAAATAAGGCGCACCAAAACCAAACGCAAAAACAAATAAAAGAATAAAGCCACGCAAGGCATCTTGCGTTTGGCTCACCAATAGCAAAAGAGTTGCAAGAACGGGTCCGGTACACGGAGCCGACACCAGGCCACTCACACCGCCCATCACAAACACCGCAGCAGCAGGACTTTTTTCGGAAAGCGGCACCCGACTTCCCCATTCCTGTAATTTTGTGAAGTTTAGCACGCCCATCATACCCAAACCCAACAAAAACATAAGAGCAGCAATACCAACCTGAACCCACACGCTTTGAAGAATGGCACCAAAAACGTTGCCCGTGAGCCCTGCCACAACTCCCATACTTGAGTACGAAGCGGCAACCCCCAAAACAAACACGAGCGGCAACCACGGACCTTTCGAAGAATTTTGTTTTCGAAAACGGCCGAGCACGCTTAATGTGATTGGAATCATGGGGTACACGCAAGGCGTAAGATTCATAAGGAGACCAGCCAAAAACAACAGTGGCAAAACCCAAATTCCACCGTTCAAAACCTGATTAGAAATACGCGCCTCCAAGCCAGAGCCAACAGCACCGGGAGCTTCTGTTTGCACAGATGGCAGTGGAGTTGCTTGCGAAGTGGATTGCAACGGCAAAGATGCTTGTGTCGAAGAACGAGCCTCGCCTTTCGCCGCCTCGCCCTTCAATTCACCTAATAAAACGCCACCAGCAAGGCCTTCAACACCAGGTTGGATTTGAAAGTGAAAGGTTTCCGGCATCAAACATTTTTTATTATTGCAAGCCTCAAAACGAATGCGCAAATCGCCGCCATTATGAAACGGCACTTGCGATGAAATTGAAAAAATAGTGCCCGCCACAAAAAAATCGCGCGTTTCTTTGTACCAAGGATCATATTCACGAACAGCAGCAGGAGTGCCGCTAAAGGATAGGGCCAAAGGTAAACCCGAGGCATCAACCATTTGCATATGAATGCCTTTTGAATACAGACGAACTCCAGCCCGGGTTCGCAGTTCAACCTCCAAAACCCGCGGATCGCTTCCGCCCGAAAAACTCTGAGCGAAGCCAAGAATACGCATCGAAACCACATGTTCAGCACGCATAACCACAATATTTTCGAGTGGCTCTGTAAATGGACTTGCGGCGCAAGACAAACTCACAAAAAAACAAACAGTAGCAGCAATAACAATCCGAATCAGGGTCATCAAAAAATCCTCCGCAGGTGCAGAGACAAATCCCCGCCCAAAAAACAACCTTATCTTATTTCTGCGAAAGAAAAAATAACCGCTCGCCGGAAGCCTGAATTTTCAGATTCTTATTTCATAATTTGAACGGTGAATGTCTGTTGGCTTATCCAACCAAATTGATTGGAACTCACATCGGCCTGAGTAGGACCGACGCAAACATCCATCCGGGTTCGACCTTTGTGAAAAAAGTCGCCCCCTGTATCAACCACCTTGAAAGGAATGGGAGACACTCCCAAGCGTTTTTCAATCTCAGGAATGCGCAGCAGTGTTCCGTAGGGGAAGGCCTTTGGATCCATCGCCACACTCACAAAAGGAACTTTTCCTGCAACAAAAGCCTTCAAAGTGCGCAAGGGTTTGCCAACTCTGTCGTTAGGTCCCCCTTCCATTTTGTTGCGTTGCGTTGTGTAAAGTGTCAGTTTACTGGAGAAAGTCTGAACATTAGACTGTGTCTGTTTTATGACACTCTCTACAATAGGAGCATCGTCATTGGGTGCTTTTTGTTCAACAGCCCCCGGCCCCGATGTGGAAATTTCCATAGCGGAAAGAAAACCTCTCGAGCTAGGACACGGTTGTCCATTAATATCTGTAAGAGTATCCTTTGCTACTATCCAAATAAAACCATTTTGAAAACTGCCAAAGTTCACGTTGAAGGATACTTTCGCGGGCAAAACGCAAATAACGTTTCCACCTTTTTGAGCGCCCGCGCTTGGATTCGCTGAGGGATCTTGAGAATTTTGACTTGAATCGGACACCGGATCCAAAACATCGGAAGACAATCGTAAGGAAGCTCCGTCGGGGCTTGTCACATCAACGTGACCCGAAAAATTCGAGTAGTCTTCCGCACTCGAATTCTGACTCGTTGTTAGGCTTGGCGGCTTGCAGCCCAAAAAAAAGAGCGGAAAAAGCGCAATTCCAAAAGCAGACTTATGAACATTTCTTTTGAAAATACCCTCAAATCTCACTTCAAAACCCTCCTCAAAAAATACTCATCACAGTATGGCAGACAATAAAACATGACCAAAACAAAAAGTTACTGACAGGGTTCTAACGTGAATCTAAGATTCAGATTTCCCCAGCCATGAGCCACATGAACAATCTTGAACTGAATATTTTCTCCGGACGCATCCAAGAATCCAAGACTCTTCAAACTCTGAATAGAAATATTATCATATGCTACCAAATGCACACGCAACAGCTCTGCCAATTTTGTTGGCGGCGAACATTCGCCACCATGAGCCATTCCCGCGATGGACACTTGTTGCGCAGGGTTTTGAAAAACATACACAGTATTTGCTTGACTATTGAGGCATCCCTGCGCCCAAGTAGGATCCGTCCCTCCCGTCAAAAACACTGCCTCAGAGGGTATGGTAATTGTGCGCGTTGTTGCAGCAGAATCCCAATCTACCTTTGCGGAACTTGCTGGTTTCACCAAAAAACCAACGTCATCCAGTTGAAAGGAATTTGGCGTAACGGGAAGAAAATCTCCGTTCGTTGCATTCAGCGGAATCTTAATGACACCCGACTCCGCCACATCCTGAACTGACCCTTTTATATCGCCGCCATTCACTGAATCTGTATGAAATGGCACAGACGCATCCAACTGCATTGCATTGGCTGCTTTTGTGCATGCGGGTTTTCCCGACCCAGACGCAGCCCCAGACGCAGCCCCAGACGCATTGTTTTCTTGCACGTTAGGAACGGAAAGTGGTTGGGTTTGTGCCTTCGAAGATGAAATTGTCTGGGATTGCGCCTTTGACACACCCGTAAAACCCGTATCCTGCTGCGAGCAGCTCACAAGCGAGAAAGCAGCGAGAAGGAAAAATGGTTCCAACACAAATTGTTTCATAAACGTTCCTCCGTACAACTGCATGCAGTTGCATACAGTTGCATGCAGTTGCATGCAGTTGCATGCAGTTGCATACGCCGACATGCGCCCATATTTCCTCTTCGGAAAAAAACTTACGAATCTTTAGGCGAATCTTTAGGCGAATCTTTAGGCGATGTTTTTAGTCAGCGAAAACTGCACCTGTTAATTTTTCAGCAAAAACTGCACCTCAAGTAAAATCAGTGCCTTCCAGAACGAGGGGGCAAAGGTGGAGGCCTCAAAAGACCTGAATTTTCGCAATTCAAAAGAGCTTGCCAGGAGCTGGGAAAAAAATCTTTTTTGCTAATTCAGCACAAGCCAAAGGGCGAATCAAAGGGCGGATCGAGCGCCTGTGGAATACATTTCAGGATCGACTTGTTCCAGAGCTTCGCTTAAAAGGCATCACCCACATGAAAGCGGTCATTGAATATCTCCATAATCAATTTCTGCCAGAATATTGGAATAAAGAAAAGACAGTAATACCCGCACAACAGCAATCACAATTTCGGGCTTTACCCAAGGAGATTAACCTTGACGACGTATTTTGCATTAAGTTCACACGCAAGGTGGGTAACGACGGGAAAATAAGCATCTACGGTGACAAATATCGTATCAAAGGTTACACGGGCACTTCAATAACCTTCGCTCAGGTGGAGGTGCGGCAAGGCTATAATCTAAAACTTTTTTGCATGGTGCGTGGTCAAAAATGCGATTTAGAAAAACTTGTTCGGCCTGAAAAAGGGAGTGGACAAAATCTCGTGCTAGTGAGCGGACAAAGTCGCTTGCTAATAACAGGCGAATCTTTAGGCAAAAAATCTTTAGGTGCTGTTTTTTAGACAGCCCAAAAGACGCTCTCGCGCCCAATTTGACGGGGATCTTTCAGGTTTTCCTGTTCGCTGTTTCCGTTTGCCGTTTCCGTTTGCCGTTTCCGTTTGCCGTTTCCGTTTGCTGTTTCTGTTTGCCGTTCCCGTTCGCTGTTTCTGTTTGCTGTTTCTGTTTGCTGTTTCTGTTTGCTGTTTCTGTTTGCCGTTCCCGTTCGCTGTTTCTGTTCGCTGTT
>CAIZES010000452.1 GCA_903932045.1 uncultured Silvanigrella sp. | reverse complement strand
TTATATTCCCCAAAAACTTCTCGAAGTGTATTACAAATTTCACCAACACTCGCATAAACCCGAACTGCATTCATAATGTGAGGCATAAGATTTTCTTCGGTTCCAGCCTTTTCGCTGAGTGTCGCCAGTGCCTTTTCAACTGCAGAGTTGTCGCGCCCGGACTTCACCTTCTTCAGCGACGCCACCTGATTGTGTTCCACTTCCCCAGAAACACGCATCAAATTTTCTTGTGCAGGCTCTTCCATACTAAACTTGTTAACACCCACAATGACTCGGTTACCATCTTCAACTGCACGCTGATAAAGATATGCCGATTTTTGAATTTCGGCTTGAACATATCCCTGCTCAATTGCCGAAACCATGCCACCACGCTTCGATACTTCTGCAATAATCGCTTCAGCTTCGCGCTCAATACGATCGGTTTCTGCTTCAACAAAATACGAACCCGCCAAGGGATCAACCGTATTTGTCACGCCGCTCTCAAATGCAATAATTTGCTGAGTCCGCAGCGCTGTGCGAGCCGACTGCTCTGTTGGCAAAGCCAAGGCTTCGTCACGACTGTTTGTGTGCAAACTTTGCGTGCCACCCAGTACCGCAGCCATTGCTTGAATAGCAACGCGCACAATATTGTTATCAACTTGCTGGGCGGTAAGGGTACAACCCGCTGTTTGAGTGTGAAAACGAAGCATCTGACTCTTTGTGCTTTTTGCGCCAAACTGATCGCGCATAATTTTCGCCCACAGCCGACGAGCCGCCCGAAACTTTGAAACTTCCTCAAAAAGATCCGTAAAAGCATTAAAAAAGAACGACAATCTCGGTGCAAAATCGTCAACTTTTAAACCAGCTGCAGTTGCCGCCTGAACATAAGCCATTCCATCAGCAAGCGTAAAACCAACCTCCTGCGCCGCAGTGCATCCAGCCTCGCGCATGTGGTAACCACTGATGGAAATTGTATTCCACTTCGGCACCTGTTTGTTACAATACTCGAAAATATTTGTAATCATACGCATCGAAGGTTTTGGCGGAAAAATATACGTTCCGCGCGCAATATATTCTTTCAAAATATCGTTTTGAATAGTTCCATCAAGCTTGTCGCTTGAAACACCCTGTTTTTCAGCAACAACAATGTACATGGCAAGCAAAACAGCAGCGGAAGCATTAATGGTCATGGACGTTGATATTTTATCGAGCGGAATTCCTGCCAAAAGAATTTCCATGTCAGCAAGAGTGTCAATTGCCACACCCACTTTACCAACTTCACCACGAGCTTGTTCGGAATCGGAATCGTATCCAATTTGTGTGGGCAAATCGAACGCCACTGACAAACCGGTTTGACCCTGCTCCAATAGATATTTATAACGCTTGTTAGATTCTTCAGCTGATGCAAAACCCGCATACTGACGCATCGTCCACAACCGACTCCGAAATCCTGAAGCATGAATAGCGCGCGTATATGGAAATTGGCCAGGGTAACCTAAACGTTCATCAAGCGACTCCGTATTTTGAACCGAACTCGAATCATAAAGAGCAGCAACCGGAGAGTCGGAAGCAGTCACAAATGAGGGTGTTCTTGTTTTAGAATTTTCAAGTTCCTTCTGGTACTTTTCTTTTGACATGGTCATTTCCTCTCTCTGTACGTTAACAAAATTTCACTCTTTTTAATTAATAATAGTTCTCGCCCTACTTGTGTAACGTTCTCCCAGGAAAATCAATCCAAAACGCTTCACCAAACATTTTCGAAAACAAAAGACTCCAATCCGGAAATGAAGTTTTCGATGCAGGCGCTCCCAGCACGTCCGAAACCTCGTGTGCCCACACCAAACGTCCATTATTAAGATCAACCAACAAGACTGCAACTGAAGCCGAAATTGAATAAACACCGGCACGAAGTGATTTGTTCAGATCGGTTACAACGACAAAAAGGGCAGCATCTGCATTGAAAGCCTGAGAAGAAAGCTGAACTAAAGAATCACGCCACGCGCCGGACGCAGAAACGCACTCCACAAAAAAATCAACATAGTTCTTGCGGCTCGAACACTCTTGCGAAGGCAATTCACGAGTATCACCCAAAGATTTTCCTAAACGCTCACTGGTTTCAAGCAAAACAGCAGCTGGTTTTGAAAGAATAAGTGGTGCTTTCGCAAAGTGGGCTTTCATCGCAGTAGGTGATAAGCCTAAAACTGCAGGCTGACCCACAAAGGCATTTTTTACCGCTTTTTCCACGGTTTCCGCAACTCGATCACTTTCCACTGCGGCTTTATCAATAAAAGCCTTATGCGACGGATTCACATGAAACAAAACAGGTGGGAATAAAAATCGTGCAAACTGTGCTCCAGAATAACCTGGCTGCAGGCCCTGCGACACCGATGGTCCAGTTGCAACGCAAGCAACAAACAAAAGGCTCAAAAGGTTCAGAACACCAAAAAATCGAGATGCCACTTTAGTCAACCCTCCAAGCCTTTAAGTCTCTAAGTCTCACTTTTGGACTTCGCGAACGTCAAATTCTCTCTTACCATGCCACCCAATCCTGGAGCAACGGGACCTCAACCTTTCAGTCTTCGAATTTGCTGCACAACAGCACAAATATCGGGATGTCCCTCAACCCAACGCTCGGCGAGAATAGCCTCCAGACCTTCCGCTTGAACGGCAAAAAGATGATACAGAACGTTTCGTACCAAACCGGCATATTTTGCTCGCGTAAGAGCTGAACCACCAAACCATCGTTCATATTGCGACTCTGTCATGCGAGCAACATCCAAAACCGAGAGCCCAGAATCTGAATGCAGGCTCAGAGGCTCAGGAACTCCAACCGAAACATCAACACCTCTGTTAAATGGACAAACATCCTGACACAAATCGCACCCAAAAACAGTGCGAGCAAAATGAGGCACAAATTCATCTGGAACAATTCCTCGATGTTCGATGGACCAATATGCCAAACACCGACGAGCATCGATTTTAAAGGGTGCTACAATAGCGCGCGTTGGACAAAAACCAACGCAACGCAAGCATTCACCACAAGAAGGAATCTGACGTTCTTTCCCAGACTCGACCAATTCACTCATTTTTTCATCAGAAAACGTCAAACTAGAAACGGGAAGTGTTGTCAAAAGAGATCCCAGAAACAAGAAGCTTCCACTTCCTGGAGCAATGAGGCAAGTGTTTTTTCCTACAAATCCAACACCTGCCATTTCCGAAAAAGAGCGCTCAAAAAAAGGCACAGAATCGACAACAACCCTAAATTTAAAATCTTCAGAAATAGAACTTCGCAACTGAATACCAACGCCTTCAAGGACATTCTTTATTCTCTTGTGATAATCACCAACTCTGGCGTATCGCGCAACATATTTCCAAAATTCACCTTTTTGAAATTCCCTTGAATCATAAGGAACACCAACAACTATTGCAGACATTGCCCCCGAAAGAACTTTCGCCGGATTTCGGCGCACATCCTGATTGCGCTCCAAAAAAAACATTCCAGCATGCCAATGATTCGAAATAAACTTCTGATATGCGTCATTGCTACGCATGAAAATTTCATTCTTGCTTAAAAATTCTGGCTCCAACGAAACCACGCCAAATAGGGGTATCTTTGCTGCTAGCAAAGCCATCTCAACTTCAGGAAGAACGCTCAACTTGGAGGAACACGCAACATTCACGTCGGCAATACCTTGCGACTGTAAGGGCGCTCGCGTTCCGACAATGGAACCGAATCGGGATCGGGATGAATAATACAATCTCCGCCAAACCGAGACGTCACAACGCCTTCCACTCGTTCCACAATTTCATGCACTTCTTCAAAGGGCAATTTTGCCGGTAATGTTAGATGAAAATCGAACATAATTCGATGACCACTTCGGCGTCCCCTAAAATTGTGGATATCAACAATCTTTTCCGAAACCAACAAAACTACATCCAAAGCCTGCTGTTTAAGGTCATCTGGAACATCTTTATCCATTAGGTCGGCAAGACTCGTGCGAACAAGCCTCCACCCGCCCCAAGCGATATACGTACTCAAAAGCAGCGCACAAGCGGGGTCGAGCCACGAAAAATTCGACATTGAAACAAGCGCCAACGATGCGGCGCTAACAAAATTTGAGAAAACATCAACCCGATAGTGTTCAGAGTCCGCAAAAAGGGCGGGGCTATCATACTTCTTTGCCGCACGACGCAACCACCACGTGAGTCCAAAACTAGCCAGAGCAGCAAACACAAAAAACAAAGCCGACAACAACAGCTCTGTTGTTGGAACAGAAACACCTTTCGCTAAATGAACAAAACGATCCACGCCCGAAACAAAAATGGCAACCGCGCCACCAACTATCAAACTTCCTTGAGCCAGAGCCGCCAAGTGCTCCGCCTTTCCGTGACCATAAGGATGCTCAACATCGGCCTCCTGGCGTGCAAATTTCAGGACTCTCCGATTTGCGAAACTCACAATGGTGTCGGCAGCGCTATCCCACGCCGAAAGCGCAACCACTAACGAGCCCGTCAGAAAAAAGAGAACCAACTTGCAAACCATCAGTAGCAAAGCAAAAACAACAGCAACAGAAGAGGCGCGCTGCGCTTGAATGGAATCCAACTCCGAAGGCATGTCTGAAGCAGCACTGTTCGCCATCTGAAATTTCTCCTCTATGGTCGCGTGAAAACAACTCGATACACTGGTTCATTTCTGGACAAAAACATTTGTTCGAAGACCGTTGTATAAGAACTTTTTGATAGTATTTTAGGCTGTATATTCCTCTCCGAAACATTCCAACCACGAGCAGCAGCAACAGCATACTCAAAATATGGTTGATGGTCGGTTTTAAACCAAACAAAACCTGAAGGTTTCAACTTTTTTTCTAGAATCTCAAAAAACTCTTTACGAGCCAAACGATTTTTTTCATGCCTTGCTTTTGGCCACGGATCTGGAAAAAAAACACAGACGCCATCCAAGGATTCATCTGGAATTTCTGGCAGCAAAGCCCTAGCATCGCAAATGGATATTCTTGCATTTCCGAGTGAATTCGCCGTAATTTTTCGTGCACACTTCACTGCACGCTTGTATGTAATTTCCAAACCAAGCACATTTGCTTCCGGAACTTCCTTTGCAATCTCTATGAGATTCTTCCCCAAATACGATCCCACCTCAATAACAAGAGGGCGGCCATTTTGTTCAAATAAATTTGGAAATTTTGGCATAACTTCATCAGGAGTAAACAAAATACCTTCAAAACCCACAGCTTCACGCACATAGGGATTGTCGTGACGATTTGCCACTTCTTCACCCTTTTTCAACCTCTCAACAAGCGAACCCACACGCCTCATTTCGTTTCTCCAAAAACCAGGCAAATTCTATCCACGTCCAAACCACAACGAACGGGGTAAATTTTTCCAACGTCAATCCAGAACTATTCCGAAAAGAGTGCTGAGATCAAGTCAAGACACGGTGGTAACTTATGGTTGCAAAAAATAGAGTATTGCTAGCAAGCGCCTCTTCACTTATCTGGGGTTCAATTTTTCAGACGCCCATGGCGCATGCTGATTGTCAGACAGCCGAACAACTTGGCGCGGTTCCCCTGGAAAGCGTCGAACCTTCGGGTGACGCAGACGGCACCTTTGCCATTTATTGGAAAGCTCATCTTCCGTGGGCACTCAAGTCCGATCTTGCTCCAGCGTTGGGCTCGGAATTTGATATCATACGCTGCATTCCCCCAGGAAAGTGGGTGTTCCTAGGTGCCGGACAAGTGAGAAGCCTAACAGGCTCCCTTGGTGAGGGTTATGCCCGATCTGTAACCTTTTCAAACACATCGCGCTCGGGAACAGTTAGCGAATTTGAAGCGCGCTCTTCAAACCTTTATTGGCGCCCCATGGGAGGCGACATAATTCTGCCCCGACAATATTCTGTATCCGAAAGACAACGCATCACTCCAAGAGAAACATTCGGATATCAATCCGTATTCATTCGCGAAAAAGGCAACACGTTTTCCATTGAACTTTCGGAAACAGGAAAGAAATCAATTGCAGCAGTTGTCAACAAAATGCGCGGAGCAACAGGACGTTTGGGCGTGGAATGTTTTTCCAATCGACCCGGAAATCGCGAAGATCTTCGCGAAGACACACAAATACGAGCCAACATCATTGCTCAGCATATCGCTCAAAGTTTTGGGCTTCGCGAGGAATCCGTTGTGGCAATCGGACTTGGAAGCAGTGCACTTGCAAGCGATGCTCGCGAAGTTCGTCCATGGCCCATTGCAGCAGACTTTGTTGACGGCATCACGATTCGTATTCTACCGGAATAAAAAAGCGGACGGGTTTTTTCACTTCTCCATCGAAGGCGTTTTGCTTTTCTTTAACAATTTTTCGGCGTCAAAACCAATACCCTCTGGAATAACTCTATACTGTTCAGCCGATAAATCTTGAGGCTCAAAGTCATCTGCTAAAGAAGTTTGCACGTCCAACGATACATTAACAAGAGGTCGACGCAAACATTTTTCAATCAAAAAGAGCTTTGAGTAAAAGGAAACTATTTTTCCCTCATAACGCGAACAAAGTTCAGCCCGACCAGAGAATTTCTTTCGTTCCATGTCGATAGTCTCAATTTTCTTCAACGAATCTTCACCAGAGCGTTCCACTTTTCCTTTTGGAAAAAGCCGACTCCAGTAAATATCTCCATCAACTTTATATAAAATCTCGGGCTCGTTTGTGGGTCTAACTTCCATAACTCGTCCGGGCAACAGTACTTCAAATTCTTCGGGAGTTGCGGCCAAAACAGGTCTATTTTCCTGGTTATGATACGTAAAATCCTCAAAAGAAACAAACAATCTTCGATGACACTTTTCTACAAAAAAGAAATTCTCACCATCGTTTGTGACATATCGCCCTTCAAAACGCGAACATTTGTAAGCATTGCTATCTGGATTTTTCTTCAAGCCACGGTTAGCCAGAAAGGGTTTTCCGAAAGGAATTGTGCGAACAACCGCAGACGGAACATCAATAACTTGCTTCTTGCCATCAATTATCAAATCATTGAGAACTTGGGTGTCTTCAATGACTCGCTGCTGACACCTGTCTATCAACGAGAGCGAACCAGCAAAAGCAATCACCTTACCCTCATACAATTCGCACATTTCAGACAACTTCTGAACCCCATCACTTTTTTCTCTCTTTGACTCTGCATCAGGAAAAACAGGTGTCCCAACACCAAGCTGCTCTATATAATCAATCTTCATTTCATTCCGAGAGCTTCTCTTACTCGAAGGGTCAAGAGAAATAATCTCAGCTTTTGCATCCTCAAAGTCAGATGGCTTTGCCTGGGTCTCAGCTCCAAAAGCCGACACAGTCAAAAAACAATCCGCTCCTAGAAAAACACCTAGCAAACAACAAAAAGAATATCGTCGCATCCTTATTTTCCCCCGACACTAGACACCAGACAATAGACAGTCTGTTGTCGGCAAATCCCCATCAAACTCAAGCAGGTTCATCGGCCTTTCTTCAAAAACACGGTTGAGGAGTGGCCTCACCCATGTCAACATGCCATAATACCGCATCTTTCCACGGAGCATCACAATGGAGCACCCAAAAATAGTACTTTCCGCAGAAAACCTCGCAAAGTCGTTTGTCGGAAAGCCTATTCTCAAAAATGTAACGTTTCAAATCAAGAGCGGCGAACGTTTGGCGATCCTTGGACCCGGTGGTTCGGGAAAAAGCACACTGCTCAAAATCCTACTCGGCATCATTCCTCCCGATCGCGGCTCGGTCACCATTCTCGACAGAAACATGGCAACCATCGAACGCTCAGAACGTCAAACGCTTCTCCAGCAAATTGGAATGGCTTTTCAGCAAGGCGCTCTTTTCGATTTTATGACTGTTCGCGAAAATGTTATATTTGCAATGGAAAATATGACAAAAATGCCTCCCGAAGAAATGGAGGACCGGGTTCGAAAAATGCTAGCTGCAGTAAATCTTCCACACGCTCTCAACAAAATCCCAAGCGAACTGTCGGGCGGAATGCGAAGACGGGTAGGAATTGTTCGTGCCATGGCAACTCACCCAAAAATTGCTCTGCTGGACGAACCTACGGCCGGACTCGATCCTGTCACATCACGAACCGTAATTGACATGATTCACAACCTTGCCGACATCATTGGATGCTCACTTATCTGTGTCACATCAAATGTCGACGTCGCCTTTTCATTTGCAAATCGAGTCGCAATTTTACGCAATGGAGAAATTGTTTCAGACGGCACCTGGAACTCTATTCATACACAGGGCGACCCGTGGATCAATCATTTCCTAGATATCCGAAGTCTGCAACACACTTTGAACGAAGCACAATGAATACACAAACCGCTTCTGATGCAATTTCCTGCAAAGGAATTCGCACACACAATCTCAAAAATATCGACCTCGAAATACCCAAGGGGAAATGGGTCTGTATTACCGGAGTTTCGGGTTCCGGAAAAAGCAGTTTTGCTTTTGATACTCTGTTCGCCGAATCACAACGACGATTTTTGGAAACCCTAGGAACCTATGAACGCCAATTTCTAGAGGGACTTCCGCAAGGCGAATTCGATTCCATTGATAACATCCCTCCGGCAATCGCGCTTAAGCAATCCAACAAAGCTTCCGATCCCCGATCTGTTATTGCAAGTGCTGCAGATCTCAACGAGCCCTTTCGTCTTCTATTCTCACTTACCATGGAGCCAAGTTGTTCTCGATGCGGCGAACCCGTAACCACATCACAGTCACAAGATCTTGTCACGGCCATTGAAAAAAGTTTCGAAGATAGAAACATCCACGCAATCATTTTGGGTGTAAATTATCGATGGCCAGAAGAAATAGAACGTTCAATATCCATAGCAAAAACCCTTCTCAGCGACGGCTATTCGCGAGTCATTGCTAATAATAACATTCATAGTATTGAAGATATTATCGGTAATAATTCTCCGCTTTCCGGAGAAAGCGTTCTCGTCCTAGATCGTATTGGCGCAGAATCAAATCGCGATGAACTTCAAAATCGAACTCTCACAGCTTGGTCACAAGTCCGCTACTCAAGCCAGTTTCAAACCCTGAAAATGATCCCCATCGACAAATCCTCAAAACCCGACGTTCAAAAAATACTGAACTTTGAAACACAACCCTTTTGCACTGTCTGCAACTCTTCAACAACTCTCATTCAACAGGGAGATCTTGATTGGCAAAGTGCTCTTGGCGCTTGCAAAAAATGTGAAGGAATTGGAAACGTACCGGTGGTAGATATAAATAAGGTGATCCCCGACCCAAACAAGTCTTTGTCGGAAGGAGCAATAAAGCCATGGAGCTCAACAACATTTCGATGGATGTCGGAGGAACTGGAAAAAACTCTAAATTCAAACGGCATTCAAACAAAGGTGCCCTACAAAGACCTCCCCAAAAACGTAATTGACTGGATTTGGAGTGGTACCGATACGCACTCACATTTTTCCAAAAAAAGTTCAGATACAATAAACATAAGTGAATTTTTTAGTGCGCTCGAGGCCGAACGCTACAAGTCGAGTTCACGCATTCTCCTTGCAAAATACAGAAGCTACGTCACGTGTTCCGATTGCCAAGGAACTCGTTTGCGAGAAAACGGGCGAAATGCAAAATGCTGCGGAATGCGTTTTCAAGATCTCATGAACATGGAAATTTCCAGCGTGCATTCCTGGCTTGATGTGTTATCAAAATCAAAACGGTTTCTGGAAATTGAAGAAAAAGTGACTGACATATTTGCTGAAGTTCAACGAAAAATCAGCACACTCATTCGCTTGGGCTTAGGATCCAGCACACTTTGGCGTCGCTGCAAAACTCTCAGCGGTGGAGAATATCAACGTGTTTTACTGTCTCGAGTATTGGGAAATGGCCTTACCGATGCACTCTATGTTTTGGACGAGCCCAGTGTTGGCCTTGGAAAAACGGAACTACTCGATCTCGCAAATTGTCTTCGAGAATTACGAGACTTAGGCAACACAGTTGTGATGGTTGAGCACGATCGATTTCTTATTGAATCTGCAGACTTATGGATTGAACTGGGTCCCGGCGGAGGAAGTCATGGCGGTAAAATTCTTGCAAAGACGTCAACAATGCCTCGCTCAGCTTCGCAAAATTTCCCGCCAGAAGATTCATTGACAAACGCAAATAAGAAACGACACGAGAAGAAAACTTTTGAAAAACTTCATTTCCAAAATTTTTCTGCCCTGAACTGTCATAATATCTCAACCGACATTCCACTTGGATGTCTCACCGTGATTTCGGGACCAAGTGGTGCTGGAAAATCAACACTTCTCCACATGGGTATAGACGCAGCTCTTGATCTGGCAAGAGAACACCAGCGATTTTCTAATACCAATAGCGATATTGATAGACGCATTGGAACATGGGAAAAATTTCACATTCCAAAAAATTTTTTCGAAACAACTGAAATTGTTTCCATCGAACAAAAAGCCGCGCACCGCTCAATTGCCAGTATTATTGCAACAAACCTTGGCATTATGGACTTTATTCGCCGGCAATTTGCTCAATCCGACGACGCCAAACGATACAACTTGTCCGCAAGCGATTTTTCCTTTAATTCAACAGGTTCCTGCACAACATGCTCTGGAAAGGGAACTCTTGACGAAGACCTATTCTTTCTGGGAGAAGTCAAAAAACAGTGCCCCGACTGCAACGGCAGTCGCTTTTGTGCAGGGAGCCTAAAAGCACAATGGATGGGACGCAATGTTGCCGAGTGGCTTTCCACAACAATCGACGAATGTTTATCGTACTGGGATCCTTTTCCGGCAGCCCGAAAGCAACTTCGCTTTGCTGCCGATATTGGACTTGGATATCTTACCATCGGAACGCCTACGTCTGAGCTTTCGGGAGGCGAACTCCAACGGTTGCGCATTGCTTCTGCACTTTCGGCACCAGGAAAAAAGATGTTCTGCCTACTCGACGAACCCACACGTGGTCTTTCTGAGGCAGATATTGGAAACCTGTTGCAAACAATACTGCGCCTCACGGGTTTTGGGCACACTTTTGTGGTAGTTGAACACCACGAACTTTTCTGCGAAAAAGCCCATCAACACATCGTTATGGGACCTCATGGTGGAAGTGGCGGGGGGCGAATTGTACAAACGCTTGTCCGATTGGAAAATTCGAACTAAACTCACTTTTCTAGTTCACAAGAATCCGGAGACTTTTGATGTCAAAAGAAATTCACGTCTACGATCGTCGTTCCAAAAAGATCTTCATCGAAAAAGTATTTGGGGATTTTGCTATGCGTTGTGCATATGGAAATCCAACCTCAGCTTGGTTCACATCAAAAATTATCGTTCGAAACAGTGTTTCCAGACTGACAGGAAAGTTTTACGACTCAAAACTCAGCAAGAGCATGATTCCTAAGTTTGTTCTAAATTACAAAATTAAACTCAACGAGAGCCAAAAAAGTGTTGAGGAATTCCTCTCATTTAACGACTTTTTTGCAAGAACTCTCACTCACACTGCCCGACCCATTTGTGAAAACACCCTTGGAGTCGCAAGTCCCGGTGATGGGCGCCTTCTCGTTTTTCCAAAAATAGAAAACGACACCGTCGCCTTTGTAAAATGGGCTCCCATACGACTCATCGATCTCTTCAACGGAAACGAAGAGCTGGTTCGCAAATTCCAAGGCGGATCCTGCGCAATTTTGAGACTATGCCCTTCCGACTATCATCGATTTCACTTTCCTGTTGCCGGAACACCAAATCAAACAACAACCATCAAGGGTTTACTCCATAGTGTTAACCCCTATGCACTCGAGCTCAAAATACCTGTATATTGCATGAACAAAAGAACTCTTTGCGAATTTAAATCAGAGCACTTCGGTTCCATACTCATACTCGAAGTTGGTGCCTTCGGAGTAGGAAGCATAGTGCAAACATACAATGCTCAAAAGCATGTCAACAAGGGTGCAGAAAAAGGCTTTTTCAAATTTGGCGGAAGCACAACAATTCTTTTCTTTGAAAAAGATCACGTTCTCTTTGATACGGACCTTATCCAAAACTCAGAAAAAGGAATAGAAACACTCGTGCAAATGGGCGAACAAGTCGCAACAAAAGTGAGCTAAAAAATGAGTCCCAAATCTTTTCAGGAGCTTCCACTTTTTCTTCTCGAAAGCTTTGGGAAAAGCGGATACATGGAAAGTTTTCCACAAGTTTTCGGAAACAATGCCTCGGGAAAGCACTTCCACATTCGCAAAGACGGTCAACTTGCGGCATTTTGTGCCAGCATTCCCTTTCATTGGTCGGTAAATGGAACCCGAATTTGCGGCCAATGTATTGGAAGCGTTTGTTCATCCGAAAAGTATCGCGGTCAAGGTTCAGCGCGAGAAGTCATGACTCTCGCCGAACTCGACGCCAGAAAAAACGGCGCAGATTTCACTTTCCTTTTTTCAGATCTCGATTCTTTCTATCGAAAACTCGGATATCATCCCTACGGCGAAGAAATTTTTGTGGCACTTGGGGTATCTCCTGCAATTAACGATGCTGCTCAAAAAAATCTTCAAACACTCCTCAAAATTCAATCTTCCGAAGCTTCAAAATTGAGATATGGATACACCAAACCTGGTGAAACACTTTCCGAATCAAATCTTATTGCACTTTGGAACCTCATTCAACGCACATCCCACCACTCCGAAAACACTTTGTCTTTTCTCGATTTTTCAATACTTGTGCAGATACCTGAAGTCGAAATTCATACTTTATGGCGTAACGAAACTCCTGTGGCCGTCTTTTTTGTTGGCAAGGGAGCTGACTTTCAGAGTGTTGCCCACAGCTCAGCTGCCGAAAACCTTCACCTTCTCGCCCGTCTCTTTTCTTGCTATTTTTCAAAATTCCCAGGCCGTAGCCTACTCTTGATGCTCCCCCCAAAATCAGAAAAACTTGCGAAGGAATTTTACACAGCCTCAAGCCCGGCATACTATGCAAAAGTATTGGATACTTCTGCACAAAATTACGATTTCATAGTTTCCCTGATAACTTCCGGTGCACTCTACCCAAGAACTTTCCAAAGTATCTAAACAAGATAGTGACAGAGAAGGGTTCTTGTATTAGCTTGAGGGCTGTTTTCATGGAAACCCTATAAATTTGAGGTGTTTATGTCAGACTTATTGAACAAAGCAAAACTTTCTGGAACATTTTATCTTCTCGACCCAGACACCGTGCTCGGCCTCTATGAGCGCGCCGGCAAAGATCCCGATTCCGACGCCGAAGACAAACAACCCGACTACGTCGAAAAAATTGATGGTAATCACTACCTATTCACTGGCTGGACCGTCAAAAAAGGCGACGAAGAGTTTGAATTCGTTCTAAAGCTTGGAAACGAATTTTCAGACGAAGAAATTGACTCCATTGATTTTATGCAACTCGACGATGAATCTGAAGAGTAATAACAATGGCGGCACGCCTAGATTGGTCCGGAAAGTCCGACGCTTTTGCTCTAGCCGAAAACGGAAAAGCCTCTGCTTTGCTCTGCGATGAGCAAAAAACAGAGGCTTTAGCACTTAGCCTGGCATCTCAGGAGCCCGTCGTTTTAGTGGGCGATAATCTCAATGGTTTGCACATTCTTGCAAATTCGGGCCTTCAATATCACTTTATTTATATCGACCCTCCCTACAACTCAGGCCAGCAGTTTTCATATTTTGACAAGCATGGTTCATCATTAAAAAATGATCTTTCAGAAGACGCTTGGCTCACAATGATGACTCCGCGAATGATTCTTGCAAAAAAAATCCTTCGCGAAGATGGCGTCATGTTCATTTCCATTGACGAACGCGAAGTTGGTGCACTAACTTTACTCTTGCGTGAAATATTCGGTAGAGAAAACCATATCGGCACACTAAAATGGAAGAAAAAAAGAAAATCGTCATTCTTAGACAAACATCTTGGAAATGTCATTGAGTACATTCTGATTTTTGCGAAAGACGCAAAGAAGTTTCCTCGTCTTCTAGGCGAAAAATCCAAAGACATCACTCGTCCTGTTCTAAATGCTTCCAATCAAATTGTGGAACGAATTCTTCCGGCCGGCACAACAGCAAAAGCTCGTGACGGAAAGTATTCTGCAGGGCCTCGCAAAAACAAAACCCTTGAAGCCGAATTCTTGCAAGACTTCGAAATTCGCAACGGAAAACTGGTTTCGGACGTTCCTGTACGCGGCAGATTTAGAATTTCACAAGATAAACTGTCCCAAACTGTGTTTATCACTCCAAAACTAGGATTGCGAAGACATGTGCTAGCGGAGGAACTTGCACGCAAACATGCGAGCGACGATTGCACAAATTGGCCTACCAACGAAGATGGCGAGCAAGAACTCCGAAAAGTGTTTGGTGAAAGAGTTTTTGATTATCCAAAGCCTGCCGGAATGCTGTGTCAGCTACTGGATATGTGTCAATTTCAGCCCAACGAAGAAATTCTCTGCCTCGATTTTTTTGCCGGAAGTGCTTCGCTCGCCGAAGCCGTCGTTTTGCAAAATAATAAAGATGGAATTCAACGCAGCTTCACACTTATTCAGAATACAGAGCCCAATCTCACGGGAAGTCGTTTTGCAACAATTGCCGATCTCACCATTGAAAGATCTCGCGTCTCGCTCCAGAATCAAAACAAAATGAGCAATCTTAAGGTCTACTTCATCAAGGAAAAATAGACCTTATTTAAGAAATTCAAAATGGAACATCTTCGTCCGACGCAAAATCAGAACCCATAGGACGGGAGGTCGAACCCGAAACAGGGCCTCCATAATCGGGAGATGACGCAGCCATCTCAGCTGTTTCGTTACGACCGCCGGCAGAGTCAACAAAAACCATTTGTGTCGCAACTATTTCCGTTGTGTATCGTTTTTGGCCCGCTTGATCATCCCAGGAACGTGTTTGCAACCGACCTTCCAAAAACACACGCCTGCCCTTCTTGAGATATTTTCCAGCAAGATCCGCCAACCGTCCCCACAGAACAACCCGATGCCATTCTGTTTTTTCTTCGCGCTTGCCTTCTTTCACCCAACTTTCACTTGTCGCAATATTCAAAGTACAGACCTGCTGTCCGCCTTGCGTCATCTTGACTTCAGGATCTTGACCCAAATTACCCAAAAGAATGACTTTATTCACCGAACCCATGTTAAACTCCTTTGCTGAGAGCATCTGTTTTACATTCCACAAATACTTAACTTGCGCGCGCCAACTGGGTCAACCCTCTCGAGGCACCTTGCACAAAAATCATACATCCTAGCAAAGTGTCTCCTGTACATTTAGTAAAAACAACCACTTAGCCCCATATGTCAAAAGCCAAACGTCCAAATTCACAACAGATCTTAAAGAAGCTCTCAACAAAACTTTGCTTGTTCCGAACAGTCTTGCAGGGCGTGTCAGGTTTGCTGCAAGGCAACTTGGCAACATCCGACTAAAGGAATATGCTTGCTCTTGTGTTTGGTGCCTGCTATGCCTGCCACCATTCACAGGAAACTGGAGACGGTAATGGCCCACACCCAATTTCAGCAAAAAACCTTGGCACACACCGTGCGCTTCGACGGGGTTGGGTTACATTCCGGCAAGACCGTTCAAGTCGAAATTCGTCCAGCAGCAGCAAACACGGGCATACTTTTTCAGCGCACAGACCTTCCTGGACAACCCTACATTGCAGCAAAACCAAATGCGGTTTTTGACACTTCGCTAGCAACGCGCATTGGAACCCCAGAAGTTTCGGTTTCAACAATTGAACACCTTATGGGAGCTTTTTTCGCTCTCGGAATCGATAATGCAATCGTCGCCTTGGATAGCTTCGAACTTCCCATCCTAGATGGCTCAGCCATCCCATTCCTTGTTCTTCTCGACGAAGCCGGTTGCGTCATGCTCCACAAAACAAAAAAAGTGTTTGTCGTCACTAAAACCGTTGAAGTTGTCGATCCCAAACAACCTCAACGATTTATCAGAATAGAACCCTCAAGCACTCCACAAATTTCATATGCAATTGATTTTGAACGAGCGTCCGCTATTGGCAAACAAAGCATTACAATGGATTTTACCGGAGAAGAATATTGTCGCGAGATGGCTTTCGCAAGAACATTTTGCCTCGATAGTGACGTCGAATTTATGATCTCACGAGGTCTTGCACTTGGCGGATCCCTGGAAAACGCAATCGTTGTATCGCCCGAAAATGGGGTTACAAACCGAATGGGACTGCGTTCCCCCAATGAATTTGTGCGACACAAAGCCCTCGATTGTGTTGGCGATCTTGCGCTCCTCGGTATGCCTATTGTTGGTCACGTGATTGCACACAAAGCGGGCCATGATCTTCATACTCAGCTCGCCAAAAAGCTGGATTCCCAACGTGATGAACACATCATTCTTGAACCTAAAAATCGTCAAATCACGGCATTTGCCAAGCTTTTCAACTTTGTAGAAAATCTTTCCGACCTTTCGGAAACCATTTCCCTTGCTTCCATTCGTGGGTAATGCATTGCCATCCTAATAACCCCCAAGGGTGTTGACTAGTTATTTTCAATGTATAGGTTTAGTTTACGAATGATCATATTTTGTTCCGGAGCAATTTCATGAGTAAACGCGACTATTATGAAGTTTTAGGCGTCACACGCAATGCAACGCCCGAGGAAGTCAAAAAGTCTTATCGCAAACTGGCGGTTCAGTTCCATCCAGACAGAAACCCTGGCGATAAAGCTGCGGAAGACAAGTTTAAAGAAGCAGCAGAAGCCTATGAAATATTGAGTGACACAAACAAGCGCCAGCGTTACGACCAATTTGGCCACGCCGGATTGAATGGGGCAAATGGAGCGGGGTTCAACAATGTCGATGATGTTTTTGAACACTTTGGCTCTATTTTCGAAGACCTTTTTGGCATGGGTGGCGGACGGCAACGTCGTGGAGGCGGTGGAAGTCGCGCACGCAAGGGGGCTGATCTCCGTTTTGATGTTCAAATTGAATTCCGCGAAGCCGTACTAGGCGCGGAAAAGAAAATTGAAATTCCCAAACGAGTGAACTGTGATTCATGCTCGGGCACTGGAGCTGCAAAAGGGTCAAAACCAGTGACATGCCCAACATGCCGTGGCCATGGCCAAGTTGCCATCCAACAAGGTTTTTTCAGCTACGCTACGCAGTGTCCTGAATGTGCTGGTAGCGGCAAAAAAATCGCCGAAAAATGTTCCGACTGCCGTGGATCTGGAACCCTTTCCAAAACAAGCTCCATAACAGTAAAAATCCCTGCAGGAATTGACTCCGGAATGCGCTTGCGTGTTGCTGGTGAAGGCGAAGCTGGTGCAAATGGAGGTCCGGCCGGAGATCTCTATGTCTTCATCGATGTTAAAGAACACAAACGCTTTCATCGCGAAGAATTCGATCTTGTTTTGCAATTAAAACTCGGCGTTGCTCAAGCCATTTTAGGCACAGAAATTAGCGTTGACTGCTTTGAAGGCGATCCCAAAACCATCGAAATTCCGCCAGGAGTTCAGCCCGGACAACGCCTTGTTGTTCATGGGTCAGGAATTCCAAAGCTCGAAAAGTATGGTCGAGGACGCGGAGATCTCATCATCGAAATTCAAGTTGAAATTCCAACAAAAGTTTCCAAAGAAGCGGAGGAACATCTTCGTGCATTTGCCTCCAAACACGGTGAGGCAGTAAAAGGTTCTGGATCCTTCTTTGAACGTATTTTCGGATAAAAAATCTATATCCCAATATTCGCCAAACCTGGAAAACGCGAAAGAATAATACGCTCAATTTCAACCGCATTTTCTTCAATTGCTTTTGCAGTGACATCCAACACTGGCCAGCGCCGATTGCGACGAAAAATTCCCATGGACCATTCAATCTCGTCAAAGATACGCTGTGAATTTGCATAATTCCCCGAAAAATCGGCTCCAACCTCTCTAATACGAGCAGTGCGAATTTCAGAAAGTCGTTCGGGATCAATAATCAATGCAACAATCTTGTTTTGATCAATTTCATACAACTCTCGTGGAGGTTCTGTACCAAGAACAAGCGGAACATTTGCAACTTTATAACCTTTGTGCCCCAAATACATGCTCAATGGAGTTTTCGAAGTTCGAGAAATTCCTGTCAGAACAATGTCAGCCTCGTTCAAATCATGTAGCGACAAAGCGTCGTCGTGCCGCACTGTATATTCGATTGCGCAAATCCGTCGAAAATACTCCACATCAAGCTGGCGCAGTAATCCCGGAATTGAACTTGGACGGCGCCCTAATTGCTCCGACAAAGTTTCGAGAAGAGGAAATAGCACATCAATAACCTTCACGCCCAACTGCATTGCTCGAAACATTAAAAACACACGAAGCTCATGGCTAACCATTGTGGCAACAACTGTTGCATTGACTTCACGAGCCCGCATCAAAAGTTTTTCCAAAACCTCTGGAGTTCGAATGAGATTATACCGTTCCACAACCATTTCGGCATTCTCAAATTGCACTCGTACTGCACGAACAATGCTCATTGCTGTTTCGCCGGTGCCATCAGACACCGTAAAAACAACGGGAGCCTCGCGATCTTTTTTCTCTGACACAACTCTCTCCTCTCAGCACAGCATTTTCTGCAGCAGGAATACTATTTTTATTATTCATCAGCAAATTATTTTTCTGAACGCTACTCAGAATTAGGCTGGCCCCTGGTCGTCCGAACGCATCGATTCCTTTGCATACTCTTCACTCAAAAAAAGTTCGTTCAAAACCGCAAAAAAAGAGTCCCGAGTGTCTGACTTCGAAAAAATTGCGTCCGCTTGATGACCCTTTATTCGCACATCAGAAAGCGCTTCAAATCTCGACAATTCACTGACAAAAATAATCATTCCAGAATACCCGTCATCACGAAGGTATCCCAAAGACTCCACTCCATGCATAACCGGCATCAAAACATCCAAAGAAACAAGGTGTGGCTGAGTGCGTTTCACAACACTCAAGCATTCCAATCCATTCGCAGCCTCGCCCACACACACCAATCCTAAGGACTCAAAAAGAGCCCGAAGTGCTCCCCGCTGACGCGCACTGTCGTCAACAATAACAACCTTTTTTCCCACCAAGCGGGTTTCGAGTTTATCGTTTTGTGCCGAAGGATGTTTTTCAAAGCGAGCCAGAGTGATAGCCATAAGTTCTCCTCTTTCCACATGAAGCATCGGATGAATCAGCTTCAACTTTAGGAGTTTCAGCAAAACTGTTACGCAGGAACCCAAAAAAACAGTCAAGAAAACCCGACCAACAAAAAAAGCAAGCAGCTCTCACAAAAACAGGCGGCGCCGCCCATCATGTCGCCGTTAACTCCCGCCAAACGACACGAAAGAAGCCACAAAAAACAAAACGAAAAAAAAGCCGCGCCCAAAGCGACCCCCAAACCCCAAAACACCCCCAAACCAGAAACAACCAGCATAAAGGCAAGAAACATCGATGCCAAGAACGACAGAATCGCCACCCATGAAGGAATTTCTTTCAAAGAAAACGACGACTTTGATATTCCTGTTCCGCCAAGCCGATCGAGAAAGACTTTACCAAGATAAAGTGAAGTCGCACGACTTGCCAAAACAACGGAAGTCACTCCTAGCCACGAACAATCGTTGGACATGCAGGCACCAGCACGCAAGAGCCAAAGCAAAATCAAAGAGCTCACTCCAAAACTTCCCAAGCGAGAATCCCGCATTGCAGCTAACGATTTTGCGCGAGCTTCCTCCAAATTTCCCCAGATGGGAACTCCCAAAGAATCAAAGGAATCTGCCAAGCCATCTTCATGAAAACAACCCGTTAGTGAACACAATCCAATAAAAGCGCCAAGCTTGGCATAAGGAAGCTTGATGCCTAAAGCATGAAGAATTGCAAATATTAAAACAAAAACAGTGGCTTGTAAGACTGGACCGAGCATGATTCCAGAAATGTAAAATTGATGACGCGGGCTGGTCGGCCAACGAAAAAAGAATGACCAGGCAGATAAAAAAATATCACTTGTTTTTTTCACAACAAAAACCCATGTAAAATCAACAAAAGCACGTAAAAAAATGTATTGACAGAAAAATCACCATAATTTAATATACAAAGGTTCACTCTTTGTCGACTACACTTATTTTAATAGGTAGGTCATTCATGAACGCTCTAGACGCTGGCATTCTCGCTCGCTCAGCTCAGATATTGTGCCATAGCGCTCAACGTCTAGGGTCTAGTACACGTCCATGGATTCGTCAAAGATCTGTCAATTATCTTTTTACACTGTCTAATCCTTAAACACTTTCTCCTGAGTCAAACCTGTGGATTTTTCTACATGTTTCTGACGCAGTTCTGCGTGTCTGGTTTTAGCCTTTTAAAAAGATGAGTTATTACGAGTTGTTTTCGAATTTGGCAGACATCTTGCATCAAGTCTGCAAAACCATTTTGCTTCGCGAAAGCGAACAGCCGGGAGGTCTCATGAAGGATCTACTTGAGTTTATGGTCGGTCAAAAAGCTGTTTACCCCTGTCATGGAGTTGGGGTTATCGAAAATATTGAATCCTGCTCTGTTGGTGGATCTGCTCAAGACTTTTACGTTTTAAAAATTCAGGGCACGGGTGCACGCGTTATGGTTCCAACCGGCTCTGCAAAGAGTGTTGGTTTGCGTGCCGTTATCTCATCGCCTGAAGTTGAACGCATATATGATATTCTGCGCTCTCCATCCAAAAAATCAAATTCAACATGGAACCGCCGCTTCCGTGCGCTCACTGAAAAACTCAACACAGGCAATTTGCAAGAAATTGCAGAAGTTCTGCGTGATCTTTCAAGCCTCAAGAATGATAAAGATCTTTCATTCGGGGAAAAGAAAATGCTTGAGCGCGCTCGTACCATGATTGTGTCTGAAATTTCGGCTGCGAAAAACGAAGATCGCGCCCGAATTGAGTCTGAACTGAATCACATTTTGATTCCAAGAATGTGATCATTCCGAATCTGTATATACGCTTAAAAGCTCCTTCCGAAACAAATCAAAAGATCCTTCGGAAATGGAGCTTCGAATTTTTTCCATAAGTCGCTCATAAAACCATGTATTATGATATCCAACCAAGCGCCACCCCGTGGCTTCTTCACTTTTAATTAACTGATGAAGATGTGCTCTAGAATAACGACGACACGCCAAACAACCACAATTTTCATCCACAGGATTCAAATCGCACGCATAGTGAGTTCGTCTCAATTTTACTTTTCCTGAAAACGTATATGCAACGCCTTGGCGAGCATGATTTGTGGGAATAATACAGTCAAACATATCAATGCCCGAAGCCACAGCTCGCACGATATCTACCGGAGTTCCCACACCCATAAGATA
>CAIZES010000451.1 GCA_903932045.1 uncultured Silvanigrella sp. | reverse complement strand
GCAATTCACAGTTTCGCTTCAAGTTATTCGAGATCCAGTCAAGTATGACTCAGAACAAACCTGCCCAACAGTCAATTTCAGGAAAAAACCGGGAACCCAAACCCGAAAAGAACTTTCAGGGAGGGGATTGACGCCACGCGCGAACCATCATTATCTATAAAGCCACGAAAGTTATTCGCACAAATAGGAGTGCACATGATTGAACCCAAGTTGCTCAAAGGATTTCGCGACTCTCTGCCTGAAGAAGAACTCCTTCGAAAAACATTTATTGCCCGCATAGAAGCTGCCCTTCGCAGCTTTGGGTATGTTCCCATCGATACCCCCACACTTGAGTACAAAGAAATTCTCATGGGAAAAAGTGGCGAGGAAACCGACAAGCAACTTTTCACATTCCAAGACAAAGGCGACCGCGAGGTTGGCCTCCGCTTCGATCTCACCGTTCCCCTTGCGCGGTTTGTTGCAGCTAATGAGCAACACCTTGTGTTCCCATTCAAACGCTTTCACATTGCTAAAGTTTGGCGTGGAGAAAAACCTCAGCGTGGGCGCTACCGCGAATTTTATCAGGCGGATTTTGACATCATCGGTTCCGATTCCATCAGTGCAGACGTGGAAATTCTTTCGCTTGTGATGGAACTTCTGGGCGGTCTTGGTGTCCACAATTTCAAAATTCACGCCAACGATCGCAGCCTTGTTCACACCATCATGGAAAAAGAAGGGCTCCTAGAATTTGAATCCCGTATTCTACAAATTGTAGACAAAATTTACAAAATTGGTGCCGAAGAGGTTGAAAGGCAGCTTTGCGAACTTGTTGGGGAAACCCACATACCCGCCCTTGCGTTTTTAACAAAAGGAATCACAAATCCTTCGGAATTTTTTGCGCAAATCAAAAATAAATATGAACTGAATAACATCCGCCTTGAACAGGTGTATCAGGTTTTTCAGGCTCGTAACTTGGCTCATCAAATTGTTATAGACCCCGCCATCACACGCGGCCTGGACTACTATACCGGTTTGGTTTACGAAACTTTCCTGGACGATGCCCTTAGCTTGGGCTCCATTTCTTCAGGTGGCCGTTACGCAAATCTGACATCGCTGTTTTCGAAAACCTCACATTCGGGCATTGGGGGTTCCATAGGCCTGGACCGCTTGCTGGCTTATCTCATCGAAAAAGGAACCTTCGCCGGCACACAAGCCCACGCAGACGTTTTAGTCATCAATTTCTCCGAGCAAGATCTGCCGCTCTATTGCAATGTGGCCGCTGAATTACGCAAATCCGGTTTGTCGGTGGAAGTTTTTCCGGGCCAGGCAAAACTCAAAAAACAATTTTCGTACGCCGACGCCAAGCGCATCCGCTTTGCAATTATAATGGGTGAAGACGAAATCAAGGCTGGGAAAATTAAAGTCAAAAACTTAGCCGCTCACGAAGAAAAAGTTTTTGCCAGCGTGCAGGAATTTATCCTGCTTGAGTGCGCTTGGCAAAAACCTCCAAAGACTTTGCCTACGTAGTATTTTGCTAAATTCAGCTCAAGATCTCAATGCCGTAATTGTTATTTCATATTCCGTTCAACACCCATGCCTTCGGGACGTTGAATAGCTTCACGCTTCCGAAATCGTGGGGGATTGGCCAGCAATTCCCTTGCTTGAGGATGCAAATTTTCGGGGCAATAAAACAAAGAATGACAACACCGTTCCCCTGGCTTTCCAGACATCACGTGCGACTGCATACGCTTCATAGCCTGATCCAAAGTGAGCACTGCTGGCTTTTGCTCGCCAGCACGTTCATTTTTTCCTTCTCCGCCCGCTGGGGTTTTCTTCGCCCCCCCCTGATTTTGTTCGGTTTCAGCAATTGATAATTCATCCCCAAAATCATCCTCGGAATTTGTCATGGTTGTTTCACCATCAACCGAATCCAAAACCACATCACGGGACTGAAAAAGAGCCGACGTCACCTTCTTCTGCAACTTTCTTACTTTTCCCATCACCGGAGAAACAAAGCTTTCAGGAATCGACTTCAGAATTTCGTCGGCTTTTTCAACATCATTCATTCGCACGCACGCAAGAGCCATATTGTAAAGAACACGAATTCTTAACCCAGTTTCTTTCGGAGGCAAAGCTTCTATGGTTTTTTCGTACAGTGTCATTCCACCCGAAAAATCTTTGGTGCGAATAAGAGCCACAGCAGAGTTATTCATATCCGCAATCAATGTTGGTAAACTTCCCAAACTTGCCAACATCTTTGCGGCTTTGCGCACATCACCCACTTGGATTTCAACTTTTGCGGCCGTTCGTTTCACTTGATTGCTTCCGTTGTCTACTGATTCAGCTACCTGAACGGCCTTTTCGGCAGCCTCAGCGCTTCCTAACTCGGCGTGGGACTCCGCCAAAGAACAAATTCGCTCAAGGTTTTTAGGAGAAAGAGCCGCGGCTTTTTCAAAACAAGCAATTGCATCTCGAAAGTTCCGAAGCTTCAAAAAACATTTTCCGAGCATATTCACTGCAGCAAGATATTCGGCACCGCCCTGAATGGCTTTTAGAAAGCCATTTCGAGCATTTTCAAAATCTCCTGCATAAAATAAAAACAAAGCCTCATTATACACCCGCCTGCCTTCAGCGTACGAAACATCCGATTCCAGTTTGGAACGGTGCGCCTTCGCCTTTTTCACATTTCCCATAATGAGCTCTTGATGCATACGCCGTTCCAGCGATCGCTGCTGTGTTGGGAATCGCTCTTGCTGCATCACCCAAATTAGATTTTGCAAAACATCATCTTCACGAAACGGTTTTTCAATCAAATGCGCAACGCTCATTTCTTGCAACAAAATGGTGTCTGACTTATTCACAAGCGAACTAAAAACCAGCAAAGGCACCTGATGATGACCATCCTGACGAATACGCTGAATAAAACTCGGACCCGAAAGCTGGGGAATTTTCCACTCGTGAATCACCAAATCGGGAACGTCTTTGGAAATATCCTCGTAGGCTGCAAGACCATCGGCAAAATCCCTCACTTTTGTCACGCCGCATTTTGCAAGCAAGTCGCCAACACTCTTTCGAACAGCGTCGTCGGGATCAACCACAACAGCATTCCGAACACCAATATCGGGCAACAATTCTTGCTTGGCATCCAAGTATTTTTCGGCCAGAGGCTTCCACAAATCGGAACCCCAAATTTTGAGCGTGGAAATGGCTCGCCGTCCGGCATCTCTGTCGCCCGCTGCAAATTCTGCCTCGCCAAGCCACGCCAGCACATGATGCGACTTTGGATAGGCGGCAAACAGAGTTCTTAAAAACACCTGAAGATCTTCAACCCGAGCATCACGAATCATGAGTTCGCGCAAGGTATCGGCCGCAACTAATGCAAGCTCCGACTTAAAGTCATCGACTCGTTTGCACAACGCTTGAATTTCTTTTTGAATTGCCGCTTTATTAAATGTGATGGGGTGCCAAGAAAGCAAGCCAAGTTCAAACGCCATCGGGAGGACATAAACCTCGTCGGGCTCTAGCAAAAGACTGAATTTAACTCCAGGATAGTCCGAATTTCTAGAAATAAGATCCATAATATGAATAGCATTAACCGGTGTAGACTTTGAAAGTGGAAGAATAATCCAGTGAAATGCTTCTACCTCTAGGCGTTTCAATACCTCGGGAACAGAATCGCATCCGTCGACATTTTCAAATCCTGCCCCTCGAACAGCTTCGGAAAGCGCTGAACGACCGTCAACATTCTTGTAAACACAGAGTACTTTTGCTTTACGGCTCGAAAAAAGCTCATCCATAAATGCGGGCTCCATCAAACAGACTTCAGTCACATGCAAACCAAAGTGAATGGTAACACGCAAAAAAATTTTAGGGGATACGCGGATGATGCTTCGGTGACACATCAATCCCCAAGGGGTGATGCCGCGACAGAAGTGAACGCTCGGAATAAGTTTGACACCGGCCAAGATCATAAACAGGGCATCCACCCATACATTTTTGAGCATACGAACAACGAGAACAAACAGAATCCTGCGCAACGGCGGCTTCGTGTTTTTCTCGAAAATCAGCCGCACTTTTACCATGCCAGCAATCGTGAACACTTGTTTCTTGAAGATTCCCGCACGGCAAATGCTCAACAAAAGTGCACGGAACAATTTCCTGGTTCACCGATATCCCAACACTTCCGCGCAAGGCACTACAGCCTTCAAGATCTTCATTGGCATGCCCAAAAATATTCTCGTTCATCCCAGCAATCACCGCCGACAAACAGCAGTCATAACCAACCCGGGTGTGCCCAGAAAGTCTACGAAAAGCCCGTGCCAATGCATCAGAAACTTCCGCTCCGGGGCAACTCGACAGAGGGTTATCAAATCCATCTCCCCGCCCCACCGGTTTAAAAGCCAAAAAAATCACGCCATACAGCTCTCTTGTCAGTGCAAAGGAAACAATTTCGGGCAACTCATATAAATTTCCAGCACTCACAGTAACCTGTAACACGGTCGGTATTTGATTCTCGTGCATCACGTCCAACGACTCACAAAAACCCTCCCATCCCAAGGAGCGTCTTTCTGAGTATCGGCTGCCAACCCCTTCCAAACTCAATGCAACAGCGCCACAATATTTTCTCAATGCGCGCAGATTTTCGGGAGTAAAATAGGCGCCACTGGTTGTCACATTGGGCACCATGCCCCTCAATCGAACTGCTTCTAGTATTCTGACAAAATCAGGATGCAACAAAGGATCGCCCCCGCCCAAAGCCACCTGCAAAACTCCAGAATCTGCACACTGATCAAAAATGCGACAAAGATCGTCAAAAGGAATATGTTTTCCTCGAAAAACCGAAGAAGCATAACAATGAGGACAGCCTTGCGTACAAACAGAAGTGATTTGAATATCCACAAGTGTTGGTCCGGACAACTGGCGAAACGCACCATTGCTAGGCAAAGTATTTTCCACAAAACGAGGGGGTGCCTTAGGAAGTTCTCCCAAACGCTCCAACAGCGTTCTTAAAAATGATGTAGAAAAACCTCTATCCACAGTCTTATTACGAACAAAAAAATCGGATGCAACTTCAAATCCATCTCCATCGAGTTCCAAATGAACACCGGCAATAGGATTGAAAATAATTCCACCAAAACCTTCACGCCTCAAAACAAGGCAATCTGTATCTTGAGGAATCATTGGTCATCTCCTTTGCGTCGCGCAAGAACTTTGCGAAAAATGCGCTCAACAACAACGGCCCCTGCCACAAGACCGGCGAGTCCAATCAAACCCACAGTGCTCGAGGAAAACAACTCCACAAAACCCGATGCACCTTGCGATTGCGATTGCGATTGTGAGGCCGATTGGGGCACTGCAGATGGCGTTTCTGGCTTTAAACTCACCTCTGCACCAATGGGCAAAGGAGTTTGTTTTGCCAACGGGCCTTGTCCCGAAGACAGGGGGGGCGGAGCAGGAGGCGTCAGACTCTTGCCAGTTCCTCCTTCTTTTGGAGTTGAAGACCACTCCGAAGCACTGGAAGAATTTGTGGTAAAACCTCTTCTCTCACGCAAAATTTTCATTTCAAAATTCTCCAGAACTCGGTTGATATTTTGGCTTGTCATTAATATTGTACCACGAAATATTGCATAACACCCACAAAGTAAGGTAGTGTCTGAGTCATTCCTCCGGTGGCGAAATGGTAGACGCACCCGACTTAAAATTGGGCGCCCCTTACCGGGTGTGCCGGTTCAAGTCCGGCCCGGAGGACCACAAAGGACCAGTGCATGGGTCTACCCCACAACACAATTGAACGACTTTTTTTATATCGTCGCATTCTGCAAAACTCCCTTGCCGACAACAAACGCACCATTTTTTCTCACGAACTCGCACAAATTTCGGGAGCAACATCGGAGCAAGTCCGACGCGATCTTATGCTCGCTGGAGCGGAAGGCAATCGCCGCTTGGGGTACGACTGCGAAAAACTTCTCACGCAATTCAGCGCATTTTTCAAAACCGACGCAACCATCAACATTGCCGTTGCAGGAGTTGGTAATATTGGCAAAGCAATCATTTCCTACTTTCTGGGCAAAAAACCGCACATTGACGTCGTTGCCGTATTCGATTCCGATCCTTCAAAATTTGGAAGAGTTATTCATGGCTGTCGATGTCACGCCATCCAAGAAATGGAGGAAGTGTTAAACGGAAAATCGGTTCATGTGGGAGTCATCGCAGTTCCCGCACAAGCAGCTCAAGATATCGCCGATCGTTTTTCACGGGCGCACGTCCCAACCCTCCTCAATTTTGCTCCGGTCCGACTCAAAGTTCCTGAACCCATCTTTGTAGAGAACATGGATATGACGCTTTCCATTGAGAAGCTCGGTTTTTTTGCAAAGTCTTTGCTATAATCAAAACGCTACCCCAAAAAGAGAATGAGCCCACAGCACAAGGCACGTTGGAGGAAGAACCATGGAACAAAAATCAAATCGCAGCATGACACACCGTGGTCAGAGTCTTCGAAAAACGGAACGCCTTCCCACTTATTTAAGCGACGGCATTCGTGGGCGCGTTTCTATTGGAAAAGACACACTCTCTGTTTCACTCATCGACATCACTCCGTTTGGCGTGGGCGTTGTTCCTAACTCCGACCTCACACAAAATCAGATGCAAGTTCTAAAACCAGGCACACCAGTGCAGTTTCAATACACATCACGCAACACTTCCGGCGCCAAATTAAATGCGCTGATAGCACATCTCACAAACCAAACAATTCAGGGCGAAACCCGACTCACTTTTGGCTTAGCATTTTTGAACGACGAAAACACCTCTGGAAATGCTTCGCTGCGACGCAAAACGGAACGTTTCCAATGTTCCGAGTTTTTTAGACCCCATGCTGTTTGCGGATCGCCCTACTTTTTTGGTGAACGCGCATTTTTTAGCCTCACCGACATTTCAAGCTCTGGCTGTTCGGCGCTCACATCTGCCCGAAATAAGTTTCTCTCCCCCAACATGGAAGTCACACTCACCATCGTTTTTCCACTGGTGGGCACCTTCACCATTGACACAGTCGTAAGAGCAGTCTCTTTAAAAGACAATGGAAAACGCTACCAAGTGAATATGGAATTCAAAGATCCCACTGTGGCTATTTTACAAGCCATTGGGGAATATCTAGTGCTCATCAATCCCAAAATTCAACCCGAAGAACTTCGCAGAGCCGGTTTGCGTCTTTCAAAACTTGCAAACGTTCTTTCATTGGCCTCACCATCATCGCACGAAAACTGGGATGCTATTTTGGAAATCCGAAAGAAAGTTGCAGCGCAAATTAAAAGAAATCCCTCTAACACTTCTCATTTCGATCGCTTCGATCCTTTTGCACGCAATTTGATGGTTAAAATTGGAGAACGCATTGTGGGCACAGGGCGCGTGCTATTTTTGAATGGCGACGACAACCGTTCTGAAGCCGTTACAAACTACGGATTTCGATGGCCTGAAAAGCTAGAAAAATACGGAACTCTGGAAGTGACTTTTCCAGCAATTGACCCAGACTACAATCGCACAGAGGCCTTTGAATTCCTTATGCGAGGCTACCTTAAAATAGCCATAGAAAACGACGCTCAGATTCTTATTTGCGCTGCTCCGCTCTCCGAAGCAAACACTCTTGAAACGCTCGGGTTTGAAAACGCTGGCCTTCCACGGGAAACCGATTTCCGTGGAGTGCAAGGTTTCGTTGAAATTTTCTTTCTTCGCGTGGAGCCCCTCAAGAAAGGAACTCCTTCAGGGAAAATGACTCAAACAAAATTTGATTCTTTTGTTGTGCCAGTACTGGAAACTTGCGGCATGCGCCCCGCAGGAATATCAACATAACAAGGCGCAGAACGGCTAAGGAAACTTTTGGTTATTTTTTTGCACGCACAAGAGAATTCTTTTTGCCGTAAGCAAAATAAATCACAAAACCAATAAGGAGCCACACAATAAGCCGCAACCATGTGTCTATGGGCAAAGAAAAAATTTGCAACAAAGCACCAGCAGCCCCCAGCAAAGGTACCCATGGCAAAAATGGAGTTTTAAACGGACGATGAATTCCTGGCATTGTGCGACGCAAAACCAAAATCCCCACACAAACAATAACAAAGGCTAGCAGAGTACCAATGCTAACCAACTCACCTAAAATAGAAATTGGGAAAAGGCCCGCCACAATCATGGCCAAAACACCCGTCACAAGAGTGGTAACATGCGGCGTGCGAAAGCGAGGGTGAACTTTGGAAAATACAGGCGGCAAAAGTCCGTCTTTGGCCATTGCAAAAAAGATGCGCGGCTGGCCCATAAGCAACACCAAAACCACCGAACTCAAACCTGCAATGGCACCGAATTTTACAATGGGACGCAGCCAAAAAAGCGCCGGCCCCGCAGCATTCACTCCAACGGCAATGGGGTCGGGAACGCCCAACAAGGTATACTTCACAATACCTGTGAGAACGAGTGCAACAATAATATAAAGAACCGTTGCAATGGCAAGCGAAGCTAAAATACCAATAGGCATGTGCTTTTGCGGATTTTTAGCTTCTTGAGCTAAAGTTGAAACGGCATCAAACCCAATATAGGCAAAAAACACCACACCAGCACCACGCAACACACCCGAAAAACCATACACGCCAAATTCACCGGTATTCGGCGGCAAAAATGGCGAGTAGTTGTTCATGTTGATATAAGCGACACCAAATCCAATAAACAACAAAATCACAATAACTTTAATAAACACAATAACGTTGTTAAATCGCGATGATTCACGCACGCCAGCAACAAGCAACGCTGTGAGAATAGCAATGAGAAGCATAGCCGGAACATTTTCAACAGCACCAGTTGTGACCCAAGCGCCATTCACATGATCCAACGGTGCGCTGGAAAAGGCCGGTGGTAAATTAACCCCAAAATCTTTTAAGAAACTTGTAACGTAGCCCGACCACCCCACAGCCACCGTAGATGCACCGAAGAGATATTCCAAAACAAGATCCCAGCCAATAATCCAAGCTATAAATTCGCCCAAGGTTGCATAAGCGTAGGTATATGCGCTTCCTGCCAGGGGAATCATTGAGGCAAATTCAGCATAACAAAGGCCAGCAAATAAGCAGGCAATAGAAGAAAGAATAAAAGAAAAAACAATTCCGGGTCCGGCATAGCTTGCTGCCGCCTGACCCGTTAAAACAAAAATTCCCGCCCCAATAATACCACCCACGCCGAGGGCCGTTAGGCTCCACGGACCCAAACTCCGCGCCAAAGAACGACCGTCACCTTTGGCATCGGCCATTAAACAGTGCATAGGTTTTCGAACAAACAGTTGCCGCATAAAAATCCTCATTCTCAGAACTCAAAAATGAACAAAAATGAACAAAAGCAAAAAAGCAAAAAAATATCAAAATATCAAAAATGCCTAAACACAAACAGAATTATGACATGAAGCAAGGTAACCAACGTTTTCGGTTTTGCCAAGGTGGGGAGCTTTGATTTAAGAAGCTTTGTTCTGGCTCATTTAGAAATGCATAGCGAGTCGTTCGAAACAATTTCAAATAATAAACATAATAAATTATGTTCTAAAATTCTGCAAAAATTCACGTAACCCATGCGATCGTCCCCCAAGGACTTTTGATGCCTGAGACAGTCTGTCCACAGCTGCCGTTGTCCCCTGAGCACCCATGGAAACCTGCTCCATGCCAGTAGCAACCTGTCCAACCTGCTCAACTTGCTCTTTTGAAGACGCCGACAATTTCTGGAGAGAACTCGCCAGTGTCGCACTCTGTTCGGCTATCGAACGAAATGTTTCGAATCCGTCGCGCACCAGCTCCACTCCTTGAGTAGCAACATTCGCTGCGCTCTCCACAATTTGCGAAGCCTCCCTGGCGGCTTTGGCACTCCGCGCCGAAAGTCCTCGAACTTCCTCGGCAACAACAGCAAATCCTTTGCCATGCTTGCCCGCGTGAGCAGCCTCTACAGCTGCGTTCAAGGCCAAAAGATTGGTTTGAAAAGCAATCTCATCAATGGTTTTCACCATTCCCTGAACATGCCGCGACGACACAACAATGGCATCCATTGTTTCCAAAATTTCGTCAATCTGTTTTTGTCCTGCCTGCGAAGATCTCATAACCTTCTCAGACTCCGTCGCTGCTCTTGACAACGCAAGAATAGTTTGTTTGAGCTGTTGAGTAACATCCTGCACCGAACTCAAATTTTGCTCCGCAGCAGCAGCGCCACACGTTGCCACCTGAGAAAGCGCCCCCACTTCGTTACCAACCTCCACCCCCGTTTGCTCAACAACATCAGAACTCTCTTTCATTTCACGCACAGCGGAGCAAAACTTTTCAATCATTTTTCTATAAGCAAGGCCAAAACGATCAAAGTCCGACGCTAAGGTTGGCGAAAGAGCAAGATTGCCTTGTGCAACTTGTTCCGCAATCCGAGCCTGCTCATCAAAATAGGCGGAAAGTTTGTTTACCGATTGCGCAATTTGCCCAATTTCATCGGTCCGCCGCGCAATTTTTTCCAAAGTGCTATCGGAAGATTGCATTTTCCCCAAGGAAAGATTTTGAATAGCAACTCCGAACGCGTTCACGGGAACAAGGACCAATTTATTCAGGACAACCGCAACAACAAGAGAAAGAACAACAAGCGAAACCAGCATCCCCAAAAACATTGTTAGCGCAGTGGAAACCAACATCCCGCTTATGGCACTTTCAACTTCTTTCATTGACTTTGTAGACGCCAAATCAAAGCGTTCCAATAATTTTTGCGAAGAAGAGCGGCTCAGAGATATCTTCATTTCACCAATTTTTCCAGATCCTCCGGCAATTGGGATGGACATATTCTCGCTATCAACTTTGGCTTCTCCCGCAGAGCTCAATCGTTTGCCATCTGCGGTGGTAAATTCAACAAACACCACGTCCGGATCCAAAACCAAATTTTTAGCCAATTCATCGAGCTGAGGTAAATTAAAATTCGCAATAAAATCGGCGGCCAGGCGCGATTCGCCCTGCACTAAAACTTCCGCTTTTTTCTTTGTGACCGCAAAAACCTCTTTGCCGATTTCTTCCTTCAGAAAAGCAAGACTTTTACTTGTTTCAACCTGCAAATAATTCCCTTTGGCAGCAAGAATCGAAACCAACAAAACTCCAGAAAAAGCAAATGCCCCAAGAGCCACGAACGTGACAACGGTTACAATTCTTACCGAAAGTGACGCCATAAGTACTCCAAAACCTCGTCGCTACCGTTGAAGGAGAAGGTGAAGTCAAAGGCAAAGTTAGAATTTGAAATCGAACTTTGCATCCACTCCTGCCTTGCGCAAAAGTTCCAATGTGTGCACAAAATCTTTTTTCTCGGTTGGAATAAATTCTGTAACACCCAAGCTCTCTTTTAAGGCAGTTGCTTCGGAAGTGCTTTCGGAACCTATTCCCAGCAACGCAGCCTTAACTTTATCCTGAAATGGCTTCGCTATCTTCGCTGAAATCATGAATGTATTATCGGGATTCATTCCGGAGTCTTTTCCCACTTCCTCCATTTTTGAATAGGATCCTTTTTTCTTATCCCAAACTCTATTTTTAACCACAGCAAAATCGACCAAACCCCGTTCAACCATGTCTAGCGCAGCTTCATGCGATGCCACAACCACTGCGTCTTTCTTGCCCAACGATCGCACAAAAAACTCACCACTGGAAGCTAAACCCGAGCAAGCAACTTTCTTGCCCTCAAAGCTCTTCGCTCCTGCAAACTGAGTGGTACCCTTGGGCGCAACCACAGTTGCCCAATATGTGCTGTTGCCATCTTTTCCTTTGGCGCGTGCCAATGGGATTGCAATTCCTTTCACAAGAAACACACCAGCAAGCCCCGACCCCGCAACCGTGGCATCCACTTTTCCTTCCGCAACCTGCTTTGCTGCATCGGAATAGTTGGCAAAGCCAACAATGCTCACATCAATGCCCTTTTTTGCAAGCCAGGCCTGCATGGGTGCGTATTTTGCGGCTTCACCTTTTTGAGCCTGCATAATTCCAATTTTGAGAGACTCGGCAAAAGCGGAAGAACAAAGCAACGAAAAAGCAAAAGTTGCAACCGAACGTAAAAGCATAAAAGTATCCTCTATCAAAAATGAGAAAACAAAACGCTACAACAAAAAACAAGAGAATAGAAACTTGCCTCAATAACCTGAATCCGTGAATGCCAAAAACTTGACGGACGTTTCCGAGTGTGCGCGGTGCCTTTTTGAAGACTATCTGGAAACATTGGCGAATTGGCCCGAAGATTT
>CAIZES010000450.1 GCA_903932045.1 uncultured Silvanigrella sp. | reverse complement strand
GGAAACAGAAAGAACTTCACAAGCATTGGAGGTCTCATGAATATCGCTAGAGGCACAGCGAGAATCAGTGGTTTCGCGATTCAAAATATTTCTTGTTTTTGACGTTTCAATGGCCTCGCGAATTTCGTGGAGCATAGAAAGATCATAGCCGCCCGCAATATCACTCCCTAAAGAAATGGCAACGCCATCTTGCGCAGTTTCGCGAAACCCAAAAACACCGCTCTGCAAATATCTATTGGAAGTTGCGCAATGAACAATTGTTGAACCCGCTGCGCGGATGCGTTGTTTTTCGCCCTTCGAAAGATGAATACCATGCGCCAAAAGTGTTTTTGACGTTAATAAGCCTGCACGCTCATAAATTTCGGTATAATCTTTTGCGCCAGGAAATAAACTCAAAGTAAAATCGATTTCCGAGCGATTTTCGGAAAGATGAGTTTGAACCAATAAATCACGTTTTCGAGCTACCTCTGCCGCGCCTTTAAGCATATTCTCACCACAAGTGATAGCAAAACGGGGCGTGATGGCAAAATGAAGTTTGTTGTTGTTGGCATTCCATTTTTCTGCAAGATATTCGCAATCATGAATTACCGAGCGCCATTCACGATGCAATTCAGTTGCACCATTACGTTCCATAAGAACCATGCCAATAAAGGCTCTTACACCGCATTTTTCTGCTTCTTCAAATGCGATATCCGTTGCTTCGCGATGACTGGTAGCATAAACTGCCGCACACGTTGTTCCCACTTTTGCCAAGTCTGCAAAAAAAATCTGCGATGCTTTTCTAGCAAACGCCGAATCCGAAAATCGAGTTTCCATAGGAAATGTGTACGTTTGGAGCCATTCCAGAAGTTCGCGCGCTCCCAACCCTGCAAAAACATACTGAGGCAAATGCACATGTGTATCAACAAAACCCGGAATCAAAATGCTTTGCCCAAAATTTACGGTTTTGGCCGCAGGATTTGCCACCAAAACATCGGACGCGTTTCCAATCGCGGCAATTTTGCCTCTAGCATCTACAAGAAACGCACCCTTTTCAAAAATTTCCAACTCAGTGGAACTTCGCGAGTGTACAACGCAACCAAGATAAAGAGTATGTTCTTTTAGCACTTCAAAATCCCTTACTAGGAAATAAGCCATTCACGGGAAAATCCATCGGAAAAAAGCGGAAGAATTTCGACAAGATTTCCCGTTGCCGCACCCTCTCCAACCTCAGGCAAAACAATCCAAGCATTGCTGCGCGCAAAAGGCAAAACACGGAACGATTCTTGCTCTGCCGGAGAAAAAACTCTTAAGCCGTCGGCGGTTTGCGTAACCGACCCCAGCAAGAATGTGCGCATGCCTTCGGATTTAACAACATCATTTCCCAATGCAACCCGCATGGTCTTTTCTTGTTTTTGGCCAAAAAGACTTCTGAGGTACGGCGTTACAAAAAAACGGAAGCCGGCCGCAGTTGCCATGGGATTTCCGGGCAGCGCAAACAACAAACACTGCTTATTTTCGTGTCCCAGCTGTGCACACAAGATGGGTTTTCCAGGCCGCACGGCAACTCTATGGAAGAAAATTTTTGCCCCCATTTCTGAAACAGCTTTTTTAACGAAATCTTTAGGCCCCACGGAAACTGCACCAGTGCTTAACAGAACATCACATCCTGCAATAAGCGCTTCTTCAACAGCTTTTCGATAATCGGCATCACTATCTCCAACACAACTATAATGAACAAGATCACAGCCCATGCCTTGAAGAGTGACAGCTAAAAAGGCACCTGTGGCGTTTCGAATTTTCCCAGGCACAGCTGGCTCACTCTGAGACCAATCCACAATTTCCTCACCGGTACAAATCACGCCAACACGTGGACGACGACGAACTTGCATTTGGCGAATTCCCAAGGCCGCGAGCATTGGGAAATGCTGAAAATCGATACGGGTTCCAGGATCCAGCAACACTTGTTTGGCGCGAATATCCGTGCCGCGATATCGAATATTATCACCTGAAATAAGTGGACTTCGAACACCGATGGCGGCAATAGTGCCATCCGAGTTTTTTTCGAGAACTTCAACATTCTCAATTTTAACCACAACGTCCGCGTCTCTTGGTAGCATTGCGCCAGTGGCAACACCAATTGCGATGCCACTTTCAACAGAGCCACAATCGCCGGTTCCGGCTACAAAATTTTTGTTGACGGGAAAGCGAACAATTGATTCTGATCCTGCCGCATTTTTTGTATCCACAGCACGCAAAGCAAATCCATCAACCATGGACGCTTCGAACATTGGAAAACTTTCCACACTAGTGACAGCTTCAGCAAGCACAGCTCCAAACGACTCCGCCAAAGAAACCGAAACAGATTCCCAACCAGACGCCGAGCCTGAACCCAACTGCAAAACTTGAGAAAGAGCTTCATGATAGCGAATCATATTCCGTTTCCTTCCGAGCACAAACTGATGCTTTTTTGCAAGCACAAACATTAATTCTCTTTAGTAGCACAAAAATAATCAGTTTTCCTGTGGAGAAACCCGATTTCTTCCCGATCGCTTGGCTTCGTACAAAGCTTCGTCTGCCCTACGAATAAGCACACTAACAACCATATCTTTATCGGGAACCACAGTTGCAACTCCAATACTAACAGTAACAACACGCAAATCCGATTGTGGATGAGGCTCCGCAAGTGCAAAAACGGTTTCTCTCACGCGTTCAGCAACCTGCTTTGCGCCAGAAAAATCGGTTTCAGGAATCACAATTGCAAACTCCTCGCCTCCAAAACGTGCCGCAAAATCGCCCGGACGCTTCAGTGATGACCGAACAGATGCCGCAACTTTCCTAAGACACTGATCTCCAGCCAAATGTCCCAGAGAATCGTTGTACAGCTTAAAAAAGTCAACATCAATCAGAGCCAAGGAAACAGGCGTTCGCCGACGCGTAGCTCGTCGCCATTCCGTTGCTAAAGTTTCGTCAAACTGCCTTCTATTTGCAAGGCGGGTTAAAGCATCGGTACTTGCAAGATCGCGCAACTCATTCTCAATTTTTGCCTGCGCAGAAACATCACGAATGATACAAACAAATTCAGAGTTCTGACACGCAATAATTCTCGATTCAAAAACGTGCTGTTTTCCCTTGAGCTCCACCGAGTGTCGCTTGAGATCCAGGCTACCTGTTAGCGGATGGCTGTCGCGGAATTTTCCAACGTTATTAACAAACCACGCAGGAAAGGTATCTTTAATAATTCCACCCAAGCGGACATTTCCCAAAATAAAATGTTCAGCTTCTAGCGGAGGAGACAAATCAAGAATCACGCCATCTGATGAATATCTAAATATCAGATCGGGAATGGCATCCAAAATGTTGCGAGTTTTTACCTCGCGAATTTGAAGATTCACAATTGCACGTTTCAATTTCAGCTGATCTTCTATTCGTTTTAAAGCCAGCGAAAACTTAAAAGGCTTAAGCAACAAATCACTAGCACCCAATTCCTGCGACTGTTCCAAAACTTCGTTTGAAGCCTCTTCGGCAAAAACAATGACAGGAACTTCCGTCAAAGAATGTTTTGCTCGCACCCGAGCCAAAACTTCAACACCCGAAATGTCCGGCAATGAGGAATTCAATAAAATGAGATCGAACTGCAAAGGCTGCCCAAGAAGCTCAATTGCTGCTTCACCCGTAGCAACTATTGTAACATTGTACACATCACTTTGCAGCATTGAAGAAAAAACAAGCTGCGCATCGGCGTCACCATCAATAACAAGAATAGAGGTTTTTTGGGTACACATATATCACCCAGATCCTAAAACGCGACGTACAAGCATATTATTATCTGTAAGACGCTCGCACAAAATACGACTCAGGTTGAGAAATACTTTTACCCCTATTACCGGACTCGCCTGCAAAAATTTTGAAAGTTCCTCGCCATCGGTTACCAATGTTTCGACGTCCGAATATGCCAAACATGAAGCCGTACGCCGGGCTGTTCTGGCTAAAAGAAATTCCCCGACAGTGTCGCTTTCCTTGAGATCGCAAATAAACTCTTCACGATCACCACTCACATGCGGCACTGTAACATGAACCTTTCCCGAAACAATGAAGAACATGTGCTTGTCCAGCTTATCAAATTCAGTCAAAAGCTCGCCGCTTCGAAAAATGCGATCAACAAAAACTTGTTGCAACGATTTCAGTTCTTCATGGGTCACACCCTCAAAAAGTCGGAACGTTCCTAATTTTTGAGTAAGGTCAACAAAATTATTCATGGTAAGCCTCCCTGCAAAATCGATACTCTGCACATTACATTGAAACACTCTGTTAAACGCTATGAAAGCCATCCCGGTCCAATTTTTGACACAACACCAAGGGGTGCTGTAAGCTGCAGCACCTTCAAACCAGGAAAAAAGTGATAAAACAGGAGAGAAAATATGAATACCAAGGTTTCTTTTGCAGTGAGCCTCGTTGGCGTTGCCGCGCTTTCTGGAGTCGCTGGCTACCTTCTGGGAAAACATCCTCACGTTGTTCCGCAATCTTCCTCCAGCAGTGATGCCGTGGGAACCGTAAGAGGGGCGTCCATTTCACGATCGCAGCTCACAGGAGGCGAAGCTTTCCGTGTGTATGAGGCCGAAACCCAAGTTTACAACGCCATGACTCGCATTATTGAAGAACGCTACATGGATGCTTTTTTTGATCACTACATGACCGAAAAAAAGCTCCCTTCACGAACGGCCGCGCAAGAAGCATACTTCCACGAAAATTCATCGGTTCCGGAGTCTCGCGTTCTTGAAGTTGTGCAACAGTTTGGCTCGGATGATCGTCTTAAAAACCTTTCTCCCGAAGATCAAAAAAAGGAAGTGCGTCATGCTCTCGAAATGCAACAAAGCCAAAACACGCTTCGCACTTTGGTACAAAACGCAAAGCGCAAAGGCGAAATTTCGGTGGCCTTCCCCGAACCCATAGAGCCCGCTCTTGAAGTGACCGATGGCGGAAACCCCTCGGTTGGTCCCAAAGATGCCAAAGTGACCATTGTGGAATTTGCCGACTATGAATGCCCTTTTTGCGCTCGTGTTGTTCCCACCCTTTGGGATCTCACAAAGAAATACGAGGGAAAAGTGCGCTGGGTATTTCGCGACTATCCACTGCCTTTCCACAAAAATTCCGTTCCGGCTGCTATCGCTGCAAACTGCGCTGGCGTTCAGGGAAAATATTTTGAGGCACACAATTATCTTTTCGAACACCACACCCAGCTCAACGAGGACACATATAAAGGTTTGGCGGAAACACTAAAACTCGATGCCACTGCTTTCAACACATGCCGCGCTGGCGACGAACAAAAAAAGGAAGTTGAAGCCGACTACGCCGCTGGCGAAAAACTGGGAGTGAACGGCACTCCTACTTATTTTGTCAATGGAAAACGCATGAAGCCAGGCGCGTCCATGGAAACATTTACTGAAATGATAGATCAAGAACCTGCCAAGAAGTAGGTTAAAAAAGTATCAAGATATAGCTATGGTTCGTCTGGGGCATCGTATCTAAAAACCTAAGGTTTTAAAATTGTTAGAATTGTTATAAGAGAGGTCTCAAACTTTCAAAAATGAGGCCACTTATAAACTCGTAACTCACATCATTCGAAGATATTGAAGATCCACGTATCGATCGCACCAAGAAATACCCAATTAAGGAGATATTCTTCTTAATTCTAGCTGCAGTTATTTGTGGAGTTCAAAGCTGGTGTGGCGTTAATTCAGCCAAATGCAATCGTAAAAGCATATGCACAGTT
>CAIZES010000449.1 GCA_903932045.1 uncultured Silvanigrella sp. | reverse complement strand
TCTGCTTGCAAATACATTGAAAAACACCACCGCAGGAATTGCAGCAGCCAACCCCATTGCAGTAGCCACAAGAGCTTCGGATATACCTGGCGCAACTGACGCTAAACTAGAAGATCCCGTCATACCGATATCGTGAAAAGCTTCAATAATTCCAATAACCGTTCCAAAAAGCCCTATAAATGGACAAGCTGAAGCAGAAATTGCCAAGAAACTCATATTACGAGCCAGGTATCCTTCCTCAACTCCTCGAGCCTTACCAAGTGAGCGCCGCACAGTATCAAATAGAACAAAACCACTCACACCGCGCCGATCTCGTGTTTGAATAACACGAACCATTTCATTGTATCCATTTCGAAAAATTTCGCGAGCCGGACTATATTCCATATCCTTCGTACGCCCATGCAACTCCGATAAACTTTTAGCCTCCCAAAACTGACGCAAAAACTCTTCCGATTTGGACTGCAATCGAGACATACAAGTCCAACGTTCGATGATAATTCCCCATGTTAAAACGCTTATAACCGTTAGCAAAATCATCACGCCTATTCCAACAGGACTTGATGACGAAAGTATTTCCATCCAGTTTAACGATGTGGCCGATTCTGCAGTTTTTTCCAACATAACACTTTCCCCAGCATGAAATATTGCGCCACTTGGCGTTACATGGGCGATCCATCGAACTGAACAAGTCCTCGATCCAAAGCATGCTTCAAAATAAGCTGAGCAATTTCATCCGCGGTTTGCGTTGTACAATCCAAATACACCGCGTCAATAGCGGGTTTCATTGGAGCCACAGAACGGCTTGCGTCGCGCTCATCGCGCTCATAAATTTCTTTTACCAACGCATCCATATCCACTTCCAAACCTTTTTGTCGCATTTCTTGTGCACGTCGCCTAGCCCGTTCTTCGGGAGCCGCCGTCAAAAATATTTTCAATGGAGACTCCGGAAAAACTATTGTACCCATGTCGCGCCCATCCACAACCGCGCCGTCGCACGAAATAACAACTTTCCGTTGCACCGGCAAAAGCTTTTCACGAATGAAGGCATCCTTTGCAATGATACTTGCTCGTTCCGAAGCTTCAGGGGTTCGAATGCGCTCGGAAATATCAAGATCCTGCAAATAAACACTACCCGTTTTTGGGTCTTGTCTATATTTATCAACCAATATTTGCACACATTTTTTAACACCTTCCACGTCGGAAAGTTCGACCCCTTCTTCTTTGAGAATCCAGCCGAGTGTTCGATAAATTGCCCCCGTTGTTACATAAGTCCAACACAAAAACTTGGCTACCAACGAGGCAACGGTGCTTTTTCCCGACCCAGCAGGCCCATCTATTGTAATCACTTTCAATGCATCTTTTTCGCTTTTGTTGGGCTTTTGCTTTCTCTTTTTATTGATTTGTGTCGCAATAACAGAACTCATTTGAGGCTCCTGACTCATACTTCCAGCTCCCAGTTGAAACTCACCCAACCTTTTGTTGTTTCCATACCAATGCCGAGCATTTTGCATCAACCCGTCCCACTTTCCAATAGGCAGCAAAACTATCATTGGAGGTTTGCAAAATTTCCCCTACCAAAGGCTTTCCCATCGCCGACGAACGGTCTATCATGTCATTTGTTCCGCTTTGCTTTCAAGGAGACGATAGTGCCGGAAGTGAGTTCCGAAGCAAAACAATCCGAAAACTTTGTCCGCGGTCTCGATAATCTCGTGATCGATAAAACCTCCATAAGCTGGATTGACGGTCCAAATGGAAAACTCTATTACCGTGGAATCGACTTGATAGAACTCACAACTCACAGTTCATTTGAAGAAACCGCTTATCTTTTGATGTGTGGCAAACTCCCTTCAGCAAATCAGCTCGCATCATTCACTTGGAAAATACGACAAATGATGCACACACGGGAAAAAGTGTTACGCATCATTCAAGAACTTCCACCAAATACTCAGCTTCTATTTGCCCTTCAAACTGCGCTTGCCGCATTAGCAAGCATTGAGTCGAGTCTTCGCGACTCAGATTATGAGGGACTTTTTGAAACCGCAATGCGAATTGTTGCCCAAACACCTGTCATCATTGCCGCCGCTTATCGTCATACTCTTGGGACATCCATCATTTTTCCACGCAATGATCTTTCGTTCAGCGAAAATTTTCTTTACATGCTCACCGGAAAAATACCTTCAAAACACTATGCACGGTGCATGGAAATTGCCTTAATGCTACAAATGGACAATGGTTTTACGTCCTCCACTTTTACAGCACGAGCTGTTGCCTCCACAATGACCAACATGTACTCGGCAACAAGCGCGGCCGTTGCAGCTCTCAGTGGACCTTTAGTGGGAGCTTCTTGCCTCACAGCTCACGAAATGTTGTGTGAATTTCGTTCCGGGCACGACTGCCGAATCTGGATTCGTGAACGCCTCGATCGTGGTTACCGCATTGCAGGATTGGGTCATCGCGTTTATCAAACATCCGATCCGCGTGCTCATATTCTAGAAAATTTGCTTGAAAATCTGACACCTAAAAACGAAAAAAATTCGGCTCTTTTTCTTTTACGAAATGCTCTGGACGAAGCAAAGGAATGGCATTCAAAGCGAGGCGAAACAACATTTCCTAATGTTGACTACTGGGCTGGTGCTGTTTATGAAAAATTGAGTCTCCATCCATCAATTTTTCCGGCTATTATTGCAGCATCACGAGCCGTTGGCTGGACTTCGCATATTGTCGAACTCCGTGCCGATAACTGCCTTTATCGTCCGCGTTCTTTGTACACCGGACCCATTAATGTGCCGTATGTTGCTATTTCTCAACGTGACTTTAAAGAGGTTTGAGGATATTTGTGATATTTTTGTATGAAATCGTTCAAACATTTTTATTTCTTCTATTTGCTCCTATCATACGACGCTTCGGTAGCAACAAAGCGAAGCTTTTTATCCAGGCTCGAGACAACTCCGTCCTAGAGAAAACACTCGAACAAACAGCAAAATCGATGTCAACTTTTGAACATTTGCAAAAGCCAGAACAACCTCGCCGAATTTGGGCGCACGTTGCAAGCGCCGGAGAGTTGGAACAAGCAATTCCCCCTTTGCGTTTTCTTGTTGAAAGTGGTTCAGCAAGTGTTTTCCTAACTTACTTTTCCCCATCCACAGAACCCTTTTTAAAAAATGCTCCATTTGTTTCGGGGGTCGCCGCTTTTCCTCTCGACATAAGACAAAATCACAAAAAAATTGTGCACGCTTTAAGTATTTCAGATATTGTTCTGGTGCGCTACGATTTTTGGCCATCTCTTTTTAGTGCTGGGAAATCTCTCGGAGTTTATTTCCACCTCTTAGGCGCTACCTCACTTCCATCTCGAAAAAATCTTGCCTTTTGGGGCGGGAATTTCTTGAAAAAATTGTTCTTTCATAATTTTTCAAATATTTTTTGTGTCAATAAAGATGATTTTAAGTTTTTTTCAGAACTGAATCTTCCAGCTAAGCTTGTTCATTCGGGAGATCCCAAATGGTCAAGGGCGCAAGAACGCGCTTTAGCTCAACAAAAAAAACGCAGTGCTTCACAAATTTCGTGGTTATTTAACTGGATTCAACAAGTCAAATCGAATCGACCCGTGCTCATTTTTGGTTCTCCTCACAAAGACGAGCATTTTGTTGCAATGGAAGTTATAAAAAAACAAACTGAAACGTTTGTTATTTACGTTCCACACGAATGCGATAATGCTCATGTTGATCCCGTCATGCGTGAACTTGTCTCAAAAAACGCAAATGCTGTTCAATTTTCAACCCTCAGCCAAGGATCTCTTCCCCCAACCTGCGATATTCTAGTGTTTGATAAAATTGGCCATCTTGCCGAACTGTATTCTATTGCCGATATCGCAATAGTAGGGGGTGGGTTTGATGGTCAAATTCACAACACGCTCGAACCAGCAGCCTATCCCGTTCCCACTCTTTTTGGAAACAATGTTCAAAAAGCTCGAGAGGCTCAAGCGTTGCTAGCAGTAGGAGCCGCCGCTAGTTTTCAAACACCTAAAGATCTTTTGCAATATTTGTTGGGCTCAGAGTCATCTCAAACTCAAAAACACCGCGAGCTCAGAGATAGCTCTCTAGCTCTAATTAAGGCGCGTAGCACAGATCTCTTTCACTCAATTCCCGATACGTGCAATATTGTCCACAAACACCTAAAACTGTTTTGGACTTCTAGGGAAAACAAATCATGAAACAATTTTTTAGTTTTTTTAAATCTTTTATTCTGCTGAGGCCACATGCTTTCCAAACAAATTATTATCAACGCACTTCCGTTCGAAACAAGAATTGCCCTAATTGAGGGCGGGGCTCTTGCCGAGTTTTATACTGAACGTACCCAAGAAAAAGGTATTGTTGGGAACATTTACAAAGGACGAGTGGCACGAGTTTTGCCGGGAATGCAAAGCGCTTTCGTCGATATTGGTCTTGAGCGTGCTGCGTTTCTTTACGGCGGCGATATCATGACCGACAATGAAATTCCCGATTTTCTTGATGACGAAGAACGTCAGAATGATGATTCCGAAGATTCTAAGCAGCAGCATCATAAATATTTCAAAATCACCGACCTTGTTCGCGAAGGGCAGGAAATTCTTGTTCAGGTCGCAAAAGACGCCATTGGAACAAAAGGCGCTCGAGTGACAACTTACTTGAGTTTACCCGGACGCTACGTTGTCTTAATGCCCAATATTAATCACATTGGCATTAGCCGACGCATCCGTTCCGACGAAGAACGCATGCGTCTAAAAAGTATTGTTCAAAGTATGAAACCCGATGCTGTGGGTATTATTGTTCGCACCGCAAGCGAAGATATTGCTGAGGAAAAAATCCGCGCTGATATCGAATTCTTGTTGAAGTTGTGGGATTCCATCAAAGCTCGAACCACTCCTGCAAAAGTTCCTTCCTTAGTTCATGAAGACCTCAACCTTATTTTCAGATGCACGCGAGATTTGATGTCCAAAGACATCGATCGTATTGTTGTCGACAACCAAGAAAAGTATCAGGATCTCGTTCGTTTTCTAAATCGCTTTTCTGTAAAATTAGGTGCTCAAGTTCATCTTTACAATGGCGATATTCCTGTCTTTGACACATATGGCATTGAACTTGATATCACTCGTGCACTCCAGTCAAAAGTTTGGCTCAAATCTGGTGGATACATCATCATTGACCAAGCCGAAGCTCTTACCGCAATTGACGTCAATACCGGCCGCTTCGTTGGAAGCAAATCTCTCGGTGATACTGTTGTCAGAACGAATCTTGAAGCCGTAAAAGAGATTGTTCTTCAACTTCGGCTCAGAAACATCGGTGGTATTATTATTCTCGACTTTATTGACATGGATCGAGCCGATGACAGAGAGCGTGTTTATCAAGCTCTTTCAGAAGAACTCAAAAAAGATCGCGCGAGAACAAGTGCATTGAGGATATCTGAACTTGGAATTGTTCAAATGACGCGCAAAAGAACTGAAGAAAGTCTTTCACACAAACTTTGCTCACAGTGTCCTTATTGTGAAGGAAAAGGACGTGTCCGAAGCAATATCACAATGGCCTATGAAATTATTCGCGAACTCATCCGTGCTTTTTCTAGTTCTTCCGCGCAAAACTTCTTCTTGAAAGCCCACCCCGATGTAGCAGACCACCTTCATGAAGAAGACGCCTTTCACATTGATGAACTCAAAAAGAGATTTGGAAAAACAATCGTTATTAAAGGCGATCCTTCATTTCACTGCGAGCAATTTGAATTAACACCCATGTGATTCCACATTTTTCCCTTTCACCTTTGGAATCTCAGCCCAACTCCAGTTTTCAGTTCCCCACACAACAATTTCCCTTGGAGAATATTTTTCTATCTCAGGCGGAACTTGTTGCCCCAAAAAACGAAGAGCCACCACCAATAAGTTCGAAACATTCTCACAACAAACTGCTCTTGCTAAGGTTTGTTTTGAAAGTTTCTCTCCATTTTCATTCAAAGCCAATGGGATGTGTGCATATTCGGGCTGTAAATAATTCAATTTTTGCTGCAATAATATCTGACGCGCTGTAGAATCGATCAAATCGTATCCACGCACAACTTCTGTTACGCCTTGCAAGGCATCATCTACAACAACAGCAAGATGATAAGCAAAAAAACCATCGGAACGCTTGATAACAAAGTCCCCAACTTCTTTTTCAACATTCTGGCACTGGTTGCCAAAAACTCTATCTCTAAAACAAATTTCGGTGCTCTGGGTTGCTAATCGAACAGATTTTGCCCGTTCAACATAACGTGGATTTCCAGCACAAAAACGAGGGTATATGATTGTTCCATCAATCCCTCTTCCCAACCCCTCTCCAATTTCGCGTCGCGAACAAGAACAGCGATAAGCTTGTCCTTGTGAGAGCAGTACTTTTACGACATGTTCGTATAATTCAGTCCTTTGACTTTGATAAACAACATCCTTATCCCATTCAAGGCCACATGCTTCCAGTGTTCGTAAAATATCAGCGGCTGAACCAAGAACCGTTCTCTCTCCGTCAATATCTTCAATTCGCACCAACCATCGGCCACCCTTCTTTTTTATAGATAAATAGCTAGCCAATGCTGTGATTAACGAACCAAAATGAAGAGGCCCGCTTGGGGTTGGAGCAAAACGTCCACACAAGAGCTGAGTCATAGAAAAAAACTCAAAAAAAAGACCCGCTGCAATTGCGAGTCTCGTTCAATCTAAAGAGAGATGGTGAAGGGCCGGGGGCTCGAACCCCGGACCAAGAGATTAAGAGTCTCTTGCTCTACCAACTGAGCTAGCCCTCCACACGAGGGACTTGTTACAACAGCCAGAGTCCGAGTGTCAAGACACAAGCTCTTCAACTTTCTCAATAGCACACAGTCTCACTCACTGGGTAAGCAAGAACGCAATAATAAAGGCCATAATAGTTTGGAATTCAATAAGAGCGAGACCAATCAACAACGGAGTAAACATTTTTTCATGACTCTGTGGATTGCGACCAATCCCTTCAAAAGCTCCTGCAGCAGCACGCCCCTGCCCCATACCGCCACCAATAACGGCAAGACCAATTGCAAGACCTGCACCAAGGTACTTCAAACCCGATGCACCGCCAGCAGCAGCCCCGGCAGCTTCTTCGGCCAAAGCGGGCGCTGCAGCAACAAGCGCAGGCAAAATAACAAGAGCACGACGAACCAAATTCTTCATATAGCCTCCAAACAAAAATCTTGCTCCAAAACAAAACTCAAATCCACCACGGCCTGAGTTATAAGTGCCCACTGAGTGCGCACTTGCTCGGTTTTGCGCAACAACATCTGCGAATGGCGGAGCAAAAACCTTCGCAACAAGGTGCAACCGAAAAAATCAATGATGACCTTCATTATGATGAGCTGTGTCTAGCGCCAACTTAACATAAACAGCGCTTAACGTCATAAAAATAAACGCCTGCAAACAAGCCACCAATAAACCAAAAACAAGCAAAGCTATTGGCAATGGAAACCAAGGCATTCCAATGTTTTTTTGAAGCGTAGCGAACACGCTAAAAACAAGATGGTCGCCCGAGATATTTCCAAACAAACGAAGTCCTAAGGACAAAGGCCTTGCACAGGTACCAATAACTTCAATCACCAACATCAACGGAGCCAAAACCCATACTGGACCCAACAAATGCTTAAGATAGTTAATACCGGCATACTTTAATCCAATATAATTAAACGAAAGAAAGATAATAATTCCCATTGCAAAGGTAAGATTCATTTGTTCTGTAGCAGGAGAAAATCCAGGAACAACACCCGAAAGATTGCACAAAATAATGAAGAAAAAAGTACCGCCCAGCAAAGGTGCAAAACGAGCCCAATACTTCTCGCCAATCACAACCAACAAGGTGGAGCTCACTACCGACCACAACAATTCAACAAAAGCCCGTATACCAAACCGCGAAGGAGGCAAAAGCTCTTCATCACTCATTTTTTCTGGGTCCATGCGCCAAAGTCCCGCGCCGAAGCCAACAATAACCAACAAAACAAGAACAAAAACCGAAGCCATTAATGGCCACCAACGTGCAGCTGTATGACTATCGGTGATAGCTTCAACAACCGTTTGGTACCAATTGACAACTTGAACCTGCCCACCATGACCTGCCATGATCACCTCAACTCGTATGTCCGTTACTTGTTTTCTTCAAGGAAGATTTTCTTCGAACCGCAGCCAGAAGTAAACTCCCTGAGATAGTGAAAACGAATAATATAGCGTCAAGAATCAAACCGGGCGGAAAATACAGGAGAACCCCGAAAAATACTAAAATCCCCAGATATTTCAGGATGATCCAATAAACCGCCCGTTTTCCCCCCAAACTTCCCTTAGCCTGCGACCATAATCCAACGGCAACCCCCAAACCGGATAGAATTGAAATTATTAATGATATTGTCAACTTACTGATAATCATAAATTTCTCCAAACTTACGTTTTCCCCTTGACCTTACGAGCCTCCTTCGACAGAATCGCCGCCCGTCCCAAATCACCGTTTTCAGGAAGAGGCCATTTTAATGATCAACGCGCCACAAGCGTCCGAGTTCTCAGAAAAAATTTACCACACTTTTGTTCAACTCGGGTTCAAAGAAAACATTGCAAAAGCTCTTTCAGAAGTCATGGTGCCAACAAAAATAGATGGCGCAACGGTTTTTCTAAAATGCACAAACACTATCTACCAATTGTTTACAGTAGAAAAACATAAGGAAATTCTTGCGGTTGTCAAATCTGTTTGGGGGCCTGAATTCAATTTTTCCTTTTCTGAAGAAGTAGAATCTTATTCCAAAAACATTCAAAAACATCAAAAACCAAGCAACCCACCAGCGCAAAACACAATTTTTGATTTCGACACCCCTCCATCCGCTGCCAAACCACAACCCCAATCAGTTTCACTCTTCGGAACGCATAAAGTTGATTCTTCGACAGCAGCTCTCGAATTCGGCCTCAATCCCGATTTTACATTCTCTTCTTTCATACGCGGACCTAGTAACTCAATTGCTTTTTCAGCGTGTGAGTCTGTTTCACTTCAGCCCGGCCGACTCAACAACCCCGTTTTTATCTACGGTGGTTCGGGTTTGGGGAAAACCCATCTCCTGCATGCTGTAGGCAATGAAATTCTCAATCGACACCCCAATTGGAAAGTCTTGTATATACAAAGCAGCGACTTTGTGACCGATTTCATTCAAGCCATCCGACATGGACACGGTAATATTTTTAGAAATCGTTTTTCAGAGTGCGATTTGCTGCTTGTCGATGACGTACAATTTCTTGAAAACAAAGAGCAAACACAACATGAATTCTTTCATATTTTTAATCTGCTTTGTCAAAAACGCAAACAGGTTGTTTTAACAAGTGACAAATATCCCAAAGATATTCCTACGCTCGAAGAGCGCCTCCGAAGCCGCTTTCTTCAAGGACTTCTTGCTGATATTGAACCACCATCATTTGAAGAACGCCTGGCAATCATCGAATCAACAGCCGAAAAAATTTCTTTGCGCCTAACCCCAGATGTTGCATCTCTTGTTGCCACAAACGTTAAAACAAACATCCGAGAGCTGAAAGGCACCCTTAACAATCTTCTCCTCCGCCAAACAGTATCAAGTGCATCACCCACTGTTCAAGACGTGGAATCTGTTTTGCGAAGTATCGTAAAGGTCCAACGCCAAACACTCGATATTTGTACAATTCAGAAAGTTGTTGCCAGTTTCTACGATATCAAACTCAACGATCTCACTTCCTCGAGCAAGGCTCAAAAACTCGTATTTCCAAGGCATGTTGCCATGTATTTGGCGCGCGAAATGATCAATGCAAATCTTGTAGAAATAGCCACAGCCTTCAGCAGAAAAGACCACACAACTGTCATCAATGCTTGCGACAACGTTAGAAAGAAAATTGATACCGATGCTTCAACACGATCTTCAGTCTCGGAAATCAGACGTCGACTCGAACATATGAGTTAAAAAAATAAGCTCGTTTTAAGGCTGCTGCTCTATTCAACCTGTCGGCAAGTGCTTGGGCCATTTCCAAATCATTCTGAGACAAATCAGGCACCAAAATGGCCTCTATGTTTTCACACATCTCCATGTTGCGCAAACTAGAAAACACCCTTTCACAAGCTTCCTCTAGGTGACCCTCTGGAGACAAATCCACATATTTTCCACATTGACCACTAAATTCGAAAAAACGTTTCCCCAAATCTATCAACCCACATTTCCGCAACACTATTTGCTCGCCAACATCTTTCGGAAAATCGTCCTTTCGAACAAGATAAGCGGGTAACGTTGGGGAATAATGTATCAATAATTCACCGGGAGAATCCAAAGGACCATCTTTCCGCACAAAACGATTTCGAACCGAAACTTCCACACTCAATCCACATTTTTCAAACGCATCCACAACAGCCGCAGCCGAAACAGCACCGCGCCTTAATATCAAAAACTCTTTTTCGGATATTATTTTCAACACAGTGGATTCAATACCAACAGAGCAAGAGCCACCATCCACAATAAGGAGACCATCCCGTCCTAAATCTTTTGCAACATGCTGAGCCGTTGTTGGGCTAACGTGTCCAAATTGGTTTGCACTAGGGGCAGCCAACGGCAACTTTGACAGTTCAATAATCTTCAAAGCTATAGGGTGAGCTGGACATCGAATTCCTACAGTCTCCCCTCCTCCAATAACTATTTTTGGAACTATAGGTGAAGCAGGAACGATCAAAGTGAGTGGTCCAGGCCAAAAAGCCCGCGTCAAGACTTGAAAGCTTTCTTTCCACTCCGGAGGCAACAGGCAAAGCGAAAGAGCCATTTCAGCATTCAAGACGTGCACAATTAAGGGGTCCGCAAAAGGCCGACCTTTTAAGGCAAAAACTTTTTCAACAGCACTTGGCTCCAGCGCAGAGGCTCCCAGACCATAAACTGTTTCAGTTGGAAACGCTGCAAGCCCGCCGTCCCTCAACCTTTGCGCCGCCTCACTGAGGCCCGCGGCATCTCCAGAAACAATTTTGTAATTATTACATTGATTTATAATCATATCCACAGGTTCTCCACACGATAACTGCAATCTTCCACACTCAATCCCGATTTGTCCACAGATCTTCCACATAACTTTGTGTGTGGAAATCGTGTGGAATTCGCGTGGATGACACTCACACAACCGTGGATGCGACGTGGATTTCCTGTGAACAACTTCTCTTCACACAATTATCTAACCAGCCAACTCCCACACCAAACCCCCAATAGCCCCCCCCTTATCCACATCCCCTACTACTTCTTCTAT
>CAIZES010000448.1 GCA_903932045.1 uncultured Silvanigrella sp. | reverse complement strand
TGTTTTTAATATAAGGCTCGATATGTTCGAACAAAAATCATCACAGATACCCCAATTGTTAACGTGCTGAATAAAATAGGCCTCCCAATCTCTTAAAAAGTTTCCGTCGAGTTCTTTTATTTTAGATGCAACAACCGTGTGGGCCAATATTTTATCTTCAAAGAAATTGTGTGACACAAGTTCGCGAGCTACAAAAATGGTGTCGATGAGATTCAGGGACTTCACGTGAGTCCTAAAATTGCGAAAAATAATTTTCAATTGCGGCGTTGCAATACCTCGAAAATCAATTAGATTTTTAAAATATTTTTGTTGGGCAAGAGCCCGTTCTGGATTGGATTGCTCTTGCAACGCCCGCTGCAGAGATTTTAAAATTTGCTTGTTGTCCATTTTCAAGCAACCACCTGCGTTGATAAAAGAAAAAACGATTCAGGCTGTTGTAAGAAAAAGGCATCAGTGTGCTCTTGAAAACATCTAGTAGATACGGTCATAGTCGCTTTCCAGCCGTTAAGTTCCATGATACCATCAATCATCAACCATCAAATGTAAGATATGATATGATACGATATGGAATTTGAAAAGTGCAAGGTGCAAGGTGCAAGGTGCAAAATGGAAAGTGAGGCTATTTTGCTATGCTTGAGTTTCCGTGTTTTTCAGATTGGCGAGAATGTTATCGGGCCGTGTGGTTGACGTTGTCTCCGGATATTCCAGCCAATAATATGTTCTTGGGGATTCTTGAACAACAGGTTGCAGCAAGCATATCGGATTGTGGAAATAAGATTGCTGCTGTTTATCAGGATGGAATCTTGATGGGGGCTGTACTTGAAACTCGCGATCGGTTTCCATTGTTGTCGAAAATGGATGCTGCCGTCGCCAATTTTGCAGTGGAGCATTGGATTGAACTTTTTGGTGTTCCCAAAGGGATGTTTGGGCCTCGCGCAAGCACGCTTGCGGCTGTTGATTATTTGAAGCGTACAAAAGCTATGGTTTCGAAGAATGTGATGCAACAAATGGCCTATGAACTTCTTTGTATGACTCCACGAACGACGAAGGCTTCTGGAAAAATGCGGATTGCCGAACGGAGCAATTTCAAGTGTCTGCTTGAGTGGCGCAACTTTCGCAACTTATTCTGGATGGTGGTGGGCCGCGTTATATGCTTTTTACCGATGCGGATAATCCAACATCAAACGCGATATACCGAAATATCGGCTGTCGTCATGTGGCCGGTTATATGATGATTGAGCTCTCACTTTGATTTCGAATTTCCGTTTTTCCTTTCTTGTTTTTCTTTTTTGTTGTTTGAGAAATTTAATGTAGTATTGGGGAATCAATGTTGTGAAGTTTCGAAATGGGATTGGAGCTGTTGATATGAGTAAAATTGTGTCACGTATTCTTATCGTTTCGTTTTTGGTTTCTTTTGCTGTGGGGGCTTTGGGGGTGGGGGATTTTGCTGTCGCTCAGCCGAGCACACAAAAAGTTTTTCGCCCTAGTGGGCAAGAAAAAGCTTTGGATACAATGTCTGGTGAAGGCTTGGTATTTGAAAAGGGAAAATCGGACCTTCTTTTTCGGGTGAGGTGGTCGCATTCTGTGCTGAACGGAATTCCGCAGCAAACCACAGTTGTTCATGCCGATCTGAGTGGTCAGGAAGCGTCACGTGAGAGAGCAAATTACGAAAATGGTTCTTTTAGCAATTATCAGGTTCAAAACTTTCAGCGTGGTATTGAAGCAAACATAAAAGTTGAGAACGGCAAAGTCTTATTTTATAAAAAAGAGAATGGAAAAGTTGATACAGCAGAAGACGTTGTGTCTGAAAATCTTGTGGTGGGGCCAACGCTTTTTGCATATTTCCAACAGCACCTGAGTGATCTTGATGCGGGAAAAAAATTGCCAATTCGTATGGCTGTGTACGATCACACTCGCGTGATTAACTTTGAAGCCAGGGAAATTGATAAAAATTGCCTAGGAAATGGTGCCGACCTCTGCATAGAAATGGTGGTTTCAAATTTTTTCCTTAAGGCTTTGGTTGGGAAAAGCACTCTTACTTTTAAAAAAATGAACGGGCGCATAATGGCTTACGATCTCACCGCACTTTCGCTTGTGCGAAAAAATGTGGGTGGCAAGTTGGAAAGTTTTGTGTCGAGAGTTGAGTACCGTTAGTTGAGCACGGTTAGAGGGGTGCGGAACGGTTTCTTTTATACTAGCGTTTTGCCAATGGCAGCGTTTACACTTTTTACAATTTCGCCATTCAGAATTGCGTTAGCCACAGTATCAATTTCGGGAGCCAGGCTGCGATCTTGTTTCATGGCTGGGCAAATGCCGCGCACAAATTGATATGCCGCGCGCACGCCCTTTCCGCCTTGGAGCGGTTTTAGGAATTCCAAGCCTTCGCATGCTGCAATGGTTTCGATGGACAAAACCCACGCCACATTTTTTAGAATTGTGCGTAACTTGAGAGCTGAAGTCATGCCCATGCTCACATGATCTTCTTTTTCGGCGGAGGTGGGAATGCTGTCCACGCTTGCGGGATGAGAAAGAACTTTGTTTTCGTTGACAAGCGCAGCGGCCACGCAATGGGGAATCATGTAGCCAGAATTGAGGCCGGAATCGGAGGCCAAAAATGCCGGCAGACCGCTCATGTGGGGGTTCACAAGTTTTTCTATGCGGCGTTCTGAGATATTTGCAATTTCCGACATGGCGATTGCCAAATAGTCGAGCACCATGGCGACCGGTTCACCATGAAAATTTCCGCCCGACAAAATTTCGTCGGTTTCGGGAAAAACGAGTGGATTATCGGTGCTGGAGTTGGCTTCTGTGAGCAAAACGTCGATGACATGTGCAAAGGCGTTGCGTGCTGCGCCGTGAACTTGAGGGGCGCACCGAAAAGAGTAGGGATCTTGTACTTTAGTGCAATCGGCGTGACTTTTTCCAATGGAGTCGTCGGCAAGGACGTTGCGCAAATTTGATGCCGAAAGAGATTGCCCTTTGTGTGGGCGTACCATTTGAATTTCGGATCGAAATGCAGTTGCGGTTCCGCGTGTAGCATCAAGGGAAATAGCAGTGGCAACATCGGCGCTTTGCAACAGTGTGTGTGCATCTGCGCAGGCCAAGAGTCCAACGGCGGTCATAACTTGTGTGCCGTTGATGAGGCACAATCCTTCTTTGGCCTCGGGGATTGCTGGTGCCAATTTTTCGGATTTGAATGCCTGTGAGACGTGCATGCGCTCGCCTTTGTACCAGACATCGCCTTCGCCAATGAGGCACATGGCAACGTGTGCGAGAGGTGCAAGATCGCCACATGCGCCAACAGATCCTTTTGATGGAACAACGGGGCAGATGTCGCGGTTGAGAAACTCTTTCATGAGCCCCACTGTAGAGCGTTTTACACCGGAGTTGCCGCGGAGCATGGTTTGGATGCGTAGCGCAAGAACTGCTCTGACTACGTCGCGAGGTAAGCTTTCGCCAACGCCGCATGCGTGGGAGCGAATGAGATTCACTTGAAGTTCGCGTGTTTTTTCTGGTGCGATGTGAACTTCCGAGAGTGCGCCGAAGCCTGTATTGATTCCGTAGAATATGCCTCCGGATGCAAGACGACGATCAATGCATGCGCGTGCAGCATCTACGGCCTTGAGGGAGTCTTCGGCAAGAATAACTGTGGCGTTGTTGCGTGCAATAGCAACAACATCATGAAGTGTGAGTCCGTTGCCTGAAAGCGTAACGGATGACGTTTCCGTTGAGTTCTTCACTGACTTCTCCGAGTGATTGGATGAGTGTTCAGAGTGCTTGGTTGAGTGGCCGTCGGACTGGCCTCCGGACTGGCCTCCGGAGTGGCTGTTGGAATGTTTTGGACTGTTCATTGTCTGTTCCCCTTTGCAAGTTTCGCAGGGGAAGTTACACTATTCGGATGCCATGGCAATAGCCTCGCTTGGGAGTTCTTTGATGCTGCACCAGTCTACGTCTGACGTTTTATCTCCTCGTGAGCTGCGTCGGCAATTAGTTCGTTACTTTTTATATTCAATGCTCTTTTGGGTAATTCTTTCTATTTGTGGAGCATTGTTTTTTTTGAATCTGGAGGTGGTTCCTGGAAAAGAGTTAGCGCTTTGGACTTCTCCACTGTTAATAGCTTCTTTTTTGTGGCGTTTGTTTGTGTTTGCTCTCATTTCAGCAGCGTGGGGCGCATTGCTGGCTCTGCCTTCAGTGGCTCTGGTGTGGATGGCGAATTCGGGAAGTGCTTTTGCCAGCCGTCCCGAAGGCGCTGTGACTCGCTTGCGCAGAGGGATTGCCCAAGCCATTCCTCCTCTTTTGTGTTTCGTTTTTCATGCTTTTTTTCTTATTGTATCGCTAACTTCGTCTCCTATTTTTATAAGTAGACTTGATGCGGGGGATGGAGCGTTTTGGACGCCCGCAAATATTTTGTACGAACTGTTTTATGTTGAGCCTGCCTCTGAAATTGCGAAAGGGTGGCGAAAGGCGTTTTCTGAAACAGAGTCAGCTCTTCTTGTTGTTGCTTTGCCCTCGCAAATTCTTCAAAATCCGGCAAATTTTCCGCTCTTGGAAAAAGAACTGGGTGCTCCTGTCCCATTCTTTTTAGGTTCTCCAACTTTCGAGCTGCAGCTTGAGAATATATTGCATTCGGAGCATTCACTGGATGCTGTTCATCCGGTTTTGAGATCATTTGCAGGCGAGCGTCAGCTTTCGTTGAACGAAAAATTTGTTGTTTCTATTGCTCCCGAATATGCGTCAATTTTGGAAGGTAAACAGGGTGAAGTGTCCGCGTTCCAATTTTTGAGTCAGCGGTTTGCGCTCACTCAGCCACAACTTGGGTTTTTAGGTCGCGCAGGACTCCTTGGACATCTCTTTGCGGGCATGGAATGGCACAGCGTGGACGCCGACGATTCGTTTGCTTTAAGTTGCTTTTTGGATCAGATTAATGCACACCCCGAAGCACAAGTGCGAGTTTTGCAGCTCACTGCTTTGGGTATGCCCGAACCTTTGGGGGGCATTCACCCGAGGCGCTATCCCACCGGAGCGAGCAAAGAAATTTCGCGGGATGTTTTGAAAAGTTTGGATTTGCAGTTGGGGCGTGCGTTAGGGGCTCTTAGGCAAAATCGAAAGCTTTCTATTGTGGTTCTTCCTTATGCTGAGCGTTTTAACTCGCATGAATTTTCAAATGCTTTTGTTCGGGTTGCCTCCGCAGGGCGCGATCCTTTTTCAGCTAAAGTGCGCTCCAGAAAATCGTTCGGAACTTTGTCTGACGTTTCGCAGTTGCGCCCGGGAAGTTCTCCCGAGAAGGTTTTTGGGTTAAGTGGTAGCGGCGTGGTTTGTGAGCCTGTTCGTGTGGCTCCAGAATTATTTTTGTCTGGTGCGAACGAAGTGCGACAAGATCTTCTGCGTTCTTCTTTTGGACTGGTTCAGCCATCGTTGTCTCATGTTCTTTACTTGCCTCCAGAAGCGTTGGTTTTGGGAGCAGATCTTTACCGTTTGGCAGCCATTTGTCGCGATCCTTCAAATGTGATGCAAGACGATCGTTTGGTGGTTTGGATGGGCGAAGGCGGAGTTGATATTTCTGAAAAGAAATGGCCTGTGTTGCGGGACGACATCGTTTCCGTATCTCAGCCACAGTTGTCTAGGAGCGGCCCAACCGCACAACGAGGGGGATCTGGAGCAAGGAAGATTGCTTTTGCAGAACGAGCGTTTGAACGACTGCCAGTGTTGGCCGTGGACGAGCGTTTGCTTGTTTACCGCTTGCCAGTGGGATCTCCGCCCGTTTTGGACGAGGCTGGTGCTCGTTTTGTTGAAGTGCACGCCGAAATGTTGCGTTCGGTGTTTTCGACTGTGGTTATGCGATACGGAATGAAGTGAGAGGCTTGCATGCGTAGGATAATGCGAAGGTGGTCGCGATTTGTTCTTCCCTCAGTTTTGTTGGGAACTGCTTTTGTGACAGTCACTGTTTCAGTGTTGTTGTCTCGATATCCGTGGACGGCAGTTACAAATGATTTTGATGCGGCGCGACACGTGCGGTTTGTTTCTCCTTGGCCGCTGAGTCCGCTTCAGCTTGAAATGCACGACAAGAAAAAAAAGCGTTTGCCCAAAGCGGAAATGCAGCGTATTTTTGCGCTCGACATGCGAAGAATGGAATATATTAACGTTCCTATTTTTGATCTTTTTTCCAGTGACAAAACAAAATATTTCGGAAGTGATCTTGGGATTAGGTCAATGGGATTTGGAGCATTTCCATGGCCATGGTTGGAAACGGGAAGAGTTCTTGGCGATGGGAGTGGGCCTCAAAGAATTTCATATGTTCCTTTTCCAACTCCGTACGGTATTTCACTTCAAGAAGGAATTTTGTTGGCTCCAGGTGAAGAATTAGAATTTCCTTTTCCTGTGTCAAAACTGCGTCGTTCGTTCCGTTTTTCGGTTCTACCCTTGAATACCGGCACCTTGCGCGTAAGTTTGGGTCAATATGCATGGGCCAAAACTTTTTTGGAGGCTGATGTTAATAAGCTTCAATTTTTTTCGGTGCCCGTTAACGATATTGCTGCTATGCAAGCAAGAATTTCTGCAACATCAGCGCGATTGTTTTTGATTCAGGCTCGTATTGCGCAATCTGAAATGTCGGGGAGAATTCCCGTTCAAGTTGCTTCGGAAAGTTCGTTTTGGAAGTTAAATCCTGCATATGTGCAGGCGGCAGAAAAAGAAGTTGATGAACCTGTTTCCGACGACTCCGTAGATGAATCGGCCGATGTTTCTCAGCGCAGTGAAGCGGGGCATTCCGATGCATCGCATCCCGACGACACCGATACAACAATTGCGCCAAGTGCGGCTTCTCCGGCCACGATTCCTTCGCCATTACCAGCTCCTTCGCCAGCATCTCCGTCTTCGCCTTCCGTTGCATCGGCCGTTGCCGATGTGTCGGGTGGTTCGAAAGATGCCATATTAGACAGTCTTTTAGTGACAGCAAATTCTCAGGTCGCCGTGCCTGGTGCGGCATCTGTGGCGTTGGGATACAACGTTATGGTTGTGCATTTGGGTAAAATCCCCCCTGGAATTATTGCCGATAAAAAGCGATTTTCAAAGGTTGCACCCAATTTATCGGAGTTTGTTTCCAATGCGGTAGAAATGAATTTGGATGGTTCTCTTGATACTGGGCGTGCTTTTCGCGGAATTGTTTTGGGTGATTCGTTTCCGCACTTTCTGAGTGATTCCCAAGTTCTTGTTCGAGATGCCTTGGAACGGATGGATGGAGTTAATCTGTATCGGCATTTGCGCGATTTTGGGTATCAAGTTATGGGTGTGGCTCCTGCATCTTTATATGGATTTTCCAAGGGCCTCTCGTGGACCTCGGAAAGCATGGTATTTGCAGAGCGTTCGCTAGATGCGAACGATTGGGATTTTGCTAAAAGGCGTATAAAAATTGATAGAGATGCACAGCCTGCAACCGGGTTGGAAGCTGTGTTTCAAACGAAGGAACAGGTGCTTGCGCCTGCATTGGTAACATCAGACTACGCTGCGGTTGGAAAGTATTTCGAAAAACTGTCGGGTGATTTTGAAACATTCCCAGATTGGCGCGCAAATGAGCTTTTCTTGCCAGATGAGCGCGATTCTTACACGGCTACTGTGGTTCATCAGTTTCAAAATTGGACAAACCTCAATCGGCAGGTGCGTCTTTTTGGTCACATTTGGCTGGGGGGAGGGGTGGCAAACGAACGGCCTGCGTTACGGGATTTTTTGAAGGGAGTGATTTCGTCTAAGATTTCTGGAATTCCATCGGAGATATTTTCTGGAAACCTGAGCGAAATGCATATGTATGATAGAGCATTTGGGCAAATGCGTGACACACTAAAGGTTCGTCGTTTGGCACATCGAACACTATGGGTTGTTGTTTTGCCTCAAGAGAAAAACCTGCGCGTTTATTTTGAAGTCCCTGGACTATTGAAAAAACAGTCAACAGATGTTCCAAATATTTCGTTAAATGATTTTCGCGCCACAATTCTTTCCAGTATTGGTATTCCTCTGGAATCATACGCAAATGGGAGTGTTGTCCGTATTCGCGGAAAAAATGTTGAGCTGCTTTCCTCGGTTCCTGTTCAAACTGCTCCCACAACTTCCGACGTTGGAGCGTTCGAACGACTCGATCGCTTTGTTCTGCGAATTGATCCAGGGAAGTCGCGTTGCTCGCCCTTTGTTTGGCGTGCGAAAAAACGAATTGTTCATATTTCGGCATCTCATCCTGTGTTCGAATTGGACCCCGGAAGGCAAGAATTTAAAGTGTATCCTTGTGCTGTTCTGGGAGCTTCGGTGAGTATCGATTGGTATCAGCATATGGATCAGGTTCGTGTTTTGCCCGGTGAAACTCCCAAGGAAACTATACTGAGGCGCATTGGCGGCGAGTTTGTATTTTCAAAATCATCGGAAGGCGAGCGGCCTATTTTTTACTTTGGCGATTCTTTGCGCCGTTTGAACGATCCACTTTTTTCGTTCACGGTTTTGCCAGATGCCCTTTTGGACTCATTGTTTGTGCGTCCTTGGAGTTTGTCTGGAAGCGAGCATTTTAGCACGTTGCTTAAAATGGACACTGCAAAGCGTTCGATTTTCCCTGCGGCAGCAAGAGAAAGTACGCAAGTTCTTTTTGCGCGCGAGAATCCATTGCAGTAGCTTTCTGAATTTGCTTTGTCGGGTTGGGAGATTGCACTTGAAAAATTTATTTTTACATATCCCTTTTACATCACGTTTTTTTTCTGTTTGTAAAATTTTTCGTTTTCACAAAATTTTTCGTAATTTTGTTTTTGGTGCTTTTGTTTTGCTGCTTTTGCCCCTGGGAACTTCATGTAGCCCCATTGGTGTTCTAAAATCGCACTCTGCAACACAAACTGTTGATCGGGTTAGCACGAACAATGCCAGTGTCCCTCAGTTTTTGGTGTGCGACCGTAGTTTCGATGTTCCTGTGGGAATTGATAATCATGCCCAAGATGTTTTGTCGGTGGGCGAAGCGTCGCGTTCGTTTTCCGTTCATTTTGGCTTTCATCAAGGAGTGGTCCGAAAGTCAGTTTCCAATGGTTTTGTGGAAGTTTTGTTGGATACCTGTCTTTCAAATCTTGTCCCGGTGTTGGCTGGTGTTACCAATAATGCAGGAGTGTTTTCGGCAAACTTTCCAAGTGATATGTTGAATCGTTTGAACCCCGGAAAATATAGAATTTGGTACCGCTTGCAGAATGGAAAAAGTTGGGCATGGGCGAATCTTTTTCGTTTGATGCCCGGCAGAGAGTTGGCTGTGTTTGACATTGACGGCACTCTTACAACATCCGATGGTGAGGTTTTCAAAGAGACTTTATCGCGTTTTCTTGGGGAATCCGCGAAAGACACGCTTTTGTGGGATAAGTTGGGTGACTGGTGGTTGAGTTCTGGAAATCTTGCTTTTGGCGCAAAAGTACGGATGGGTGCAGAAAATGCAACCCATTCCGTGCTTCAAAAAGGCATTTTTCCGATCTATTTAACGGGGCGTCCCGAAAATATCACGTCCCTAACCCGCGACTGGCTGAGTCGCAATCAGTTTGCGGAGGGTGTTTTGAAACTCGCCCCTTCTTTGCACGACGTTATTCCGAAGGATGACGGTGTTGGCCAATTTAAGTTTCGTGTGTTGAGCGAAATGAAAGCGCTTCATTTGAGTGTGGTGGAAGCCTACGGCAATGCAACGACTGATATTAATGCTTACGAAAATTTTGGAGTTCCAAAAGAGCGAACGTTTATTTTGGGAAAACATGGTGGCGAAAAAGGAACAGTGAATTTGGGAGAGACGTTTTCAGTGTTGTGAGCAAAGAAAAAAATGCAAGTTCACTAGGGAACTTGTGATGCTGCGTTTTTTTGTGCCCCAAAGGAATTATTGGCTGGATCTGTGGCGCTTAGTTTGAGAGAGTTGTATGCAGACGCTATAAAAAATATTGCTACAATTGTGGCAAATGTTGATGTGAGAAAATAAATCCAACGAACTTTTTGTGCGGAAGTGTTGGTTTGGCCGCTTGGGGTGTTTGGGCCGCTTGGGGTGTTTGGGCCGCTTGGGGTGTTTGGG
>CAIZES010000447.1 GCA_903932045.1 uncultured Silvanigrella sp. | reverse complement strand
TGACGCACCTTACGCACTTGAGCATGATGAAATGGAATTTCTACCACATCACGCCCCTGATAGGTGCCCGTGGGCTGGTAAATTCCGTATCCGGCAAAAGTTTTTTCGTCGGATTGCGCGCCTTCGTGAATAGTGATCCACTCAGAATCGTCGGCGTCAAACTTGTAGAACTTGGCCTCCGCACGGCTCTTTTGTTTTTGCATTTTCATGCACGCCGCAAAGCCATCAAGATCGGCAGAAAGTCCGTTTTCTTCGCATAAAATTTGCGTCAAATCGGAAGGAAAACCAAAGGAGTCGTGAAGCAAAAAAACTTTTTCGCCATCAACCACTTTCGAAGCTTTTGCACGAGCGTCCGCAGCAAATTCGTGAAAGCGTTCTAAACCTTTTTCAAGAGTTTTCGTAAACCGAAGTTCTTCGGTACGAATGGCTTCAATAACTCGCTTCTCGTTTTCTTGAATTTCCGGGAAAAATAATGAAAATTCCCTCACAACAGAAGGCACAATTTCAGCCAAAAAGGAAGAATCTTTAGGGAGCAAAGGATTCAAACGATGCGCATGACGAACGGCACGACGCAACACCCGGCGCACAACATAGCCCCTGCCCTCGTTGCTGAACGTTGCGCCATCGGCAAGAGTAAAAGTGAGCATACGAATGTGATCGGTAACCACATTCAAACTCACGCGCAAGTCGTCGTTGGCAGCAATTGCAGCAGCATCAATTTGAGCACGCCTCAAAATTGCTTCACGAATTTTTTCAAAAACATCAATTTCAAAATTGGTTGTTTTGCCTTGCAACAAAGCCGAAAAACGCTCCAAGCCTGCGCCTGTGTCAACACTCTTAAATGGAAGTTCCAGCAGAGTGCCATCTTCTTGCTTGTTAAACTGCATAAACACCAAGTTCCAAAACTCCAAGAAACGATCGCATTCGCATCCGGGCTGTTCTAAACACTTTGTATTTGTGCGCTTGTGATAGTCTACGCCAACCGTTGGCCCCTGATCAAAATAAAGCTCCGAGCATGGCCCGCAAGGACCAACTGGACCCATTTCCCAAAAATTATCGGCACCCAAACGAACAATGCGAGTGGTATCAATTCCCGTTTTTTTCCAAATTTCCAAAGCTTCGTCGTCGGAATGATGCACCGAAACCCAAATTTTGCTCATATCCATCTTAACTACATTTTTCACAAAATCGTAGGCCCAATGAATGGCATCTTGTTTAAAATAATCGCCAAAAGACCAGTTGCCGAGCATTTCAAAAAAGGTGTGATGCCTGCCGTTCTTGCCCACGTTATCCAAGTCTTTCACTCGAACACATTTTTGCGAATTCACAGCGCGTTTGTACGAACGCATTTCTTCGCCGGTGAGAGCATTCTTAAATTGCACCATTCCCGCAATGGTGAAAAGCATTGTTTGATCACCAATAGGAATGGTTGAACTCGATGGAACAAACGTGTGGGCGCGTTCCTGAAAAAAATCTACAAAACACTTTCTCAACTCAGCCGTTTTCATTGTGCCTCCGGGGGTGATGCTTTTTCCCCAAATCTGATATCCTTTTCGTGCCTCGGCCGGACCATGGCAGGTCCATATCGTACTTGGAAGGTAGGAATATGACAAAGCAGGGAAGCAACGGTCAACCCCTCAGCCCAATTGATTTAGAAAACTCAAGCAAAGAACTTTCCGGAGCCACCTTTGGAGCCATGGCTGGCGTAGTTCTTTCGCGATTATCGGGTGTGATCCGTCAACAGATTCTTTCCTTTGTTTTTGGAGCCGGCATGGCCACCGATGCTTTTAATATTGCCGCTCGCTACCCCAATGGCCTGCGCGATTTGCTCGCCGATGGAGCACTATCATCTGCGCTCACCAAATCGTTGGTTGATGCAAAGGCTTCGGGACGAGATGCCGAACGCAAGCTCATTGCGGTTGTTACAGGTTTTTTCGCAATCATCACACTTGTTCTTGCACTCATTGGGTTTGCATATGCAGAGCCATTTATGCGCCTCACAACATCACAGGCGTTTCAGAATCGCCCGGGGAGCCTCAAATTAGCCACAAATCTGTTTCGCATGATGGTTTTCTACTTGCCAATTGTTATGTTTACCGCCAGTTCAATGGCCATCCTGGGCGTTTATCGGCAAACATTTCGAGCCACCTTTGCGTCGTCATTTTTTAACATCGGAAACATAGTGGGAGCCATTGCTCTTGCGCCGCTTTTTTACTGGCTTGGACAAGATCCCATTTACGGACTCGCTTCCGGTGCGATTTTAGGAGGGCTTTTTCAGTTCCTATTTTCGGCACGGCCTCTTAAAAAAATTGATTTGCTTGTCATGCCCAAAGTGGGATGGAACGACGTTGTTGGCTACAAACCACTGCGAGAAGTGTTGTCTATTATGGCCCCCCGCGCCATTTCTCAGGGAGCCATGATTATCGCTCTTTTTGTAAATACGCTGCTAGCATCGGGCGGAAATGGAACCATCACATATATCAGTTCTGCTCAAACAATTATTTTGGTTCCAGTAGGATTGTTTGGTGTGGCTTCGGGGTTTTCATCACTCCCTGTTCTAACATCTGCCGCCAACGAATCCGGGGGCCAGCGGTTTTCAATTTTGCTCGGACAAAGTGTTGCAAGTGCAATGTGGCTTGCGTTTTTTTCGGTGATAAGCTTTGCGCTTCTTGCCGGCCCTTTTTGCGCAACCCTGTTCGCCCATGGCCGTTTTACTCAGCACGATGCTGCTGCAACCGCGGCTGCCGTGTGCGCCTATTCTATAGGTGTTGTTTTCAACAGCAGCAGTAAAGTGCTGCAACAAGGATTTTTTGCCCTTGGTAAAACGCAGCAGGTGGTTATAAACTCTCTCATTTATCTGGCTGTGAATGCAACGCTGTCGTTTTTGTTGTCACAACTCAGCAACGGACCCGTGCCCTTTGGAATTTCCAATTCCATTGCAGCTTTTACCGATTTTTCTCTCAATGTTTACTTTCTGCATCGCATATGTAATTCACGAAATATTAACTTCTTTGAACACGCAGCGGCTACCGGTTTTTCTCTCAAACGCATTGCCATGATTACAGCACTCACATTTCCCATCGCACTGGCGGGTATTGCCATCTCCTGGCGTTGGGAAATTTTCGCCACAGCTTTTCACGCTATCCCTCCTTTCTTTTTGCATCTTTCTGGCCTCGCAATTGGGGGATTTTTGCTTTTGATACTTTTTGCTTTTCTCACTCACAAATACGGCCCTCCATCGCTTTACGATTTTCAAAAAAGAAATCTTCAAAAGGTAGCACGCCGTCTCCCCGCACCATTGCGACGCTTCACAAGATTGTAAAGGACACACTTACGAAAATATTTTAGCCAATTCATGAAATTCAGGCGTCAAGCGGGTTTTGATAAAGTGTGATGCCACAACTCCAATTCATAAGGTGATTTCTTGCATGTCATGAGCAGGTGGGCTATTTCCAAGAACCTGTTTCCCAGCTAGTTCTACAGTATTCAAGCATCGGAGGATTTTATGAAGCGCTCCTCGTTCACTTCAAACCTACGCAATCTGACTTTTGCGGCACTTGCCCTTATTTCCACTGGGTGCACAAAAGGCTGCTCCACAAATAATGCCACAACAAGTACAACAGAAAACAAGAACTCCGACGTTGCCAGCTCAACGCCCGCAAGCGCTGGCCAAATTCAAATTCAAATGTGGGACAACGAAGATCCCGAGCCCGCCAAACAGCTCGATATTTGGATGCTTCAGTTTATGGCCAACAATCCCGACATCAAAATTGTTCGCACAACTTATCAGACTGAAGATCTTCGCCAAAAATTCATCACAACAGCAACAGCCGGAAAAGCCGCTGAAATTGTTTTTGGCCCCAGCGACATGGTTGGCCCACTTGCCACCGCAAATTTGCTGCAGCCAGTTGATGCTTTTGCTGACGTAAACAGCTTTGTTCCCGCTGCAATGGACGCCGTAAAGCTTTCCGGAAAAACTTGGGGTGTGCCCATGAGCTACGGCAATCACCTTATGCTCATGTTTAACAAGGCGATGGTAAAAACAGCTCCAAAAACAACCGACGAACTCATTTCTATTGCAAAAACACTCACAAAGCCCGATCAAAAAACCTATGGCTTTGTGATGAACAACAACGAACCTTTTTGGTACGTGCCCATGCTTGGTGCTTTTGGCGGTTGGCCTTTGAGTGTTGATGCTGCCGGAAAAGCAACAATCACCCTAGACACTCCCGAAAACAAAAAGGCCCTCGCATTTTTAAAGAGCCTCAAGTTTGAACACCACATTCTCCCCAATGAATGTGACTACGACTGCGCCCGCGGACTATTTATTGAAAAGAAAGCTGGCATGATTGTTAATGGCGACTGGTTTGTTGATGAAGCACGCAAAGCGCTCGGCAATAATTTGGGCATTGCTCCACTCCCCGTTGTAAGCGCAACTGGCAAACCCATGACCCCCATGGTCAGCGGCCGCTACTTCTTTATCAATCGCCATGTGACGGGCCCCACCGCCGACGCTGTTAAAAAGTGGGTTGCATTTCTCACAAGTAAACCAATACAAGTTGAACTCGCCACAAAATTGGGCCGCATTCCTGCCTCCCAGGAAGCCCACAAAGATCCAACTGTCGCTGGAAACGAAACAATTAAGTCGCTGATTGATACTGCCGCAAATGGCAGAGCAATGCCTCCTCAATTGGAAATGCGTGCGGCCTGGGATGGCATGCGCCCTGTTCAACAAAAAGTTATGACCGACAAGCTTTCGCCCGAACAAGGTGCCACTGAAATGCAAACTGTTGCCAACGAACGCCTCAAAGGTTTGAACGAATAACTCACGGCTTTGGTTTTGGGGTGTTCGCTTTGCTTCTTGAAACTTGCGCAAATAGGGAATGGGAGTTGGAATGGCCGTCGATCCTAAAGTGATGGAACAGAATCTCACAGTACATGTGCTTCCGGCTGCACTGGAAATCGGAAAACTTTTGCTTGTTGTGAGCCTACTGGTTCTCTTTATTGTTGGCTTTGTAAAGCTCAACTATAAAATGTGGAAATCTGCTTTTTACATGCCGCTCATGGTGGCTTTGTCGACACTCATTGCCTTTGGACTTCACATGGTGAAGGCCGACTACAGCATGATTGCATTCCTATCCCTGTTTCCCATTCTCATTGGGGCGTTCTTCAAGTACGCACTCAAAGGCAACTACCAAAGTCCCATTTTATTTGCCGCTCCTGCTGTTTTTGGCGTTTTTCTGCTGTTTATTTATCCTCTCACATTTAACTTTTACCTCGCCTTCACAAAACTGAATTTAAAAACACTCAGCATGTGGATCGAAACTGGAACCATTGAATTTGTTGGGTTCAAAAACTTCGTCAATGTGTTCACACGTGGCAGCGAAGTGGAAGAAACGTTTTGGGCTATTTTTGCACGCACAGTAGCTTGGACAGGCATCAACATCATTTTCCATTTTTTCTTTGGAATGATTCTTGCGCTGTTTATGCACACCAAAATTCGCTTTGTTTCGTTCTATCGCACTCTCATCACAATACCATGGGCGGCACCGGGACTTGTTCTTGTGCTTGCTTGGCGCGGTGAATTTCACAGCTCCTATGGCTTTGTTAACCAACTTATTTCCATGTTTATGCAACTTTTTAATTGCACACAGCAAAACGGTTGCTACTCGCCAATTGAATGGTGGACAAACCCCATTGCTTTGTTTGCTTCAATTTGCATAGTGAACGTTTGGCTGGGCGTGCCTTTCTACGCGGTCAATATTTTGAGTGGTCTGCAATCCATTCCCATGAGCTACTACGAAGCAGCATCCATCGACGGTGCTTCGCGATGGCAAAAATTCACAAAAATAACAGTACCACTCCTGAAACCTGTGGTTGTTCCGGCCATGATTCTCGACATGATCTGGACTTTTAACAACGTCATGGTTGTGTACCTCATGACCGCCCAACGCGGTGGTAGCCAAGGTGCCGACATTCTTGTGTCCGACTTGTACAAACAAGCTTTCACATTTACACGCTACAGTTTTGCTGCAGCCTACGCTATTGTGCTGTTTATTATTCTTGGCGCAATGAGTTTTGTGTGGCTCAAAGTATCAAAAGTGGGCGAATCGCCCGCAAGTCGCTAAGAAGGAAACCTCGCAATGTCCATTCTTCAGAAAGTTTCGTTACCCCGAGCCATTATCACACACATTGCACTGTGGATTGCATGCGTTATTGCTGTATTTCCATTTCTTCGCGTGGTCACAATTTCGTTACGTCCCGGAAACAATTTATTCTCAACCAGTTTTAGCCTTATTCCGCCCGAGGCCACTCTTGAAAACTACTACCGCCTTTTTACGGAACGTCAGTTTTTTCAATGGGTGTTTAATAGCTTTGTTATCACAAGCACCACTGCTATTCTTGGCGTTGTTTTAGCATCCACAGCAGCCTATGCGTTTTCGCGCTACAAATTTCCAGGACGCATGGCCGGACTTTCATTTTTGCTTATGACACAAATGATTCCTGGCACCATGCTTATTTTGCCGCAGTATCTTATTATGGCAAAGACCAACATGTTAGACACCTATATGGGCCTCATCATTGCCTACTCGGTGGGAACGCTTCCATTTTCTGTCTGGGTGTTAAAAGGATATTTTGACACCATTCCCCGCAGCTTGGAAGAAGCCGCATTTGTTGATGGCTGCTCAGAAATGCAAGCCTTCTACAAAATTGTTTTACCCCTTTCAAAGCCTGCGCTGGCAATTGTTTTCTTGTTTAATTTTATGTCCAGCTGGAACGAAGTTTTGGTTGCATACACCGTGTTGGGCAAACCCGAAATGAAAACTTGGCCTCTGGGGCTTATGGAATTGCAAGCCGGATTTAACGTTGCCTGGGGCCAATTTGCCGCAGGATCGGTTCTTATTTCCATTCCAACTATCTTGCTGTTTTTTGTATCCAGTAAGTACATGATGTCGGGTCTGACTTTGGGGGCGGTGAAGGGATAACCGGTTTCCGCTGGTTTTCTAATTCCCATTTCCTATTTCCGGTTTCTACTGGAAGTTGAATTCTCATGGTATAAAGCGCAAAAAAAGGACCTCATTGAGGCCTTTTTTTTTAACAAATAGGAAACAAAAGATTCGCTATCAAACAGAAACAGTCGGAAGACGGCATTCATCGCCCGTGGCTTCAAACCAATGAAGTGCAGTGCGATCGATATTCAACTCAATCATATCGCCAGCAATAGCTTTCTCCATCACAGCAACACGCTTTGGATTTGCGGAACGCACAATAATTTGAGCCTCAGCAACCGATGCCACCAAGTGGGTTTCGTGACCATGAGGCTCGGCGATAACAACCTGAGCACGAAGATCCACCTTACTGTGGTTCAATTCGTCAGACGGCAATGGCACGCGGAATGCTTCGGGCCGAACCCCCAAAATGCATTCGCACGAGTTTTGAGGAGTGGAAGCGTCGGTGAAGTCCATAATGGCGTCGGCGCAACGAAAGATTTTTTTGCCATCTGCGATTTCTAATTTTCCGCGGAAGAAATTCATGGATGGATTGCCAATAAACCCTGCCACAAATGTGTTTACAGGAGTGTTATACAAATCCAACGGAGCTCCACACTGCTGCACTTTGCCTTTATTCAAGACCACAATGCGATGGCCGAGTGTCATGGCCTCAACCTGATCGTGAGTCACATAAACTGCGGTGGTTCCAAGCTTACGCTGAAGCGCTGCAATTTCAATGCGCGTTTGCGCACGAAGCTTGGCATCAAGGTTGGAAAGAGGCTCGTCGAACAAAAACATTGCAGGATGACGAACAATAGCGCGTCCAATGGCCACACGCTGCCTTTGCCCCCCGGAAAGTTGAGCGGGACGACGCTCCAAAAGACGCTCGATATTCAACATACGACTGGCTTCGGCAATGCGAGAGGAAATCTCGTCGTCCGAAAACTTTTTGATTCGCAAACCAAAAGCCAAATTTTCACGCACGGACATATGAGGATAAAGGGCGTAGTCTTGGAACACCATGGCAATATCGCGCTCTGCGGGAGGCAGGTCGTTCACCTTTTTGCCTTCAATAAAGATTTCACCACCCGTGATGTCTTCCAGGCCGGCAATCAGTCTCAACAATGTCGATTTTCCGCAGCCCGAAGGGCCTACCAGAACAACAAACTCACCCTTTTGAGCTTCGATGTTCACGTCACGAAGAACTTCAACTTTTCCACCATACACTTTATGCAGATCACGAATTTGGAGATGTGCCATTTTTGCGCTCCGAGAGTTGTCCGAAGATTCGGAGTCTTTTAGCTCAAAATCACACAAAAGAGCAAGAAGACCAGCGATTCTATTAAATGTCGGAAAGACACCTTATGATACAAGCTACCCACAATTGCCTTCAATTTCGATTGTGAATTAGAATAGTGTTTCAATTCCCTAGAGAACGTGTTCACAAATTGAGGTTACTCAGAAATTGAGGTTACAAATGACTTTTTTGGATATCGAAGACGCTCGAATTGCCTACGACATTCAGGGTGACATTCTGGGCGACATTCTGGGCGACATTCTGGGCGACATTCAGGGCGACATTCAGGGCGCTCAAAGTGGAAATCTGCCAACAATCACCACAAATGAATCCCTCAACACTCAACCGAACAAAGACCAAGAGCCTCCCCCCGCCAGAAAAATGCAGTTGCTGCTTCTCTTGAATGGCTTCCAAAGACCTCGGTCCGATTTTCGAGCCCTCCGGCGCCGGCTCCATGCTCAGGTTCCGGGGCTTGTCACACTCGCACTGGATCATCGCGGGTCGGGAGAAACAAACGACGGCAACCTCAACGCTTCTCATTCATCCATTGAAGGCATGAGTACCGACGCCAAAATTGTTGCTCATCACGTTCTCACACAAGTCAAACTCGACAGCTATTCTGTGTTGGGCATAAGCATGGGCGGCATGATTGCCCAAACACTTGCTGCTCAAGACAAATCTGTTGCAAAACTCATTCTTGCCAGCACATCTTCCAAAGGCTTTCGGCAACGCACAGCCCCCATTCCCCTGCAAAACTACTTTGGAAGGATGTTTGCTGCTTCCCATACCGCCATGGTGGATGCTTTTGTGCAATCGGTTCTGAAAGACACCAAAAGCGACGAGGCCAAACTGCGCGCAGCTTGGCAACGCACAGCAATTGACGCCTTTGATGGAGGCTCGCAACTTCCAAAAATATTAGCGCGCACGGTTATCATTTCTGGCGACGACGACGCCGTTGTTCCCCATGCCCACAGCGAAGAAATTCACAGGCAATTGCCACACTCTGAACTTATCACATATCCCCAAACTGGACATATTTTACTTGTTGAGAACCCCGAACGTTTTGCAAACGATGTTGCCACCTTTTTGAAACTCTAAAAAATGGTATACTCCAAACAAAATCAATGTGGAGTGGTGGGCAACATGAACGAAACACACAAAGCAAACGAAAGTATTCCCGTATCACGAATGGACACCATGCCCGATTGGAAATGTTCATTTTGCGCATCAATTAACGCATCAAATGCTATTTCATGTTCCAGTTGCCATAAAACAAGGGAAGAATCGGATAATAATTTTTTTGAACTTCATGCACATCACGAACTCCAAACCCTTCATCCCGCGCATCAAGAAAACACAAAATTTTCGCAGCTACGAAAAAAAGTAACAGAACAAGCGCTCATACAAAAATTTCGTAACTGGACATCCAAGGCCCCAAAATGGAAACTTTGGACAGGAGGTGTTGCAGTTGCATCCGCATTTTTAGCGACATCCATATTTGCTATTAGCGGCATTTTTTCGCTCTCAAGCGCCCATTCCACAGCAACAACGGCTCCCTATAAAGTAATAGATGTTCATTGGGAACGCAGCATTGCCATTGAACGCTTCGGCCTCAAAAATAAAAAAAATATTGCATCAAAAAGCTATGGATTTTTTCGCAACGTACGCTCCGAAGGCAAGGACAACAACCCCAAATGGCCAGCCCTAGATCTTGGAAAAAGCGCCGACGGCAAACCCGATAAAGAGGGACGTCACATGGAGCTTTATTTGGTGCGGCTGGAAAAAGTTCAAAATGCCTCCACCGAAAAAACGCCCAAAACAATCACAATCAATGCGTCCGAAAACGATTTCCGTAAAATTTTTGCATTCGGAAAAGTTTTGTACATAGAAAAAGATGGACAAGGCAACATCAAGCCCCTTTCCAAAGACTCAATAATTATAAAAACACAAAAATAGCGAAATAAAAAATTATCAGTTTTGTTGTCTTCTATAAAAAACTTTTCCGAAAATCCGTACCGCACTCGGGAGCCAAAGCCACGCCACGATGCAGTATTTTCATTGAGAAAGATTGTTTGTCAATCCAATTAAACTTCTTGTTAATATCATCTTTATTATCACCAACGCAAAGGTCGAATCGTTTCCACTTCAGAATACCATCAAAAGCACTCCCACCATCGGTAATAACAAAAATAATGGGGCCCCCAGGGTACATTCCATGCGCTTTCAATTGGTCTTCCAGTTTCGGAATTCGAACCATCGTACCATAGGGCACAACTTTGGAATCCATGGCAATTGCCACCCAATTCGTTTTTCCAGCTAAGTAGTCCTCAAGCGTGGACAACCGACGCCTATCCTCAGGGGGCGCTTTTTTGTAATCACATCTATCGTAAGCTCCTCCTTCCATTTTTGTATTCTCAATTGAATACAGTGAGGCAACACTATCAAAAGTATCCAATACCGCAGTGGGATCCACCGGAAATTTCCTTTGAACTTGTGCAAGCTGTTTAGAGTAAATGTATCCCACTTTGAGCGAACAATTGGAATCGGGCTGGGTCTTCAGCTCCACAAAATAGTGATCACCGAAAGGCATCGCCGGTCTTGCCAATTCCATTTTGACTCCCGCGTTGATTTTGCATTTTTGCGCGGGCCGCAAATCCGATGCCTCAACAGGATCAGTTTTCAGCAGAGCACCCACCTCACTCACTACAAAAAAAGAGTTGCCTGTAGGCATTGGAGAGCCAAGTTCCGTTCCAGTTGTTAGCACAACCATTGGAGTGCAGGACAAGCCAAAAAAACAGAGACAAACAACAGCCCCAAGCGCACGCATAAGAATTCCTCCCCCAGACTGTTCCATGCTATCCCAGACTGTTCCATGCTATCCCAGAGTGCTCCCAGAATACAAAATATGCTCCTTCTAAGGGGAAAAAAGTGATATCCAAATATTTGACACAGCCACTCAAAGCGAAGTTAATAAGCAAAACAACAGGAAAGATGGGTCAACATGAAAAATAAGAAAATAGTAACAAAAGCCAGCATCCTCCACTTTTTCAAAAAATATGCAGAATGGATTATCTTTGTTGTTTTGCTTATTCTTATTGTGCAGCAACGCTGGTCGTCATTTTCAACAAACAACTCCGTTGAAGGAACTGTGGTTCCCGTTTTAAATCTCAAAAACCCCTCAGCCACAACAGAACTGTTTCCACCAATCAAGGCCAATCCCATTGCTGCTATTTTTTGGAACACATGGTGCACCCCATGCAAACTGGAAATGGATCGCTTGCAACGATCCGTCAACAACGGAACCATTGATCCTCAAAGGTTATTTGCCATTAATATTGGCGAAAATGTTGCTGCAGTTCAAGAACATCTCGCACACAATCATTACACATTCCGTGTGCTGCTTGACATCAATGGTGAGGCTGCTTCAGTTCTCGCACCCAAAGTCACACCCACGCTTTATTTGATAGGCACAGATCGCAAAGTGAGCTGGGCATCATCAGGCGTGGGCCTAACCGAGGTCTGGCGCATCGAACAACACTTGAGATAACGTCTCCACTAAGTAGGCACTAAGTAGGCACTAAGTAGGCATTGGGAACGTATGTTTTACAAGGAGACCAATCATGAAGCAAAACACGATTCCTTCCGAAATTCAAAAAAGAAAACTGACTCAGGACATATCCTGCTCCGCCATTGGATTTGGTGGAGGAAGCATTAGCGGCAGCGCTGGTGGATATGGATACGGAGATATTTCTGAGTCACAAGCCGTTGCAACTCTTGAACACGCCTATCAATCGGGAATAACGTTGTTTGACACTGCACCAATTTACGGCTTTGGCGACTCAGAAAAGCGCATAGGAAAAGCGCTTTCCGGACAAAAAGAACTCCGAAAAAATATGGTTATCGTAACAAAATTGGGAGTGACATGGGATTCTCATAAAAACACATTCATAGATAACTCTCCCGATTCTATTCATCGCATGCTTGAACAAAGCCTGAAAGATTTAAAAACCGATTACATCGATCTTTACATGATCCACTGGCCAGACAACAAAACACCTATTGAATCAACAATGGAAACTTTAAAAAAATACAAAGACGCTGGCGTTATTCGTGCTATTGGGGCAAGCAATTTTGGTGTTGACCTCATTGAACGCGCCTGCCAAATTGCCCCCATTGAAACATTACAAAGCGAATTTAACGTTTTCAATAACACAAACGCGAAGCAGCTTTTGGAAATTTGTACGCAACGCAAAATAGGATTTATGGCGTATGGCTCTCTTGCAAAAGGACTTCTCACTGGAAAAGTTCTTCCAAATCGCAAATATGATTTGTCCGATGTTCGCTCAAAATTCGCTTTTGTTGAAAAACAGGCACTCGCACTCGCCAATGAAGCAAAACGCTTTTTAGAAATCGCTCAAGAGCTCAACTGTTCTCCAGCCGAACTTGCCGTTACCTACGTTCTCAGCTTTCCTCATGTGTCAACTGCACTTTGTGGATCAAAAACGCCCGAACAAATTAGCTCATTGCTACATGGCGCAAAATTGATCTTGCCCGCAAACGTAAAAAGCGAGCTCGATTCCATGGCGGATCTCTGCACTCCAATTTACCTGAATGCTTACGCCTAGCGCGGCGGATTTCCGGAACTGTGGATTCAACATGAAGAATCGAGTTTAAGATTTTGCAACGATTCCATCAGCACATACCTCGAAAGAGATTTGCGTTCACTAATACAATTATAATCCCTGGGCAGCCTTGACAGATTTTCACGAGATTTATCGTTTTATGAACCAATCTCAGTTCTGAAAATTAAGCATCGTCGAATATCCCCCCAGCAAAGGGCTCTATCGCAACTCTGCGAGAAGAAAAAGCCACACCTCAAATCCCGAATAGAATTCCTACACTTGTTCAAAAATCGGC
>CAIZES010000446.1 GCA_903932045.1 uncultured Silvanigrella sp. | reverse complement strand
TTGGAGCGGATTTGGAAATTCCGTTCACGGATTTCTTTGATCTTTCCGTGGGCCACAATTTGTTGTTCGATAACACTACATATTCTGAGGATTACCGGCAGCGCGTGATGAGCAAATTGGGTGTGACCAATTTCCCTGAGGTTATGGAGCAAAAAGAACAGGTCGTAGATACCACAGTCAATTTTGGCGTCGGACTTCCCATTCGTTTCTTTCGACCCTCGCTGTTTGCCGGGAAAATGTGGCGTAAAGTTTGTAGTGAAGATACGTTCGAAGATCGTGGCTGTACGCCCGAAAAAAACACGTGGAACGCCGGCGTGTCGTTATCAGTATATGTGACCCAAGCTCTTCGTCTTAGAATGTCGTACCGGGTTTCACCATCTGTGAGGGAGGATTCCAAAAGTACTCTTGATGACCAAACTTCTGTAGGTTTGAGTTGGGGGATATAAAGTGAGGATTGGTCCTGCCGAAATTAATGTGACTGTAGGCGGATTGCTGATTGTGGCTTTCTTTGTATGGATAGGACGTTCGAAATTGGAGGAACTTCGTCGTCGGAAATATTTCAAAATGCGGAAAGATACTTTGGTCAAGTTTTCACGGGTTCCCAAAAAAGTGGCTTTTCGCGTAACGGATACGGACAATATTTCAAATGAGCAAGAAACATTGCGCAATAACGCGTACGAAGCAATGAAGGCGGGAAATCCGCAATTGGGTGCGCAACTTTTGGAAAACGCGGGCCTGCTGCGTGAATCTGTGGCTGTGCTTGAAGAGGCTGGTTTGATAGACGAAGCGTGTGCTTCGTTGATGCGAATTCAACGTCCGGCACGCGCTGCTGCTGTTTGTTCTAGGCGTGGAATGCACCAAAAGGCCGCTGAGTATCTTCTGCTCGCAGAGCAGATGGAAGAAGCCGCCATTCAGTATTTGGAGGCGGCGAAAACGAGTCCGGAATGTTTCGAGAAAGCCGCTGATTTGTACGAAAACTTAGGTCAGTACGATAAAGCCCTTGGAGTGTATATTATTGCAAAGAATCCGAAAGATGCCAAGAAGGTCGCAAAACTTGTTTTTAGAAATAGGATGTGGCGTGCTCTTCTCGAATATATGTGCGTTGGGCAAACAGTTATTGCGACTTTTTCTATACTTAATTTTCAAAATATGATGCTCTTTATGGAAAACATTGTTGCAGATTTCAGTGCGATAAAGGAATTCGCAATGTGGACGAATGTGACTCGAAACTTTGAGTTCTCATATTCTGCATTGCAAAAAACAAGAAACGACAGAAAGTTACTTGCTTTATATTGGAGTTCGTTAAATGTAGATGTTGCAAATAGTTTGGCTCAAAATTTGCTTGTTTCGCTGGGTGCTCAATCTGAGTCGCAATCAAATTTCGGTTCTAGCGGCAAAATTGATTTTCTTTTTTTGTCACAAAATGCTCGTGCTCTTTTCGAAAGTGGGTTATTTACTTTGGCTGCCGAGCTGTATGCAGTTTCAAATCGTTTAGCAATGGCAGCAAAGTGTTACGCTTTGTCGGGAGATATTGTGCGTTGTGGCGAAGCCCTCAAAGCGTTGAACGACAACCATCTTGTTCAAGCTTACCTTGCTGCTCTTGCAAGCAGTAAAGAGTTTGATAAGAGAGAAGATGGAACTTTGCATCCGGAGGTTGTGGCTTCGGTGCAAAGGGCCCTAGATTATATTGATCCCGATAACGATGATGCGTCTTCTAATAGTCCTTTTTTTATGGTGCGTTGATATGAAAATAGGTTGCGATCTTGTTCTGATTTCAAGAATTGCAAAACTATCAGAAAGCGCATCGTTTTTAGCTAAAGTTTTTCATGCTGATGAAGTTACTTACTGCAATTCCCGTGGCGTTGGTAAAGAGGCCTCTCTGGCTGCGCGTTTTGCAGCAAAAGAAGCATTTGGAAAAGCACTTGGCACAGGAATTTTTTCGCAAGGTGTGAATCCCGTGGATATTTGGATTACCAACGATTCCAACGGGCGTCCTGTGTTGAATTTGTCCCACAGTCTTCGAGACAAAGTTGCTGAACTGGGATTTTCCTCCTGGGATATTTCACTTTCCCATCAGGGTGAGTACGCCCTTGCAACGGTGGTGCTTTTTTAGGCCCGCGTTGCCGTGTGATTGTGTTTGTTGGGTGTTTTTGACTTGTCGTAAACAAATAGAAGTTAGACGTTATTCCATGCTTGGCGGCATCCTTATTGAACAATTTAAAGATTGGGCAGGTTTGGTTTCCATTGGGAAGGCGGAAACAGATGTGTTTAAAGCCGGGAGCACAACGAGTGAAACCAGATATTATTTACAGTCTTTCACTGGAGCTAAGCGATTTGGCGAAACGGTAAGAAGCCACTGGGGTGTATAAAATAGTCTTCATTGGGTGTTGGACGTTACGTTTAGAGAGGACAACCGTCGTGTCAGAGTTGATCATGCTCCAAATAATTTTTCTGTCGTTAGAAAACTTGCGCTTAATTTGCTACGCTCAGAAAAGAGTACGAAAGTCAGCATTCCCATAAAACAAGCAAAAGCTTCTCGCAGGAAGGAATACTTAGACAAAACACTCGCATGTGAGGCTGCAACTTCATCAAAATAGATGTTGGGCTGCAGGTCTGCAGAGCTTAGATAACATTTCTACAATACGTTGAAGAAGTATTCTGCTCTTGCCAATTTCTACTTGGCAGCAT
>CAIZES010000445.1 GCA_903932045.1 uncultured Silvanigrella sp. | reverse complement strand
TTTCATGTTCGATTCAATTCCATCGCACCAGAAAACCCATGTTTTTTTGGAAATTCGTTTGTTTTGTCGAAGAAACGCCTGCCCATTTGACAGGTCAATGTAGCGATAAAATGCCCTTTCTATTTTTTCTTCTTTCATCTGATCAACAGACAGCACTTCATTTAGAAGAGCTTTTGTTGGAATATCCTTTGTAAGTTCACGATATTCTCGATCAAATTCATCTTCAAAAGTTTCGACCGCTTGGCGTTTTGTCAGGAAAAGCTGTATCGCTGCAATGATTACGCCTGTTGCCGTGACAATTTCTGCGACATTGGCGAGCAGAGGTAGCCATTCGTGAAGCGTTTGGTTGTTCATAAAAATTTCCCCCAAATTATTTATTTGATTAAAGTTGTTGCTCATCTAGTTCCCGAAAGCCCTTTGCAGTAATTAAGCCAAACAGCGACAAGGTAATTACCGAGGTAAGAGTTGCAAATAACACCTTGCCGGGATCTAAAGCAGCCGACGTCATTACCCAAGCGAGATCCAATATCGCCGCCACTACAATTGAAGGCGCGATGCAACCGCGCCAATCCGAAGTTGTCACATTTTTTCTCAAATATGACAGCGAGTAATACGTTCCTCCAATCCAGCCTAAAATTTGAGAAACGAATCCCATAATAACAAGCGTGAGAGCATCAACAGGCTTTTCCGATGCAGCCATCAAAAAGAACAGAAGCCCGCAAAGAATGGCACATACACCAGGAATCGCAAATCCGGCAGTGAAATAATGAATCGTCACTACCTGCCATTTTTTACGAGGCTTTAACTTGTCAGATTTCACACCATTGGCAGCCGATTTTCTTTTGGCATAAGGTGGCGGCGGTGGATTTTGTGTTTTGGCTTGTCGCAATACCTCTTGTAAGGGCTGCCATTCTCTCATTCCTTCACACCATGTAAGATCATCGCCGGCAAACAGCCCGTTTTCAAGGTAGCCACATAAAACTTGCAAGGTATAAGATCCATATTGCTTACCATCTTTGAGCACCAAAAAAGTCGTCTCTGCTCTCTGTGGTAACTTTTGGGCGGGAGGTGGCGGCGGCAGCGGTGGCGGCGGTGGCATCACCTGCGCCAATGGAGTCGCAAAAAATGATTGCAGGCATGTCGGGCAATCAATTTTTGAACCGCGATATGCTTCGTCACATTGAATATGTTGACCGCATTGTGGGCAGGATGTTTTGAATTCGCTCATAATTCATAATGAATGCAGCGACAGAGGCCACAGAAAATAAAAGGGCGCGAACCTGTCGCACCCTTCTTGGAGGCACCGCGAAGCGCCTTGGGGAGAGATACGCCAAGTCGCGCCGAGTGGCGCGTGCCTTGACTGGTATCTCCCCGTTTGAAAATTCGCGGTTTTCCAAGAAGAACCGTAGCCGAGCTACGCTAAATTTGTATGATTTTTATTCTGGTCAGTTTGTTTGTTATTAATTTTTCCTAACCTCGCCATCGTCCCACAAGGCCAGCCCCTCATGCAAGCGGAGAATTTTCTTTGCATCCTTGGCGTCTTGGCGGTTCGTTTTATTTTTTGCCAGCCGCGCCAAGTTGGGGCAAATTGTTTCAGCGATGGCCACCAAGCCAAAATTTCTCCAGGGGCAGTTGCTGCTCGACAGCGGGCAGCTCGGCGGCTCGTTTTTCCAGCACACCGTCCTGCTCGTCTGCAAGCACGACGCCGAGGGCGCGTTCGGCCTCGTCCTCAACCGCAC
>CAIZES010000444.1 GCA_903932045.1 uncultured Silvanigrella sp. | reverse complement strand
TGATGGGCCCAGGGCTGTCTTATCTAAAACAGGCTTGACATGGGGCGATCACTTCTAAGTCCACGCGACACGCGGCACGTTGAAGGCCACGATTTCCGGGTTGCTTAATTTTAGAATCTCGGAACACTTTCCCCTGTTTGCATTGACCCGTCCCCCAAGAGGATCTAAATGATGTGGGGTAATAACTCAAAACACTCTGTTCCGGGGAAAACATGCTACTTGCATTCATTCTTCTCGTCACAACAATAATCTTAACTGCAGCGTTATGGTATTTTTCCAAACAATGGCAGCATTTCACACACAATTCTCGCCTCAAACATTTCATTACCGCAGTAAACACGGCTATTGCCTTGCGCTTTGAGTCGGAGATGAGTTCACGAACTCGCGACTTGCAAAAACAGACTGAACACTGGGACACTCCCGACTCCGAATCGGAAGCCGGCACTCAAAATAACATTAAACTACGTCGCCAAATGCGGGATCTCTCGAAATTTGCAAGTGATTTTGCCGAACTGATGCAATATCAGTGCAAATTAAAACATCTTTCTCAATCTGAATTTCAGCTAGACGAAGCAATTACATTCGCCGTTCGCCGCTTTTCACAACAACATCAAAGTCACAATGGTGAAATCATTTTGCGCCTTCCCGAAAATGTTTCCGAAAGTTTCTTAGGGTGCGCCGAAACTCTTCAACAGCTCACTTTTCGTCTTCTCGAAGGTGTTTGGTTTCGTGGTGATATAGGAGACATCATTCTTGGCGTTGAAATACACAAAAGGAATTCCAAAACATTTGTCCGACTCGCAGTATCTTCTGCCTTTGGCAGAAACATTCTAGGAAAAGCAGCCGAGTTGTTCCTACCTTTCGCTGCCAAAGGAGCTTCCCGTCGCGGAGCCTCGGACATGGAACTCAGTCTTGCACGCCACGCTGCATTTCTCATGCGGGGTTCACTACAGGCCAGGGCAACCGAACACAGCGGAATCTCCTTTATTGCAAGTATTCCTGTCATACCAATCCAAGCGAAATCGCCACAAAAAAGCAAAGAACAACCTCCCGAAACCGGCGCACCACCCATCACGGGTAAAAGTGTTTTGATTATTGAAACATCAACATCTGAAACAAACACACTGCGAGAGTCTCTAGAAAAATGGGGTAATAAAGTTGACGTTTTCAAATCGGGACGCGAAGCGCTACAACACATCCGTACAAAACTTTCTTCGCCAACAGGAAATGTTTACGATTACCTCTTTATCGACGAAACTACGGAAGACTTTGAATATTCTATTGTGATGCACTATGTGCTCTCCAATCCAAAAGCCATTCGCCGCATCGTGCTTATTGCACGACGTTCCCCAAAAGCATCGCAACGTGAGCCAGGTGTTCATGGCGTTTTAGAAAAACCAATTTCACGCAATTCTCTTGCATCGCTTATTTCATCAATCGAAAATCCGGTGGAACAAGAATTGCAACCATCCAATCGCGGCGCTCAGGAAGCACACTCTGCAACAACTCAACTCGTTCAGTCGGTTTTTGTTCCCGCACTCAAAGTTCCGGCCGAAGATTTGCTGCGAAATGTGCCTGAGCCACAGCCCAAACAAAAGTTATGTGGTTTGGTTGTTGACGATAATCTCGTTAATATGCACACCATTGCTGGGGTCTTGCGTCAACGCAGCATGGACGTTTTAGTTGCCGAGAATGGCAAAGAAGCATTGGAAATATTCTTACAAAATGCACAAGCCCTGGACTTCATCCTGATGGACGTGCAAATGCCCGAAATGGATGGCTGCGAAGCCACACGACGTATTCGCAGTTTCGAGCGTGAAAGAGAATCGAGAATTCCAATTATTGCTCTCACTGCATTCGCCAAAAAAGAAGACAGAAAACGCTGTTTGGAAGCGGGAATGGACGACTTTATTTCCAAAGGAGCCACCCCCGAGGCATTATTCGAAAAAATAAACAGTCTGCTGAACCGAAAAATTCACGTGCTCCCGTCGTTTATAGAAGACTCAAAAACGAATTGAGCCGAACTGTAAACTATTTTACACTGAGTTCCACAAAAGAGACACCGACGTCTGTGCCAACATAAACTCGATTTCCGGCAATGGCGACACTTACTATATTGTTGCTGGCCACTCCATTCGCAACCGTTGATGTGTACCATGTTTTTCCAAAATTATGAGAAACTGAAAGTCCCTTGGCAGTGGCTACAAAAAGAGAGCCTCGAGAAATAGCAACATCGTTCACAATATCATCGGCAAGTCCATGCATCACCCTCACCAAACGCCAAGAGTTTCCGGCATCCAAAGAAAGCGCAAGACCGCTGCCATGAAGAGCAACGGCAATCATTTTATCTTCTGCAGCCACTCCGGACATATACGACTCACCAAACGTCATTTTGCGCCATGAATCGCCGCCATCTGCGGAAATAGACAGCGCCGAACGCGCAGCTACAAAAATTTTTCCGTCCACAATTCGCACCTGATTCACATGAAGTTGAGCAATATCAGACACACCTTTTTGGGTCCAAGGTCCTGCCCAACCCTTTTTGGAAATGGAAATGCCTCCATTTTGCGACGACACAACAACAAGGTCGTCTTGCTGGGCAACGCCAGTCAGTGTGCCGTCCGACTCTCCAAAACCGAATGTTGAAGCATTGCTGCATTGCCACAAAACGCCATCAAACAGAGCCTGACACAACGCATTATGGGCCGCAGCTAGAATTTTTCCGGAGCTCAACGAAACAAAAGAAATCGAATTTGGTTTTTCTGATTCAGAAGGCACAACTCTTTTTGTTTCCCAGGATGACCCAGCATCATTGGAAATCACGACCCCATCGTGAGTGGCTCCAAATATTGAGTTTCCTTCCACAACAATATTTGTAACAGGACTTGTTCGAATTGCCCTTGGGGCACCCGATTTTCTCAAGTTTCCTCCAAGTTTATCTGCGACAATTAAGCCCGATTTTGGACCGCCAGCAAACAATTTGTCGTTGGTAAGAGCAACCGCAAAAAAGTCGTCATTTTGCGAATCTCCCGAATTTTCAGAACTTCCCAAATCCCCAAAGAACGTCCATCCCCGACCCGCATTTTGCGACTGCCCAAGCCCGGCCCCAGCAAGGCTCACCGCAACTGTACATTCGGAGTCTCGTTCTCGCTTAAATGCAGCCACCGACAACACACCAGAATGGGGAGGCCATCCCGAAAATGAAAGTTCAGTCCATTTTTCGTTTTTTGCAACGGCCGATTTAAACAACCCTTGTTTGGTGCCCACATAGACATTGCCGTCACAAACAGATAAACTGAGAGTACCGCGACTCACAAAGTCCAATTCGTCATCCTCGTTTTTCCGGCGCCAACTTTCTCCGGCATCGCGAGACACAAATAATCCTTTTTCCGTAGCTGCAAAAAAGGAATCCTCGCTAGCAACAATGCCCAAAACGTTGCCTGCATCTAAACCCTTTTCCGATGCTGAATACCACGTTTTTCCTCCATCCTGAGAGGCTTTCAGTCCGGAGCCCAATGTTCCAGCAAAAATCTTTTGGTCACGAGCAAACACACTCACAACTCGCGACACACCCAAACCTAATCCATTTTCTGCAGTACGCGTTTCCCATTTTCGCCCCATGGTATCGGTCCAGGATAAACCATTTTCTGTACCCACATAAATCCGCTCGCCCTCGACAAAAGTCGAATAAACGTTGTTGCTAGAAAGACCGTTTGAAATTGTTGCTGTGTACCACGAAGCTGCGTTGTCGGACGAAATGGAAACACCGCCCCCTTTTGTACCAACAACCACTAAAGATTGAGATGCAAAAATGGACTGAATTTTCTCGGAACCCAAATCGCGATAGTCAGCCAAGTTTTGCGGCAACGAGACAAAGTGCAAAGGACTTGGAAGAGTGTGCAAACCTCCTTCGTCGGACGCTGCTTCCAGCCAAACCATGCCCGCATCGGAAGCTGAATACTTTCGCATCAACCCACGCACATCCGACCAATTCAGAAGCACGCCAAACGCAACACTCACAATGAATGTGGCCAAAAAAATGCCAACCATCCACTTTGTTTTCATGGGCGCACCTCAGTTATACGAATACACTCCACACACTAGAGTAGCCTCTGCACACTAGAATAGTCTCTTTTGGGCCAATGCAAGTAGGCAAAATCTTCCTCCGTAAGCCCACACAGACAACGGTTCAACACATCGCTCCACTAATTCTACCGTGACGTTCCCAAAAATGGCCTCAAAGTGAAGCAAAAATCATTCTGTGTGTGAGTTGCACATATAACAAAACCGTAGTACCCTCCCGGCATTCAAAAGACTCTCTGTTTGTTTCGTAAATAGTCGTTTGTTTGTTTTTATTTGTATTCTGTTTGTTCGCTTTTATGTTTTTTGTTTGTTCGTTTTATTTGGTCTTAACCTATTGGAAGGATTCATCATGAAAAAGATCAAAGTTGTTCAGTGGGGACTTGGTGCAATGGGCAGCGGCATGGCAAAACTCATGCTGGAAAAAGAAGGACTCGAAATTGTTGGCGCTATCGACACCCGCCCCGACTACATTGGCAAAGATCTTGGAGAAGTTCTTAAGCTAGGCCGCAATTTGGGCGTCAAAGTTCAGAACACGCCCGCAGGTCTTTTGCAAAAGGGCAAAGTTGACATCTGCATGCAAGCCATTAACTCCTTCACCAAAGACTGCTTTGGCGACATGAAGATTGTGGTGGAATCGGGCGTGAACCTGATTACTATTGCCGAAGAAATGGCCATGCCAGAAGCCCAACAACCCGAGCTTGCACGCCAACTCGACGAACTCGCACAAAAGAACGGCGTGAGCGTTTTAGGTACGGGCATCAATCCCGGATTTATTTTGGATGCACAGGTTGTGATGCTCTCCGCTGCATGCTTGAATGTGACTCGCATTGAAGCCGCTCGCATCAACGATCTTTCGCCATTCGGCCCAACAGTCATGAAAACTCAGGGCGTGGGAGCCACTCCTGAAGAGTTTGAACGCGGCATTAAGTCGGGCGAAATTGTGGGCCACATTGGCTTCCCCGAATCCATTCGCATGATTGCTCAAGCATTGGGCCTCAAAATTGACCGCATCGAAGAAACCCGCAAGCCCATTATTTCAAACGTGTACCGCGAAACTCCACATGTAAAGGTTCAACCCGGAATGGTTGCTGGTTGCGAGCATGTTGGCGTTGGCTATTGCAACGGAAAAGAAGTGATCAAACTTGTTCACCCACAACAAATTCACCCTCACCTCGAAGGCGTAAAAACCGGCGACTACATAAACATCTTTGGCGATCCTGAAGTCCACATGTCCAACCAACCCGAAATCCCGGGCGGCAAGGGCACAATGGCAGTGGCTGTGAACTCCATTCCAAACGTTGTCCGCGCAACTCCTGGATTGAAGAGCATGGTTGATCTTCCCATTCCCGGATGTCTTATGGGCAACAGCGCGTACGATCGTCGCTAAAAAGGAGAACGAGTCATGGCGAAAGTTTCGCACGGAACGTGGGTCGAAATTGAGAGTGTTGTGCTCACTCCCAGCGAGCGCGCACCACAAATCCCCGACGACACCCGCGCCACTCCCTACATGTTGAAGGTTTCGGGCTTTTTAGAGTCCGACGCCCTCTTGGGTGAAGATGTTGCAATCAAAACTCTTATTGGGCGCACGCTCAAAGGAAAACTCATCACAGTAAATCCTAGCTACACTCATAGTTTTGGTTCAACTGTGGAAGAACTTCTGCGCATCGGTACCGAGGAGACTCAACAATGAAACGCGATACTTCTTACGCCGCCGTCATGGCTCGTAAAAATGAAATCATGAAAGCCTCAATGGGAATTGACTACGACGAGTTCGTGCACAGCCCCATTGCTTTCGACTACGAGGGAATGATGCGCAGAGCATCGTTTCCCTTGGACGAAATTATTCGCATTCAACGCGAAACCAAAGTGGGCGATACCCCACTTTTCGAACTCAAGCGCTTAACCGCTGCCGTTCGCCACACCAGCGAACCTGGAAAAGGTGCACGCATTTTTGTAAAAGACGAAGCGGCAAACGCCTCGGGTTCATTTAAAGCGCGGCGCGCTTCGGTAGCTCTTTTTGAAGCCATGCGCAAAGGCTACAAAGGCGTTTGTGCAGCCACCTCAGGCAACTACGGAGCAGCCGTAGCATCGCAGGCCGCACAACGCGGCCTTAAAGCTATTATTCTTCAAGAAGTCTTCGATTCCCGTGGCATTGGACAACCCGAAATTGTTGAAAAAGGCAGAGCCTGCGAAGCCTATGGTGCCGAAGTGCTCAAGCTCAGCGTGGGTCCCGAGCTTTTTTACAATTTGCTACTCACTTTAGAAGACACCGGATTTTTTAACGCGTCGCTATACACGCCGTTTGGCATTGCAGGCGTAGAAACTTTAGGTACCGAAATTGTATCCCAAGTGCGGCAACTTTGTGGACGCGATCCCGATGTTGTCATTGCAACTCATGCAGGTGGTGGCAACGTCACCGGAACCGCACGCGGCCTTATAAAGGCTGGTGCAAAAAACACACGAATGGTGGCATGTTCTGTTGATCTTTCGGGCTTGCACATGGCAAGTGACCGCGACTTCAACCGCAAGAGTTTCACAACGGGTCATACGGGCTTTGGTATTCCCTTTGCAACATGGCCCGACCGCGTCGATGTTCCACGCAATGCAGCTCGTTCGTTGCGTTACATGGATGAATATCATTTGGTAACCCAAGGTGAAGTGTTTTATGTCACCGAACTTCTCACCAAAATGGAAGGCCTAGAACGCGGCCCTGCAGGCAACACAAGCCTCACATCGGCTGTGGCTCTTGCCCGCGAAATGCCCGAGGATGCCATTATTGTTGTCCAAGAAACCGAATACACGGGGGCAGGAAAGCACCACAATTCACAACTCGACTTTGCACGCAAAAACGGTATAGAGGTTCGCTTTGGCGACCCCAAAGACAACAAACCCGGCGAACGCATTGTGATTCCACAACATCTCGAACAAATTCGTGGACGCCCCCAATTGTTGGAAAATTTGCGCACCAGCTACATCAAGAGTGCTGCAAAAGCCTACGACATTGCAAAATGGGACGACTACGACAAAAATTTTGTAGCAGAAGATATGAAAGTCAGCCGCGATTGGTTAAATTCAAAGCTCGATTCGTTTTAGGCAGGCATCAGCAAATATTTCCACCGGCAACGGAATTCTTTGAAAAACCAAGCCGGAATTTACTTTTTTGGAGGAAACATGTCGGATTTGCGCATGGATAAATACGAAAAACGCCGCGCTCAATTAGGGCGCATGACCGATGAACAATTGAAAGAAAAATTCTGGAATTTGTGTGAGAAACTGGCCGAGCCGCTTGTTGATCTTTCCAAAACACACACGTCGCCTTCCATTGAACGCTCGGTTCTCATGCGCATGGGAATCGATTCCTTTACCGCAGCAGGAGTGGTGAGCAAGGTTCACGAAGCAAAGCTTCTTGGCAAGGGCGCGGGACACTGCGTTCTCAAAGTTTCTCAAAAATTTAACATAGACATTCGCAATGCCGCCACGCGCATCACACAAGAGCCGGATGTTCTCAAGAGCCTTTTCGTGTAAGGAAATAAAACATGGAACTCGTACCAAATCAAAAACTCGACATTGAAGAAATCATGAAAGACCTCGAGCACTACGCACCTCGCCGACGCGGCTGGACATGGCGCGTTAAGCCCGAAGACGGCGTAAAAATGCACAAGTTCACGTTCCGTGACTGCTCTTTGCCGCTCAAAAACTCAATTGGTCTTCCTGCATCAAAATATTTTAATCACATCGATCCTCAACCAGGTCCAGTTATCACAACCGAAATTGCATCGGGCCGATTTGAAGACGACATTCGCCGCATGCGCATGGCTGCTTGGCATGGCGCCGATCATATTATGGTGATCCGATTCACAGGGCAAAGCCACATCGACGGTGTATTAGAAGGCACACCCGAAGGCATTGGCGGCGTACCCATCACACGCAAACAATTGCGCGCTTCGCGCAAGGCTCTCGATCTTATTGAAGACGAAGTGGGACGCCCCATTAATTTCCACTCCTACGTTTCTGGTGTTGCTGGCCCCGAAATGGCTGTGATGTATTCGGAAGAGGGCATTAACGGCGCTCACCAAGATCCACAGTACAACGTGCTTTATCGCAACATTAATATGTTCCGCTCGTTTGTAGACGCTGGCGTTGCAAAACACGTGATGGCACACTCGCAAATTTTTCAAATCGATGGTGCTCACAATGCAAATGCAACAGCCAAAGAAGGCTGGAGCGTAATGCCCGAGCTTATGGTGCAGCACGGTATCAACTGTGCATTCTCTATAGGATGCGGCATGCGTAAAGATCTCGTGGGTCTTTCCACCGTGCCTCCAAATTCGCCTCCTGCTCCCAAGCTTTGGTTCGATCTTCCATACGCTGTTGCATTGCGCGACTTTTTCTCGGAGTTCCGTTTCCGCGCCCAGCAAAACACACGCTATATTGAAGCCGACATCGAAGAAGCCATTCGTACACACACCATAGACACACTTATTTCCGCTCTCACCAAAGCCGATATCCAAAGCACAATTACCCCCGACGAAGGCCGCAATTTGCCTTGGCACTACAACAACATTCGCGGCATTCAAACTGCAAAACAAGTTTTGGTTGCACTTGATGGCATCAAAGAACTTGTAAAAATCGATCGTGATGGTCCTTTGGGTGAAATGGTTCGCGACCTTAAAGAACGCTCTATTTGCATGCTCGAAGAAATGATTGAATTGGGCGGATACTTTCCTTCCGTGGAAAAGGGAATGTTTGTTGATTCCGGTAAATATCCCGAACGCAATTCCGACGGTATTGCACGCGATCCTCAAGGCGGCGTAGGCGTTGGCACCATCGTAAAACGCGATGCCGACTACATGGCTCCTGTGTGTGCCCACTTTGGTAACAACGCTCTTCCTAAGGGGCTTAATAAACCTTGTGATCCCATTGGAGGATGCACGTTCTGCGATCACAGCAAAATTGCTTACATCGACGAAGTGGATGCCGAAGACAACGCCAACAAGCGCCTCGAAAAAACTAAGGCATTTCGTTCGGGCGGCGAAATCAAGCCAGAGGTGGAATGGGCTGGCGACGGCACCGTTCTTCTTCAAATGTTCCTGCCAGAATCGGAAGACTACGCACGCGTAGCCGCCGAAGAAATTGGCAAGAAAATGGGCCTGACCGATGTAGAAGTTGTGAACACCGGAATGATGCATCCATCCGAAGGAACATTCCTGGAAGTGAAGGGCAAAGTTCCTTTCTCTATCCCCAAATCTTCGCTTAAAATTCCAGTTAAGGAAGAAATGCTTCCGGAAGCAGAAATTCGCGAAGTCATCAAAAACAAGGGAATTCGAGTGGTAGCTGGAACTGTGGGCGAAGACGAACATTCCGTTGGTTTGCGCGAAATTTTGGACATCAAACATGGTGGTGTTGAAAAATACGGCATTAAATACACATACCTTGGAACATCAGTCCCCTTAGAAAAACTGGTTGACGCTGCAATTGAAACCGGAGCTCAGGCAATTTTGATGTCCACCATTATTTCCCACAACGAAATCCACCGCACAAACATGCGTAAAATGCATGAATTGTGCATTGAAAAAGGAATTCGCGACCGCGTATTCATCATTGGCGGCGGAACTCAAGTGACAAACGACATTGCCAAGAGCGCAGGCGTCGATTGCGGCTTTGGTCGCGGCACTAAGGGAATTCAAGTGGCAGATGCCATTGTGAAGCTTATGAAACAAAAGGGAATGGTATAGGTGTAGGCCGTTCCCAGGGGGCATCGCATCTAAAAAAACTTGACAGACAATCGGCATGGAGAAATAAAAGACATGCTAAACTTTCAAAACTGAGATGATTGTTTTCTTAGACGCCAATCTTACGCTTTAACTCAGGCCCCTTGGCGGTATCTTTAACTTCCCAGCCTTTTTCGAGCAAAGTATTGCGTAAAACATCGGAGTCCGCCCAACGTTTTTCCTGCCGAGCCTTTTGTCTTTCTTGAGCGAGAGCCATAATTTCTTCAGGAACCGCTTCCACCAAAGGTTTCCACTGCGCAAGATTTAGCCCCAACACCTTATCAAACACCACAAGCGTTGCCTTTTTGGAGGCCGGAGCAATACTGCTTTTGAGCACTTCGGAAATAACTGCCAATCCCTTTGCCACATTCAGATCGTCGTTGACGCATGCCGTAAAATCATCAACAAATTTGGCATCCGCCAGGCCACCTTCGGGCAATTCGTAAAATGCCATTCGCAACCGATCAAGCGTAGTTTGCGCTGCGGTAAGACTCTCAAAACTGAAATTAAGATGGCTTCGGTAATGCGCGCCAAGACACAAATAACGATAAGCCAGAGGATCATACCCACGATCCATAAGCACCTGAAGACGCAAAAACTCGCCCGAAGATTTTGACATCTTAGAATCTTGAATCTGTAGAAAATATCCGTGCAACCAAAAATTAGCGAGCCGAGTGCCATGAGCCACCTCGGTTTGAGCAATTTCATTGGAATGATGCACCGAAATATGATCTTCACCGCCGCAGTGGATATCAAAATAACTGCCCAAATATTTTTCGGACATCGCCGAACATTCAATGTGCCAACCCGGAAAACCAATGCCCCAAGGACTCTCCCATTCCATTTGACGCTTTTGTGCGGCAGGACTAAATTTCCAAAGCGCGAAATCGGTGGGATTGCGTTTTTCACCCAATTCAACACGCATGCCAGCCTGAAGTCCTTCTAAATCGAGACGAGCCAAATAGCCGTAGTTCTTAAGTTTGGATGTGTCAAAATAGATACCGTCCGACGTGCGATAAGTATAACCTTTGCTTTCGATATTTTCGACAACCGATATTTGTTCGGGAATATGAGCGGTTGCCTTACACCAAATTGAGGGTTCAAGTATATTGAGACGCGCAAGATCGGCCTTAAACGCAATTGTGTATTCCTCAGCCAGCTCCCACGCCGATTTTCCGGTGCGCCGTGAACCTTGCTCCATTTTGTCTTCACCTTCGTCGGCATCGGAAACCAAATGACCAACGTCGGTAATATTCACAACATGCTTGCACTGGTAACTATTGAGTTCCAAAGCACGCCGCAACATGTCTTCAAAAATATATGTCCGCAAATTGCCAATGTGAGCATAATTGTAAACCGTTGGACCACAACAATACATCCCAACAGTCCGACCACTCAAAGGTTGAAATTCGCGTGTGGTTCGAGTCCAAGTATCATATAATTTGAGGGCCATTTTTTCTCCTCTGCCGTAAATACCCTGTAAACATCAAAAAAAATAAAATAATGATATAATAACATAATAACATATAAATACCAACGCAATTACTCGCTAATGATTTTAACAAGCAAACGTTTGCGTCGCTGACCATCAAACTCACCGTACCCACGCCGCGAAGGAATATTCATCCACGATTCTTGACAAAAGCAAATCATAGGTGATCCCAATGCAAAAAGGGGTGGACCGAAAAACCCAAAAATCATACTTCAGTATTATTTTTTTGCCACCGTGCCAAGGGCAATAGCCGAAGTTGTCAGTTTCAGCTAGAATTAAGGCCGAACGAGACAACAAAATGCCTAAATACCCCGCATAGAATTCTGCGGTTTGCCAAAAGGGACGAAGGATGCGTCGAGGAGAGGATATTTCGGTTCAAATTGAGGGTGTGGTTCTGGTCCATCAAAACTATCCTGGCCTTTGGGTTCGCGAACATCAGCACGAACATCACGAAATGTTCATTCCGCTTTCAGGGTCCCTTGCCGTGACAGCTGATCAAGTTCAATGCCGCGTGGAACCCGGACAAATGCTCTGGCTTCCTGGCGACGTCGCGCACACCTTTAGTTCCGCCGAAGAGGAAGAAGGTGAGCGCCTCATTTTGATGTTTGAACAAAAGATGTGGAAAAAACACGCGGGGATCAGAAACGAGTCCTGCGTACTTCCCGCAAGCCAACTTGTGAAGGAAATTTTTTACTATCTCATGGAACATCGCTCGTCGACAGCCGCGAGCGCACTGATTGGCGCCATGGTGACTACAATTTCAGAACAAATGGCCGAAGCCGCAAAACCCCATCCTAACCCAACATCTCAGCCTCTTGATGAACGCGTTGAAGCTGCAATGACTCTTCTTCAGAAAAATTTTGTGGAAGAAATTTCCATTGAGAATTTGGCCGACAAAGTTGGCATTACCTCTCGAACTTTGTCTCGTCTTTTTGCACAACAAGTTGGTCTTTCGCCAAAGCAAGTTCTCACAAAATGTCGCATTCAAGAGGCTTGCCGATTGCTAAAAACAACTCCCATGAACATAACAGACGTTGCTTTTGAATGCGGTTTTGGTTCACTCTCGCGCTTTATTGAGGCATTCCGCATTCAAGTTGGAGTGCTACCGTCGGATTATAGAAACCAAAAAAATGGCTCCTAAAAACAACAACAGTCTCAGTTATTCAGCCTGCTTAATTGCACACCAAAGGGACTGTTCCATAACTTTGCTGTTTATATCGCGCTCATAGCCCAGTCTCGCAAGCTCGCCGTTGTTCACAATGTCCAGTTGCGCATTCTCCATGGAGAAGGAAGCCCATGGCAAGGAAGCACTGCGAAGAACTTTGCCGTCTCTTTTGAATTGCACACTCACACCACTGCCATTATTCCAAACCAAAATTTGCTGTGCAGTCACGGGATCAGAAAATTGCCAGGTTTCGGTTCTCCCAACTGCAGAGTGAGCAAGAGTCAACCTCACACCCAAACCGTCGGAACTCACAACATCAAGGCCATAGTCGCATTCTAGTTTTTCAGTTTGCGCAAATGCAGGAACTGCGGAACAAAATAAAACAGTCGAAAGAAAAAATGTTTTCATGAAATTCTCCAAAGCTAAGTGTTTTCTACTGCGCATCCCAATCGGTTACGCTGCAGCGGTTGTAGCAGAATAACGACACGCCTCCTCCCCATTTTCGGACAGTCGGCAGCTGTTTTCGGACAGCCCTGGAACCTGTAGATCCAAAACAATCACAAAAAAATCACAAAAAAATCACAAAAAATCACAAAAAATCACAAAGCAATCACAAAGAAATAGTGATGGGAGCTTGACCAGGTAAAAAAACTTCCACTGCGGTCGCGTATTCAACGTATTCGGCACCAAAGTTATTTACAAGATCAACATTCCAGCTTCCGCGCAACACGCGTGTCCCGTAATCACGTTTCAAAACAACCGGCACATCGCGAGAAAAATCGTTGCGGGCGCGGTGATAGCCATAGGCGTGAGTACGAACAAGCGCAGTAACTTCACCCACTGAATAAAAAACATTGAAATAGTCGTTTATCTCAATATTAAAGGATAAACGGAAAGGGTTGTTGGAATCCATATTGGAAGAAGGCAAGCCAATTGAAACCACCGATTGCCGGCCAAAAAAGCCGTTCTGATTAAAATCCGAGCTAGCACTGGTGCAAATGCCACTCCCATCTGAACATCTGTCAGCATCAGAACCGCCTATTTCAGCAATAGCAGTTTGAGAAATCAAACCCAACATCGAAACCGAAAAAGTAGCCAAAAGCGCAGAGACAACAACACTATTCTTCATAAAAAGTCCTCCTGAAAGGGTGACACATCGGAACCTGAATTCCAAGTACCCCGCATCAGGAGCCCGCTCAACACACAATTTTCTGAACTGCACAAACATTCGACCAAACGGTATGAGTACAACCGAACAAAAAGAGAACCACCACGCCTGGAACATGAATTCGACTTAGTTGCTACAGGAACCACCTTTGTTGGTTTGCCCGGAAGGGCACTTGCATGTTCCTCGAGAGAAAAGCGCTCCTGTTGCACACACGCATGTGCTTGTCTGACCCACAGAGTAGGATTCCCTAATGGTTTCAGAACTACCAGGAGTGCCGCCCAACGAATAGCTGACAGTGAGATCAATAACGCCAGATTGCATATCACAATAAATACCCGCACCGCCGCCGCCTGCGTCTTTAAGATCGCCTGCGCACGGATTTAAACACGCTGGCAATTCCACCTGAAATTGAATGGGATAACCGAAGTCCTTTGCAGCGTGCGATGTGGGATCAAAATTGATTTTAGCCGAGCTGCCGCCCCCAGATTCACTTAACAACCGCCGGTGTGGCTCCAGTGTCCAGTCGTTGGGTTGCATATAAAAATGAACCAAGGGAACCCGCGGCCCCGCCGGGTTTGCCGGAGCGATAGGGGTTACCGCTGTGGCTATGGTAGAACCGCCAGGAAGCGGTGTCCCACATGTTCCCTGTGCAAAAAAGTAACGGGATGCCACACGTGGAGAATCAATAACTCCGAAATCGAGGGCGGCATCATTACAGATTTCGTTTGCAGTTCCAGCCCCACCGCTGGTGTTGATGCATCCAAACAAAGTGTTAACAACTCCAGCTTTCCCTGTGGCATTCGCCGCTCCTGGGTTCCAAAGCTCGTTATCGTATTTTCCGGCTTTGAAAAACGCTGCCAAACCTGCAGCAGCACCTGTTGCATCTTTGTCGTAATCATTGGCCGTACCAGTTACCGAAGCAAGCGCAAAAACACGATCGAGGTCGGAACTGATCACACGATGTGTGAGTGAATACGGCGAAGCTCCAGCAAAAACAGGTAGAACAAACGACTTCCACACATAGCCTTCACGATCCCATTTTCCGTTGGGAACATGAAACGATTCGCCCACAACATACTCAGCAATTTGGTCTTTACGCGGAGTTCCGTTGTCTCGGTGATCTCCATTTTCGTCGGAGTCAACAAAAGGAGTGGGCATATCTACGAACCAATCGTACTTATACATTGCTTGTTGTTGAGCTGTATTAAGACATCCAGCAGCACCTGCGCACAAGGCAGCCGGAGCACCCATTGGGTAAGCTCCAACTTTTATGCTCTTAATAACTGCAGAGTTGGGGTCCGTTGCGGCGCCATCCTGATTTACGTAAGTAATTTCGTCGCAGATGCGGTTGTCCGGACCCACTAAAGGCATTGGAGTACAATCGAAGACTCCATTTTGATTTCGATCCCAAAATCCAACACTGTTTGTGGCATCATACTGCCCATTGTAATTTGCATCAAAAAATTGTTCTTGGCCTTTGACGTAATAAAGCACTGTAGATCGCCAATCTTTGGCGAGGGTTGAAAATGGAACAGGCGCTGTTGCACTAAATTCTTTTGGCGTGCACATGTGGTCGTAGTCTATTCCGTTTGATATATCAGGCTTTGTGACACGAAGCGGGCGTTGTGCAAAGTCATTGAGAGCTTCCACTGTGAATTGAACAGACCCAGATTCATCGGGCTTACCGCCATTTGCAACAGCAACTTTTCCGTACTCGGCTATCACCCCAAGTGGATTATCTGACGACAACGTACCGTCCATGCGGCTTTGGATGCGCACTTTAAAGTTGAGTGGTTCTTCTGTATTTGTAACAAAAGAGGAGCGCAACACCTTCGCATTTTTTGTATCAAAGGTCACAGACATATTTCCGTAGCTCGCAAGACCTCCTTCAAATCGCACAGCCGGAGCGTCCGCAGTCATTGTTTTTGCCGCATTGCCCGTACCCAACGAAAGCGTACCCCTGACAATGAGATTACCGGGCATACGCGCTGCACAAACAGGAACTTTAAACAAACCTCCAGCATTACTAACTGATGTGTATGTTAAATAGAGTCTGCCCGTAATGGGATCTGTATCGGTGGTTGCTACCGCACTGCACAGAGCCAATTTCGCGCCCATGGGGTAGTCGGGTTGCGAAACAAATTGGGCACTTGCTCCGGCATAGGCCGCACCGCTTCCAGAAACTTTAAAAATGAGATTAATGCGATCTCGTCCACTCCCAAAAAGATTAAGAACAGTTTCTGCGGGCCCTGTGTCTTCAATAGAACTATTAAGAGCAAAGTGATTGAGAAAGTTTTCGCCACTCAAAAAACTAAAAAGATTTCCTGTCAAACCAACGCTGTCAGGAAGCTCTTCGGTACCTTCGTATGTAAAAGTGTATTGCGATTTTTTGGATGTGGTAATATTTCCAGTATTGGCCTGCTTATCAAAAGCTTTTGCTGCAATAACAACCGTATTTTCGGCATCTCCAGCGCAATAAGTTGCTTTTAATTGTCCGGAAGCGTCGGTGGTGCCCGTTGTGGGCGATACCGTTCCTGTATCACTCCCTGTTGTATTTGCAGACACAGCTAAAGTCACAGGCACACCAGATTTTGCAGTACCACTATCTTTTACAGTCACTGTAAATTCTTTTGTGCAGGTTGCGTCACCAATATCTGCAGTTGCTTTTGTCACAAGCGCAGTTGGTGTGGGTGCTGAAATTTCTATTGTGTAATTTGCTGTCACCGGAGTTGGCGTTGGAGAAGGAGTTGCAGTTGGATCTGCGCCTGTTTTTGTTAACTGATCATTCAATTGCTTCTTCGCGCTTGCACCACAACCAACCACAACAAAAGCTGTGACCAAAAATGTAACACAATCCGAAATAGCAAAGAGCCTATTGAGATTGTATCTTTTGAGATTGGGCATAATTGCCTCCCTTCATTCATAGTATTTCGATGCTTCACAAATCTTCGTACATTATTATGATGAATTGTAACGCGGAGCTTGATTTGGATACGGATGACAAAATTCCCTGCAGTCAAGCTTTACAACACTGAAAAAATTGCAGGGCGGGGACTCCGCACCTGTGATTTGAGATGCACAAACCACCTTGCGCAACCTTGACGTGCGAACAATTTGATGGGAAAACTGCTAATCTGTATCAACTATTGAAAACGCTGTTTTTTCATGGAGAAGTCTTAAAATGAGTCTTGCAAAACTGGCCAATTTGCTGTTTCCCAATATCAACAACAAACCCGAAGACTTTCTTCAAAAATACGCCACCAGAAATCTCAACCCACAGGCTTGCGTTACCCGGTACGCCCCTAGCCCCACTGGATTTCAGCATATTGGCGGTGTTTTTGCTGCTCTGGTGAGCGAACGAGTTGCCAAACAATCGGGTGGTATTTTTTACCTCAGAATTGAAGACACCGACCAAAAACGTGAAGTTGAAGGTGCCATTGAAAATACTGTTCAAACTATGCACAAATTTGGCATTGATTTCGACGAAGGCATGCTTTCTCAGGATACCGAAAAAGGGAATTACGGTCCGTACCGACAAAGCCAACGCGAAGAAATTTACAAAACTTTTGCAAAAAGTTTAGTTCAACAAGGATTGGCCTATCCCTGTTTTTGCTCACCAGAAGAACTTTCAGAGCTCCGCGAAAAACAAATGGCCCAACAACTCACCACCGGCTACTGGGGGGAATTTGCAAGGTGCCGCTCTTTAAGCACCGAAGAATCGCTTCAACGCGTTGACAAAGGCAATAAGTTTGTTTTGCGCTTGCGCTCGCCAGGCAGCCTCGAAAACAAGATTGATTTTGTTGATCTCATCAAAGGCCACACGTCGTTTCCGGAAAACAACCAAGACATCGTTCTTATTAAGGGCGATGGCCTGCCAACCTATCATTTCGCTCACGCAATTGATGACACTCTCATGCGAACAACCCACGTCATTCGCGGCGAAGAATGGCTTTCCTCGCTCCCCATTCACATTCAGCTTTTCGATATTTTAGGCTTTCCTCGCCCAACATTTGCACACATTCCCAACGTCATGAAGCAAGAATATGGCTCGGGAAAACGCAAACTCTCAAAACGCAAAGATCCCGAAAGCGCGGTCACCTACTACGACAAACAAGGCTACCCTCCCGTTTCCGTTGTGGAGTACCTTTTGAATCTCATCAATTCCGGATTTGAAGACTGGCGCAGAGAAAATCCCACAACCGACTATCACGAATTCAAAGTGGAGCTAGACCGCATGAGCAAAAGCGGTGCTCTTTTTGATTTGGTAAAACTCAGTGATGTCAGCAAAGATATCATCGGAAAAATGACCACCCATGAAGTTCTTGAAAAATACACCTCTTGGGCAAAAAATTTCGACCCCGAAATGTTTGATCTTGTGTCTAAGAACGAAGCAACATTTCGCGATATTTTCGCAATCGACCGTGGTGGGCCCAATCCTCGCAAAGACTTCGCAAAATGGAGCGATGTGAAAGAAAAAGTTTCGTACTTCTTTGACACCTTTTTTGTTCACGAAGAATCACAAAAAATAGAATCTTTAAACGAACAACAACATGCAGAAGCCAAAAGAATTGTGCAAACATATGCTCAAAATTATACACACACTCTTGCCAAGGATGCATGGTTTGAACAGCTCAAAACAATTGGCGCAGAGCTTGGATACACCGCCGACCGCAAGGCCTACAAAAAATCGCCCACGGAATTTAAGGGAATGGTTGCAGAGGTTGCAAGCACCATTCGTCTTGCACTCACACGCAGATCAAACACACCAGACCTCCATGCCGTGATGCAAATTTTGGGTGAAAACGCGGTAAAAGCACGTTTTGAGAAGTTTGTTTCAATCCCATGACACTGAACGCATGGGCAGTTAAAGCTGGTTTGACATTGGCGCAATTGCCCATAGACCGCAAGAAAAATGAGATAATGTCCGGAGAGTAAGCCGGAGGAGTTGCACCACGGCGCACAAGAACCGGACGTTCGCCACGTCCGCACCTGTTTCGGTTTTTCTGATGGCAAACAGCCGGATTTTATCCATTTGCAGCCTGTCTTGGCGTCCATGCCTGCCACACAGGCAAGGGTGATCACTCAATCCTCGATGCTTGGTTCTATGGGTACCGCCGAGAGTATGTGGGATCAGGTTGGAGGCTTCATGACGGAGGGTTATTGGACTCAAAGGCGGGACTCGATATGCTGACTCTCATTCAATCCAAAACATTTGCCAGCAAAGTGATTGCTGTGGCCGCTGCCCATCCTGGTTGGGTTAAAACCGATCTTGGTAGCGAAGCCTCTTCACAATTCGCATTGGGGTGCAACACTTCAATCGGTTTTCCGTCGGGCGTAAGCTGTACAATCGGGTTTCGCGCATAAGGAATCCACTCCGGCGGGTATACCGCGAAGTGATATTTGTGCGCCACGCAGAGACAAATCCAGAGTGGATAACCCATTCCACAAATGCGTTTTCTGGTGCCAAATTTTTTGATTCGACACGTGCCATCCAATCTCGCTTGTGGGCAACGGTGCAGAATTTCCGCTTCAAC
>CAIZES010000443.1 GCA_903932045.1 uncultured Silvanigrella sp. | reverse complement strand
TCGAATGCAGCAAGAAGCGAATCCATAGAAGCCACCTCGTTGGGATATTGGAGATGGCGCCACTCTACCGAACAACAAAACATCTAAAAACACTTACAAATGAGATGAAACACCCCTGGTGTGCTATCATAGGCGAACAACCTAACAACCTAACAACCTGACAACCGTAAATACAAAAAGACAACTCTGGGTCGCTCTATCAATCCCGTGATACCAGTGACGCGCAGCACCAACAGTGGAGATTTCCTCATGCGTTTTTCAAGCTGTACAACCGTGAATAAGTCCAATAAGCAAAACGCAACCTTCAAAAAATGCTTTGCTGCCACAATGGTGTGTGCCCTTACCGTTCAAACCCTTGCCGGATGCAAAGGGAGAACCTACAACCCAAACTCGGAAGCAAGCGGCAAATTGGGTGCTAACCAAACATCCAGTGCAAGCCAAACATCCAGTGCTGGCAAGAGCATCTCGCTTACGGCAGTTCCAAAATGGAATGACCTCCCCAAAACCCCCCTCGAACGATCCAAAGCATGGCAACAAATTATTGCGCTGTTGCAGGAAAATTCGTCAGAACCAACCAGTGCAGCATCATCATGTGAAGCCTATTCTCAACTTTGGCTGAACAAACTCAACACAAAATACGGATACAAATTGTTCTATGCCCAAACAGCAGGTACGGGAACTTTAAAAATGGCCGACGGCAAAACTCTTCAGCGCGTCAAAACCCACGTGTTTGTTGCCGATCGCGAATTGTGCGGCAACAAAGAAGACTGCGACAACGAAATTATTATCGACCCCACGTACGTTCAATTCTTAGAACCTGGCGAATGTCTCTATGGCGCTAAAGGCGATGTTTGCAAAAATGCAGATTACCTAAACACATATCCTAAAGTTTTAGTGGGCACGCATGAAGAAATTACAAAGTTTTATGCAGCAAATCCAAAAAAAATTCGCCTGGAAGCGGTAAGCGGACTGGACCCCGACACGGGGAAATACGCCCCCGAATCGGCAGCATTGCTTCTTTACAGTTTCAAAAAAAATGTATCTATGCGCACAAATATTGCGCTCTTTCAAGAAAAATGAGTCGAAGGTTGGAGCCTTTGCCTCGCGAAGGCTGTGAGCAGGGAACAAAGAGCAAGAACTGTGCCTAAAGAGATTCGTAGGCAATTTCGCCGTGCAGAGCTTCGTCCACACCCATTTCTTGTTCTTCGGCGCTCACCTTCACTGGCGTTACCTTATTGATCAACCACAAAGCACCATAGGTGAACATAAAAGCATAAAGTCCAACGGCAGCAACAACAATCAACTGCGTTGAGAAAAATCCAAATCCACCAGCAATGAGCCCGTCCGCACCCGTTGCGTTAATTGCCTTTTGTGCAAATACACCAAGCAAAATTACGCCCAGAATTCCACCAACACCGTGCACAGCCCAAACGTCGAGAGCATCGTCCCAGTCCATTTTATTCTTAAAGTGAACTGCCACGTAGCAAACAACCGAAGCAATGACACCAATAAGCGCAGCATAGGGTGTTGCAACATATCCTGCAGCAGGTGTGATGGTTGCCAATCCAGCAATGGAGCCTGTTAGCAATCCCAGGAACTTGGGTTTTTTCTCGAATGTCCAAGACAAAATAAGCCAAGCCACCGCGGCAAACGAAGCCGCAACGTCGGTATTTACGAATGCGAGAGTTGCGATGTCATCAACTTTCAAAGCCGATCCCGCATTGAATCCGTACCATCCAAACCAAAGAAGACCAGTTCCCAACGCAACCAATGGAAGATTGTGAGGCATGCTGTCTTTCACAACCCGTTTTCCAACAAAAATTGTAGATGCTAATGCAGCCATACCTGCACTTGCATGCACCACAATACCACCGGCAAAATCGAGCACACCCAATTTAGCCAAGAATCCGTTACCCCAAACCATATGAACCAGCGGGAAATAAACAAACGTTAGCCAAAGCGTGATAAAAGTGATGTATGCCTTAAATCGAACGCGATTTGTAAAAGCGCCAGTAATAAGCGCAGGAGTGATAATTGCAAACATCATTTGATAAGCAAAGAAAATGAACAACGGGATATTGTTCTGAGGAGAAAGCACGTCCTTAGACGACACTCCATTCAAAAACGCCATTTTGAAGTCGCCAATAATAGCGCCTTCGCCACCACTAAAGCACAATGAGTATCCGAATGCGTACCACAGCACGGTTGTTAACCCGAGCGACAAAAAGCTCTGAATCATAATGGTAAGCACATTTTTGCGCCCAACAAGACCACCATAAAAGAACGCCAACCCTGGCGTCATCAGCATCACCAAACTTGTCGACAAAATCATAAATGCCGTATTTCCAGTATCAAACATAGCGTTTCCTATTCCTTTCTTGAATATTAATTCCCAGAATTTGACAGTGCGCGAAATGTACGTCAAAAGAACATCAATGCGCTATCCGGAAATTTCGGTGTTGCTGCTAAGAAAATTTCTGAACTTGAATAGGATATTTTCGCAATGAACAAAAATTTGCGTATTTTGCTTGCTTTCACACTCTTTGCCGTGTGTGCTGCCTCATCGGCGGCATGGTTTACATACAGTGTTGCACGCAAATCACTTGAAGAATCCGCGCGAAATAATCTTACCCTTGCTAGGGAAACAAAGAAACGACAGATTCAAAGCTTGTTCGAACAACTTCGCAAACAAATCATTTGGGATGCCTCAAACGGATTATACAATCCAAAAACATCAGGACCACAGCACTTAGGTGTGGTAAAAAGACAGATTTTGTTATGTTCCCCTCTGTTTCCAGCCTTACCCAAAGCAGCCGCGCACGCTGCCCAAGAAACCTGCTCAAAAAATTCCGTGGACGCTGAAAACTTTACTCTGCTCACCGACTTCATAACCACAGACCATGGTTCTGTTGCATTCCTCTTTGCCAGAATCGGAAACGCAAATTCTCTCGCACCGCGCCAAATTTTGCTCTACGAATTTTCGGCGAATGCTCTGAACAATATCATGATTGCCGCCGAAAGCTGGCCTCACGAAGGATTTGGTCGCTCTGGCGAAACATACATTGTTGGTTCAGATCTTTTGATGCGCACCAATTCCCGATTTGCAGTGGAGAATCTCTCCGCATTTCTAAAACATCTTTCCACAGAGAACGTGCCGGATACTGTCATTAACCGCATCAAGCAATCGGGATCCACTGCCCTCACGTTTCCAGTGAACACACAAGCAGCACGCGAAGCACTGTCGGGAAAAACCGACACAAACACACTTCGCGACTATCGAAATATTCTCGTTCTGAGCTCGTTTACGCCACTTCAAATTCCTGATGTACATTGGGCACTCTTAAGCGAAATTGACTATGACGAAGCCTTTTCTGCCGTTACACAACTGCGCGGTACTCTTCTT
>CAIZES010000442.1 GCA_903932045.1 uncultured Silvanigrella sp. | reverse complement strand
ATCTGCATGCGGACCTTAGCATTTTTGAAACGAAAGTTCACGAGGCACGAGTTATTAAGGTAAAAGTGTTGCCGAATAAGGTTCTGTACCGTTCAGCTTGGATGTTGGATTCGCCGCTGGGTCATCTTTTTTGTCGAGAACAACGTTTCCTGTGTGGGTTGCTAGCTTAAAACCCTCAATGGTCATCCAATTGGTAATTGTTGTGATGTTGATGGTTTCATCTGCATTTTTAGAAAAGGGTGAAAATGCAGCGCCAATGAGAGTTTCTGTGGTTGGACGGTTGCCACCATCATAGTATGGTCTACTGTACATTCCAAACGGCACGGTGGTATCGCTTCCAAAATACAAACCGAAAATCATGGGCTGAAAAATGGGTGAAGTGCCGGTATCTTGAACTAGAAATCTTTTAACAGTTGGGACGGTGGTGTCCACTGTGGCTACAACGTCAGGAAAATTTAGACAAATGTACGGGTGCTGGGAGTCTACGCCAAAACATCCATTGCTTGGTTTGCCGGCTCCAGAATTGCTTGTTCCGCCCGAGGCCGTCGCAACGTTTGCGATGTCAAAGTAGAGTTGCAGAGGAATAGTGTCGGTAAGAATTGGTGCAGGCGTTGGAGTGGCGGCAGGTGTGGGAGATGTGGAAGCTCCGGCTGATGCCGACGTTGAAGGAATTGCAGTGGTAAACTTCCCGCTGCCAATGACCAAGTCTTTTAGGAGAAAGAAGCTAGCGCCACCACAAAAAGTGGGAATTGTAACTTCCTCTGCTGGGCCTGTTGCCGAAAGTCCATTCACAGCGTTGGTGTAGTAAGTTGTTGTTGTTGTGTCTGTGGGATTTGTTTTTAGTTCAGCTGTGGCTGTTAGTTTTAACGTAGGACTTTGGTTGCTGCTGTTGCATGCATCAATGCGTATTGAGCTAAAAGTGCCTTCGGAGGCTTTGAGGGGCGTTGCGTTCTTTAGGAGGTTTGTGAGCGCATCTCCGGTGAGATCGACAAGGCAGTTGTCAGGTGTTGCTCCGGAGCATTCGTACACATCAAAACTGTGGTTTCCGCTTGCAGTAGAGTTGCTTACGCGTGATTGATCTGAAATTGAAATACGGGATATGGGAAATTTCAACGACGAGATAGTAACGTTGTTTGTGACAATTTCGGTATCCATTAAATTGATGGGCGGTTGAATTGCCAGAAATGGACTTGCGCCAAAATTACGAACCAAGGAAAGTCCGGTTTTGTTTGCTGCAGCAATACGCTGGAGGCTTACCGACACAGAAGGAGCGGAAGCTTCGGTGGTTGCTGCGCTCTTTTTGTGACCACACGAAGCAATTGTTAAGAAAGTTGAGCTTACGATGCCTATTTGTAGCAATGAATTTTTTTTGTTAGACACGAACGTTCTCCTTACGAATTGGCAAAATTGTTTTTCGGGATGTCCGTAATTTAGGTCGGTTTGTGCGCTGGGGATATTAATACAGAATGTGTGCGTCAAAATCGAGCGGGAACAATTGGTCGCGAGTTAAGGTTGGGGGTTTTGCATGTCACATTCACACTCAAGAGTGGTGTGAATTTTGTTCTATAGCGTAGGTGACCAATTGACGGACTCGAAACCACTGTAGCCAAACCGATTCAGACATGAGGTGGGATATAAGAACCACCGGAATTATGATGTAAAGAAAGCTTAATGCAAGCATAACGGACGCGATAATAACCATGCTGCCAGTGTGTATATAAATAAACACGAAAATACCAGCATGCAAAAGCGCGACGCCAAAAAGTGCCAAGAGTGCGCCCAGCATTGTGAGAAGAACTCCAACAGCTCCAAGACGAATGTTCTTTACAAAGTTCACGTAAAACCTAGCAGCCCGAAGCTTAACTTTCCGAACAGCTTTGCGTTTCAGCTTCCAAAGAGTTTTTTGGCAGCCAACCCAAAGGAGCCACCTTGCAAATTGCCGCATGCTCTTTACCTCCGGTTTATTTCAGACACCGAAAATATACCGATGCAGCGTTTCTCATCAACATATTTACAGGAATAATTCCTGTGATAGATGCGATAGCCCTTGCCTGCTATGCCTCAAGCGCCTTGGGTCAATTTGTTCAGATGACGATGTGTATCCCTGTTTGTTATTCCAGACTGTTATCCCAGCCTGTTATCCCAGCCTGTTATCCCAGCCTGTTATCCCAGCTTGTTATCCCAGCTTGTTATCCCAGCTTGTTATCCCAGCTTGTTATCCCATTGAGAAAAGGGGGTATTCGCCAAAGCTGCGTTGCTGAAACGTTTGTCATGTGAAACTTCGTTGCCAATCCAAGGCGGCATGGCAAAAGATTCGTTTTCTGATGTGAGTTCAATTTCGGCAACAAAAAGGCCTTTGTTTTGAAAATCAAACTCGTCAATTTCCCAGGTGTGTTGTTTCCAAGGAACAAAGTGGCGTGTTTTTTTAACAATGCGCGTTCCGCAAAATTGGTCGAGAATTTCGCGAGCATCTTGTGCGGGGATTTCGTATTCAAATTCAGAGCGACTCATTCCCGTGGTAGGTCCTTTTATTGTCAGACGCCCAATGTTTTCATCCAATCGCACTCGAACCGTAACGTTGCCCTGCGTCTCGAAATATCCTTGCTCCATTTTTCGGGAGCTTTGAATATATCCGCGCCAATCGGTGTTTTTAAGTAAGAATTTTTTTTCGATTTCGATGCCCATGATTAAAAAATCCGTTCTTGAAAAATCGGTACTTGAAAAATCGGTACTTGAGTCAGGTCTTTCTAAAAAAAGTTTTCATCTCAAAAGAGGCCTACAATATTTCCATCATCATCAATGTCAATGTTTTCGGCGTTTGTGTGAACAGCGAGTCCGGGCATGGTCATCATTGTTCCCGCGAGTGGATAAATGAAGCCGGCTCCGATGCTGGCTCTGACTTCGCGAATGGGGAATGTGTAGCCAGTTGGGGCTCCCTTGACTGAAGCATCGTGCGATAAACTGAGATGGGTTTTGGCCATGCAAATGGGAAGGTTTCCAAAACCATTTGCTTCAAATTTTGCAATTTGTTGTTCTGCAGCAGGTGAATAGCTTACATCTGAAGCGCCGTAAATTTCGCGGGCTACGGTTCCAATTTTGTCTTTGATGCTCATGGTTTCAGGATACAAAACATGGAAAGAAGGTGTGTGTTCGGCAATACGCATCACAATTTTTGCAAGATCTATACCGCCTTCGCCGCCATTGGCATACACGCGACTCACCGCAACATCGGCGGCACCAGCGCTGCGAGCGACGCTTTCGATAATGGCAATTTCCGATGCTTTGTCTTCCGGGAATGCGTTAATGGCAACAACAACGGGAACACCAAACTTGCGCAGGTTTTCGATTTGCTTTTTGAGATTTGGACTTCCTGCAAGGACATCATCCGGATTTTCAGCAAGAAGTTGTTGTGGCAAAGGCTTTCCAGGAATAATTTTGTATTTTCCGGTGTGCACCTTGAGTGCGCGAATGGTGGTTACCAAAACTGCTGCGTCGGGCATTAGACCCGAAGTTCGGCATTTGATGTCGAAAAATTTTTCAGCACCCATGTCCGCAGCAAATCCGGCTTCTGTGATAACATAATCGGCAATGGAAAGACCAATGCGATCGGCCACAATGGACGAACATCCGTGGGCAATATTGGCAAATGGACCAGCGTGGATAAGCACGGGTGTGTTTTCGGCAGTTTGCATGAGTGTGGGTTTTATGGTGTCGCGCATGAGTACTGTTGCTGCGCCCGCTGCTTTTACATCTTCTGCTGTGATAGGTTTTCCGGATTTCGAAAATGCAACAACCATGCGGCCTATGCGTTTCCGTAAGTCTTGCAAAGCCTCATTATTTGATTTTCCATCAACAAGTGCAAGAATGGCCATAAGTTCGGATGCGGTGGTGATGTCGAAACCAGATGAACGAGCCTTGCCATCGGCTTCGCCTCCTTGGCCGACCGTGACGTGGCGCAAAAAGCGATCGTTCACATCCACAACCCGGCGAATTTGTATTTGTTCCGGATCGATGTCCAAAGCATTTCCGTGAAACCACGCGTTATCAACAAGTGCGGCAATTTGATTGTGTGCCTGGGCAACTGCGTGCATGTCGCCGGTAAGATGCAAAATGCTTTCGTCAATGGGAATAATTTGTGCTTTTCCACCGCCCGCACCACCTCCTTTGATACCAAAAGTAGGACCCAAAGAGCTTTGCCGTAGTGCAATGATGCTCTTTTTTCCAAGTTTTGCTAGAGCCATTCCCAAGCCAATTGTTGTGGTTGTTTTGCCTTCGCCTAGGGGTGTTGGAGTCACGGCCGAAACCAGAATGTATTTTCCCTTCGACGTTGTTTTTGTGTTTGCAAGCAAATCAAGACTGATTTTTGCCTTGTTGCGTCCAAAAGGTTCTAGGTACCTCTCTTCAATTCCCAAATTTTTGGCAATTTCAGCAATGGGCTTGGGCGAAAATGTTTGCAAATTTTTGTTCTTTTCTTCTGCTTTGTTGGTCATGGTTATTTCCTTTGCTTTTGTTGGTTGTTCTGGTTTTTTTGCGAGTACTGAAGGCCCTGGACGCGAATTTGAATGTCGCTTGTTTCTCCTGTTCGTACTCCCGAAAGTCGGGTGTCGAGTTCTTTAAGGCGTTCTAGAAATGTTTGTAATTTTGAAAGCGGCACGGGTGTTTGGTAGCGAACTTCTGTTTCGGATACGTCGAAAGGAATGAGGATGGCATCGGGGGCATTTTTAAGTTGATCTTTGAGAGCTGTTTCGGTGGTGAGTACGTCTCGTTCACCAATGCGTTTGTCAAAAACCATGCGCATGTTTTTTTCATCAAATGAAATATTTTCGGTGCGTAAAGATTTCTGAAACTGGGTTGTGGCTTTGTCTATGGCGTTGAGAGCGCTTTCGGTTATTGTGGGGTCATTCAGTGATCGACTCCAAAATGTTCGAATGATTTTGCCACTGCCGTCGAGCCGGATGAGGTCTATTTTTTCCAGAATTCCCATTTTGCTTGCGTCGCGCACCGTGAACACCAATATTTGTCCATTTTGATGGCTCAATGTTGATGCCGAAAAGTTTACAGCGGGTGGCCATGGTGTTTCGGTTTTCTCGAATGAGGCTGTTAGATTTCCGCTTGCCGATACAAATTGAACAACGGATGATCCCCATGCAGCATCAAGGTGCAGGGTTCCGAGTTTTTTTTGTGCCACCGAAGCAAAATGAGTGAGTCGTTCTGTGAGTGGTGTGTCGGTTGCATTGGCCTTTTCTGGAGCAACTCCTGTGCGTAAAACTGTTGCTGGGTGTATTTGAAAAAAGTCGTTTTGAGCGGATATTTTGGAGCTGTCCGGCGGCATTACAAATACGTCGCGGGTGTTTTCATCAAGCAAAAGAAGCACTGTGGGAATTCCTGCTTTTGCTATAGAGGAAAACTTTCCGCCAGAAAGGTTTGGTGTTAATGAGGAACTTGTTGATGACGCTTGTGCAGTGGGTGTTTTTGCGAGCGCAAAAATAATGTGTGGTACAAATATGACACAGAGTAATGTTTGTGCTTTAAATAGGATTTTACTCAAATTTTTACGCAGATCTTTAGACAGATTTCTTAAAGTTTCTCTTAAAGGTTGTTCAAATGGTAAATTCATGAAAACTCCTGGCTCTTTCAAAACAAACGTTTCAGTTGAAGTGGGTGTTTGTTTTGATTTCCCTTTTGGTTTGATAGAATGAGTTTACCGCACATTGGGTGCAACTGCTGGGGAAAGTTATGCACGGTGCAAATGGTTTTTGGGTGTGTGGAAAATGTTTTTGAGAGTGTGGTCAGTGAAAGTGTGGTCAGTGAGAAGGCGTGAGTCAATTTTTTGACGGTGAGGTTGAAGTTTAGAAAATGGAGTCTCGTGAAAGCGCCAAAATAAGTTATGCCTTGAAGCGCGAGCTAAAAGGACAGTTGTACAGAGAGCTTTTAGAATATTCCCTGAATCACTGTTCTGAGGCTGTTGTTGTGGTGCGCTCGCATCTTTCTTTTGGCGAGAACGGAAAGCGTTTGGTTGAAAAACTGAGTGCGTTTTCCATCCCTGCGCGACCCAATTCACCCTGGGCAGGGGCTCAACTTTTCGACAGTCAGGCTCGATTTGTGAGATTCACTTTTTGCAAAGAGAGCATGCAGATTCTTTTGGATGCTTCAAAAAAATTGTATGAGTGGGAGCAGCCTGCGTTGCCCGAGGACTTGAGTCTGTTTCGCCCAAATGGGAATGATTGGCTTATTACTATGGCGCACAGTCGGCAGGCCTATTTGTTGTTGAGTCGTGAGGAGCGTGCTGCGCTTCTGGCTGCTCTTCCAAAATTATCTGCTGTTTTTCAGTGATTTTGAGTTTTTTATTTCTGAGGTGCTTCTGTGACTTCTTCTTCTTATTTGCCTTCACCCGCGGGTGAGGCACAATGCGGCAACAACATTGCTTTAACTTCACTTGTTTCTGAGATCTTGCAAAAAATATCGAAAAGTTCTCTTTTGACTGATGCCATATTGGCCATGAAATATACAGCCTCCCCAAATGCCCAAGACCCTGTTCGTGCAGCAGAGTATTGCGTGCTTTACGCTCTGGCTCAGGAAATTGGAACAAACGATCCTCTGTCGGATACAAATCTTAGGGGAATTTGTCAAAAGCCAGAGAAATTTAGGGAAGCAATGGCGAAGTTATTAGCTACCTCTTAAGAATTTTTTCAACGATTTCTGAAACAGAAAAGGCGAGGCGACTCATACCAGCGCCGATAACATTAAAAACGACAGATGCATTCCAAAGGATTATTTCATTTGGTTGTAAACGCGAAATTCCAGTGAATGCAATCATTAAAGCAACAATTAAAAATGAAAACGCCACATCTAGAGCAATTCCAACGTTTTCAAGTTGATAGTTATGATATTTTATTCTTTTGAAAATAAAGCTTAATATGCATATAGGTGTTTTCCTCTTATTTGTAAAAATAAGTGAAAAAAAGTGAATTGCATTTAGAATAAAATCCAGAGTTCCAATCGAGAGCAGGAATACCCCTAGCGGTATCATTGCCTTTTGCTGAATGAGCAGAAGTCCACTTAGGTATTTAAAACTACAGAACGGAAATCCTACTGTAATGATTTCGAGAATTTCCAAAGTTCGGGGCTTTAAAATGGATTTACCTGATATTCGCATTTAATTTTACTCAATTACTGGCAAAGATTATTCTCTCGCAGTCCGTGTTTTATAACTTCTTTGACCGTGGTTTGAGCGCGAGTGAGTACAGACCAGTAATAAGGGGATTTGGGGAACAGTGTATGCTTTTCAGCTATCTGTTGGCTAAGAACGGCAATGCCGCAGCGCAAATTGTCGTGTGGAGAAAATATATTTCGTCCATTTTCAAAGTTACAATTTGGTCCATTTGCATGCCAATCGTCGCGACTGAGCTGCAACAAACCTTCACTGTACTTATTGAGTGGATGTGGTTCTAAATAACGACTGTAAGGATTAAAATTACTTTCAGGAAAAGATATACCTGCAACAAAAATTGCCCAAAAGAACTCTTTTTCTTGCTTATCAAGGATTATCCATGAAGGGCAAAGTGATTTGATTTCGGTAAGCGGGATGAATTTGTCGTTGAGCAAGTTTGGGCTTATTTCTTCAACAGCCTGCACAACAAAAGCGCTCCATTGCGACAACCAGTGGCTACCATTCCAGGTAAAATCAGGAAAGTGGCCTTGCGGCTCTGGATCGGATTGGGAACTATAAGGGGCAGATGACGCTGCTGGTGAGGGTTTGGGCCGTGGTGGTGGGGGAACAAATGTCCAATGCGAATAATCTGAAATAGTGCAATTTTTTTCTTCGTGAATAACTTTCTCGCCCGATTTGAGTACTACTTTTTTTCCTTGGGTATGGACAACAACTTCCGTAATAGACTGCACGCGGCTGGTAGAGAAATCAAGCAATTCCCCTTGTTTGAGCGACAAATTCAAAATCGAAGAAGTTTTTATGCCGCCCTTTATTTGAGCTCCCAAATGCGAGGCTGAGACATTATTAGAAAACGCGGCGGAAAGCGTGCTTATGTGGCCGTTTGTATCGAGAGAAATTGCAACATATGAATTTGATGACTTCGTATTGCAAACAGCAAGATCACGAGCATTGTTGCTAAGAGATTGGAGATTCGACGAGGGGCTCTCGCCTGAAGGTTGTCCACATCCCGCCAGCAAAAATGCCGCACAGGGAAACAACAAATGTGAACGAAGCATAGGAAAATCTCCCAAAAATAGCCAAAAAGCGAGGGTTTCTTGTTCGAATCATTCAGAGAACCGCAACTTTTCAGGATTTTTTAGAGAAGTCAAGAAATAATGCTAGGATTGTTTGGCGTTGGGACAGTTTGGGCTTTGATCAATGCCAGAGATGATGGGTAATGGGAACTGAGGAGGATGAGTTGCGTGAAATGGAAAAGGTATTTTTTGTTTCTGTGGAATTTTTGGCCTCCATTTTTGGGTGCTGGGATTCATATTTATCAAATTTCTGACGATCTTTTTAAGGTGAGGGTGGAATTAAAAAGAAGACCCTGGAATAGAAATATTGTTGGGACTCAGTTTGGAGGCTCCATTTACGCCATGACCGATCCTTTTTATATGGCGTTGCTTGTTATTCACCTTGGTCCAGACTTTATTGTGTGGGACAAGGGGGCTAAAATTGATTTTAAGAAGCCCGGGCGCACAAAGCTTTTTGCTGATTTTGACGTGGACCAAAAGTTGCTTGATGAGGTTCGCTTAAGGGCTAAAATGAATGGAAAACATATTTTCGAACTGCCTGTTGAAGTTAAAGATGCTAGCGGAGTGATAGTGGCAAGTGTGCAAAAAACTTTGTATGTTCGGTACAAGGGGTTATAGTTTGTCGCAACGATAATTTCCAATGGGCTGTTGAGCGTCTTGTTCGTATGAGTACCAGCCTTCGGATCGAGTTCCTATGCCGTGACAGATAACGCCTTGTTCGGTGCATGCGTCCCATTGAAACCAGTCGGCGGCTTGCCAGCCTTCCGATTTTGTTCCCGAGTTAACGCAGTGTGGTGGCGCTTTTTCTTCGCACGATTCAAATCGAATGAGTCGAATGTTTTTGCGAATGAAAGATGTCCATACCAACTTATCGTCTTTGGGAAGACATTCGGCGAATTTTCCGCTGCATTGGATTTTTTCGAGAAGTTTTTCTCCAAGATACCAGCCCTCATCGTTTGAGCCGATGCGAAGGCATTTGGGGGTTATCGTTGGTGAGGGGGACTTTGCGGAAAACGAATTGGCGTTGGTTTCTACCTGTGAATGCAGTCCCTTGGTGCAGCCACCGAGACTGATAATGCTGCAAGTCCAGATGACAGGGGTTGAAACTCGGCCCATGCCGACCTCCCAAAAAAGTTCCGTAGATTTCGTTACATCCTTATTGTTGCCTATTTTGATCGCATAACAAAGGGGGGGGGTTGGCGTTTTGACGGTTGCGCTTGCACGTTTTGAAAACGGGGGAGCAGTTGTGTTTGTTGCTTGAGTGGGGGGGGCTTGCATAGAATTACGAAACTGATTACAGCATGGGGCATGGAGAATTTTCGTGGAAAATACTATTATAGATACTGCGATTCATACCGTTTCGAGTGGAAGTGTCGACGAGTTGAAAAATGTTTGGAAACATTTTCGTTTTCCCAGGGGTTGGAACGATTTTGTTAAGCAAGAATTTGCATTTTCGTACATGGATAAGTTGAGTGGTTTTTTGAATTTGGAATGGCAAGGAAATGTTCAAATTTTTCCTCCCAGAGAAAATATTTTTCGGGCATTGCAAATATTGGACCTCGATGATGTTCATGTTGTTGTCTTGGGGCAAGATCCTTATCACGGCGATGGGCAGGCAAATGGTTTGGCGTTTGCTGTGTCTTCGGGAATTGCGGCTCCACCATCACTGGTGAATATTTTTAAGGAAGTGGAAGTGGATTTGGGTTGTGGACGCCCCTCTCATACAACGCTGGAGGGTTGGGCGCGGCAGGGTGTATTGCTTCTGAATACGGTTTTGACCGTGCGCGCGCACGAAGCGTTTTCCCATAGAAACAAAGGTTGGGAACGCTTTACAGAACAAGTTATTATTGCGCTAAATGCTCGAAACCGACCTATTGTTTTTATGCTTTGGGGGGCTCCCGCACATAAGAAAGCGCGTTTTATTACCAACCCCAATCATTTGGTGTTGCAGGCACCGCATCCGTCTCCGCTTTCGGCGTATCGGGGGTTTTTGGGTTGTCGTCATTTTTCAAAGGCAAACGAGTTTTTACAAGAAAAAGTGGGTTGCACTATTGATTGGATTCGTTCTTAATAGATTCCCGACGCATCTCAAGTTCGCTGGCAAGTAAGTCGACGAGAATAATTCCGACCCCAATGTTAATGCAGATGTCGGCAAAATTGAAAACCGGAAAAGAATATTCCCATCCCAAAACTTTCCAGTGGAATTGGATCCAGTCAATAACGTATCCCAAAAAAATGCGATCGGCGAAATTGCCTATGGCTCCAGCAAAGATGAATGCTAAGCCAATGCGATAAAAACGTTGGCCGGCATGGCTCGTTGCAAATAACCACCCAACAACAGCAAGTGCGAGAATTGTAACTGCGGTAAAAAAAGGTGAGCGCACGGATGTGGGAAGAGTGGAAAGAGCTCCCCATGCGGCACCAGTGTTGCGCACGTATGTGAGATGAAAGTCTAGCCAGTTTGTGGTGATGGAGCTTGTGGGCAAACCGGTTTTATACGCTTGGCTAGGAGAAATTCCAACTGTAAAAACATGCTGTTTTTCGGTGTTCATGTGGTGCACTTCGGTGGGGTGCGACCAATTAAGGAAGTTTTTTTCCGCATGAAACTTTGAGGTTTGATCGACGCTAACGAGAGCAAGTGCAAGAAGCAAAAACACAAAAAAAATGTGACGAGGTGTGCGGTTGGAACGGGCGTTCAGGTCCGGCATCGGATGCTCCACTCTGGGGGTGTCATGGTCGAAGGTAGTGTGAAGGGCGCGGTTCGCGTCGTCAAGGTTTGGTTGTCATTTGCTTTGTAATGTGAGTTTCAAGAAGACCGTCAATAAACCAGAAGGAGACCCCGCATACGATTGCAGCGTCGGCAATGTTAAAAACTGGGTACGAATAGGTCCAGCCAAAGATGCGCCACATGGGATGCATCCAGTCGATGACGTAGCCCAGGGTTGCCCGATCGATAAAGTTGCCAACGGCTCCCGACAGAATGCAGATAATGGAGAAGCGTAAAAGACGTTGGCCGGACTTGCTTGCGCGGAATGTGAGTCCCAGAATAATCATAAAAATGGGATACAGCCCAAGAAAGAAGGCATTTGATAAGCCCCGAGGCAAATTGTTGAGCATTCCCCAAATAGCCCCCGTGTTGCGAACGTATGTGAAATTCAATTCGAACCAGTTGCCGGAACCTGGGGCGGTGCCTAATGTGAGAACATTGTGACTGCTGGACTGAAACATTTGGACGTCGGTTGGGTGCGACCAAGCTAAGAACATTTTTTGAGCATGAAACTTGGTTGTTTGGTCGAGTAAAACCAACCCAACGAGCAAAATGGTGTAAGCAATAAAAAAGAGCACAGTGGCGCGACGGGAAGCTGTGGTTTGAGACACGCTTGATTGTCCTCCGGGTTCGAGTATTTGTGAAGTGCAAAATTAACATGTCAAAGGCGGACTCACAATGGATGCCACCAATGAAACGTTGCCGAGCATGGCTAGCAAATTAACAACCGACACCAGAGGCGAAGCTACAATGAATGTAAAGCTCCGAAGTTTGCAACAAAAAGCGCTCGTCATGCAAGATAAGTTAATTCAACGCATTCCTGATCTAGTGCATTTTTTTGTGAATATTCCGTTTGCAGAAGAAAATCTTGTTATTCCTTTCCTTCCAATTCGTTGTTTTCGAATGTTTGATATTTTCTCGGGAGAAATTCCTGCGTCCGGGAGAATGTCTGATGTTTTTTCTTTTTTATCGAGTGGAAGCACAAATGATGTCCGTGGAAAGCACTATTTTAGTGAAACGGGTCTTGAGTGCTATGCACAAGCTTCGGTTGTTGGTCTGAAACGTTTTTTGGAACGATTCGGATTTTCATACGATGTTCCAATTTTGAGTTTGGTGCCAACACCAGCGCTTTGGACCTCCAGCTCGTTGGCAGCCATGATTGACATGTTTTCGGGCTGCGGGTTTCGTATTGAGTATTGTAATGTGGATTGTGATATTGGTGAATTGATTTCCAAATTGTCACAGGTAGGCGAAGAAGCCATTGTTTTTGGCACAAGTTTTCATCACGTTTGGGTGCAGCGTTTGGCTCAACAAAATTCCGTTGCAAATATTTTTTCCGGCAAACGTTTGGGAATTGTTGATACGGGTGGAACCAAAGGACGCACGGAAGTATTTTCTCAACAAGATATTCTCAATTTTTCGCGTTCTGTATATGGTGAGTCTGTTGAAATTTGTTTTCTTTCCGAATACGGCATGTGTGAGCTTGCTTCTCAGGCCTGGGCTCTCGAAAATCCGCACAAAAATCTTTTTGCATGCAATCAAACCCTTTTTCCATTTGTTTTAGATGCCGGATTTCAAAGATTTGTTGATACTGGAGATGTTGGTTTTTTGGCATTCGGAGACGCTATCAACACTGATTCTTATCCATTTGTTATTACCGAAGACTTGGGAAAGGTGCATCCTTCAATTGTTGAGCATGGCGACACCCTTGGGGTGTTTTCAATAGAGGGGCGCGCTCCTGATGCAAGCCTAAAGGGTTGTAGTTTGAATGTGCGACAAGCGCCGCTTGCGTCTTCTTCTTCTTCTTCTTCTTCTTATCGTTCTTCCCATCGTGCTTCTCTCGATTCTTCAGGCCAAAGTTCACGCTCCGTTTTGCAACGACTGGGCTTTGCTCGTTTTTCTATGGCAAAGGCATTTGAAGGTGATATTTTTTCCAGAGTTCGCTTCAATTTAGGTCAAAGTGGATGGTCTGAAGCCGATCTTGTAGGCCTTCAGTCTGCAATGCGAGGATGGAACGAACTTTCCAAGGGATCGTTGGCGCGTTTCCGAAATTCCAGTCGTGAAAGAGTTGCCCATGTTGTGGCTTCTGCAAATATTCCTATTACGTGGCTTTTGCCTGCAGTGGCTGCTGCGTGGATGGGGTTTCGTGATTTTCATATCAATTTGCCCACGCTGCGGGGGGACGATCCGTTTTCTGAAGGAATTATTTCTCAAATTCAATCGTTGGTGGAGTGTTGTTCCATAGAACTTGCCCCAATGAAAATTCATTTGCACACGCGTCGCTTGGCGCACCCCGATGAATTTGGAGCCGATATCCTTTTGGTATTTGGTTCGGATGCAACATGTCGGGTGTTTCGTGAAATGCAACCTCACTACCATTCGCGAATTCTTACTTTTGGTGATGTTTGGAATTCCATGGATTGTGGAACATTATCTTCAGAAAATGTAGCGAATATTGCCTCGGAAACCGCTCAAATTTGTGCGTCATGGCGCGGTCGTGGTTGTTTGACTCCCATTGTTCTATTCTTAGACAGCGTTGGAGCTCAAAGCGATTCTTGCGTGAAAAAGCAATTTGCGGCAGATTTGTCTTCCAAATTGAGCACTTGTTTTTCTTTGTACGATAATACAAATGATTCTTTATTTTTACATGCTACCGATATGATGGAAGTGAAGGCTCGCCTCGCGGGGCAAGGATTCAATTCGGTTGATTGTGTGTTTCAAAATCCCGGTGCGTGGATTGTTGATGCCTCACAGTTGAATTGTCCGTGGGAGTTGCCGCTGCGCTCGGGTGGTTCGGGTTTGGTGTTTCTTCTTGACTCCGATAAAAAGAAAAGTGCCGAGCTTTCTTGGCTCAGCACTTACAATACGCGTCCAATAATAACGGACGCTCATATGGGGAAAACTTGGTTCGACTGGCTCTCACTTTATTTCAAGAGTTGAAGGATTGCTGTATTCCCATCTCCCAGCAGCTGTGTTGAAACCGGCGAGGCGGACCTGATATTTGCCTGCGGCAACTTCCTTGACACCGACAGAAGTTTTTGCTGTGGCAAGTACGCTTGCAATGTTTGCAAATGAAGCGTCAGTTGCAAATTCTAGGCGATAGAAAGCGACAGATCCATTGGAGCTCCAGGAAAGCGATTCGCCCGAAGCTACGGATGCTGGAGCAGAGAATGTTAAATTCAGAGGCTGGGCAGGACTAATTGTAATTTTTTGAGCTGCAGAACCCTGTTGACGCCAGTAAATTTCGCCGGGAGGCGGATTTGGAATTCGGAATTTTCCTGCTTTTGCTTTTCCGGTTACGTAGGGAACAGAAAAATCTGCCTTGCGGGACACTTCTACAACAGTGCCATCGGCAGCAGAAACAACGGGTCCACCATCTCTTTCATTGTATGTATATGTTGTAGACGCTGTTGCTGCTATTGGATTTGCGGCAGTGTCGTTGGTGGCTGCTGCAGTATCGTCTGTTTCATCGGTGACCTCATCGTCACCTACGGCTTCGCCGCTGGTTATTGCAGAATTATTTTTTGTTTTCGCCATTGGTGGAGCTTTTATTTGATCCGGTTTTTGAACAGATGCTGCTGGAGGGATAGCCGCTTCTTCATTGGGCTCTCCTTGTAGCAGATACATCAGTCCGCCTACGCAAATGATGAGAGCTGCGCCAGCTGCGCCCAAGAATATCAGTCTTTTCTTTTTGTCGTCAGCCTGACTGCTGCCCGCTTTAAAGATGTCACCCATTGCGGTATTTTCAGTCCCGAAATTGGTGTTAAAGTCCGTCCCGCTTGCAGGTGTGCCTTTGGGATCGTTGAAGACTGAGCTGAAGCCAGTGTCGGATCCGCCCGCTACAGATGTGGAATCTTGCTTTTCTGCATTTGTTTTGCTCATATAATTTCCCCCATGTGACTGAACAAAATGAACCGTCAGACAAGTTGTCGGAAATGGACTTTCAAACTTTAGGGAACAATTTTTCCTCCACGTCGGAATGTTGACGTGTTTTTCACATGTCAAATTTTCGCTTGATAAACTGAATGTCGTGCCGATGCATGAGATTGTTTTTGAGTTGTTTCACTTGTTGGAGGGGTTGCATATGATGCACAATTTGTCTCAGTTTGAGCAGATTGCCTTGTTTGCTGTTTTAGGAATTTCTATTTGTGGTCTTTTGTATGCTTTGTTGCTACGTGGTCAAATTTTGCGTGAAGAAAAAGGCACGGAAAAGATGATTGAGGTCTGGAATGCAATTCGGGAGGGTTCAAATGCCTATCTTAAAAAGCAGCTCATCACCATTCTTCCGTTAATTGCTGTTTTGACCGTTGCTCTCTTTTTGTCTGTTTATATTGTTCCCCCAAGCCGCGATGCTCTTGAGCGTTTTCCGGGATACAGCGACAACGAAGTCAAAACAATTATTGGCTTGGGTCGCGCTGTTGCATTTGTGATGGGAGCTTCATTCTCGTTGCTTGTAGGTCAATTGGGTATGCGCATGGCCGTTCATGCCAATGTGCGATGCGCTTGGCAAGCTCGTAAATCGTTTGCGGGTGCATTGCGCGTTGCTTATCGTGCAGGAACCATTACGGGCATGCTTACCGACGGTTTGGGTCTTCTGGGTGGCACTCTCATTTTTATGTATTTTGGTGTAGCCGCTCCTGATGCTCTGCTCGGATTTGGTTTCGGTGGTACGTTATTGGCGCTGTTCATGCGCGTCGGTGGTGGAATTTACACCAAGGCTGCAGACGTTGGTGCCGATCTTGTTGGAAAGGTTGAAGCCGGAATTCCTGAAGACGATCCTCGCAACCCTGCCGTAATTGCCGATTTGGTGGGTGATAATGTGGGCGACTGTGCAGGTATGGCTGCGGATATTTTTGAATCATATGAAGTTACAATTGTTTCGGCTTTAATTTTGGGTTTGGCTCTTTATCACATGACTCATCAACTTCAATGGATTATTTTTCCACTTCTTGTTCGTGGTATTGGTGTTTTGAGTTCCATTATTGGTACATATTTAGTTCGTACAGGCCCAGGAAAACGCGGCGATGCTATGAAAGCTATTTTCAGTGGTTTTGCATGGTCTGCAGTTATTTCTGTCATTTTGTTTGCACTTGTAGGTTGGTATTATTTGCAGGACATTCACGGTGGATGGTGGCGTCCTGTAGCAGCTGTTGCATTGGGTGTTTTGCTTGCAGTGGCTATCGATCGTGTGACGGAATATTTTACAGGCACAGATGCTGCACCTGTTCGGGAAGTTGTTAAAGCAACTCGCACTGGTTCGGCCACAACAATTCTGTCGGGATTTTCACTTGGCTTGGAATCTTCTGTGTGGTCTGTATTTCTTATTGCGATCACCATTTTTGGTTCCATTATGATTTTTGGCACCATGGACGGACTCGACGCGGCTCAAAAGATTGCTTATACACTTTATGGTGTGGCAATGACCGGTATTGGAATGCTTACCCTCACTGGGAATAATGTTGCAATGGACTCCTTTGGTCCTATTTCCGATAACGCGAATGGCATTGGTGAAATGGCGTGGCACGATCAAACCGATCAAGAAACTATCGAAGCACGCCAAATTTTGGCGGATCTCGATGGCGTTGGAAACACAACAAAGGCAATAACTAAGGGGGTTGCAATTGGTTCAGCCGTAATTGCTGCGGTGTCGCTATTTGGATCGTTTATTACAGACGTTTCTGTTATAAATCCCGAAGTTTTGAAAAACGGCATACGTGTTTCTGTACCCACTGTATTTGTTGGAATGCTTCTGGGTGGAGCTTTGCCGTGGTTGTTTTCGTCTTTTTGCGTTCAGGCTGTGGCCCGTGCTGCTGCTCAAATTGTTGAAGAAGTTCGTCGGCAGTTTCGCAATGGCGTGTTGGAAGGAAAAATCAAACCAGATTACAGTAGGTGTGTGAACATCTCTACAACAGCTGCGCAAAAAGAACTCATCTCTTTGGCTCTCATGGGCATTGTGACACCTATTTTGGTTGGTCTTTTGTTGGGTGTTGAGGCTCTGGGTGGATTTTTGGCTGGCATTATTGTGTCGGGTCAGCTGTTGGCTGTGTTTATGTCCAATGCAGGTGGTGCCTGGGATAATGCTAAAAAAGTTATTGAGGACGAACCTCGGGATCCTGCACAGAATACCGGTAAGGGATCGGAACGTCACAAGGCTGCTGTTGTGGGTGATACTGTGGGCGATCCATTGAAAGATACCTCCGGACCAGCTTTGAATCCCATGATTAAAGTGGTGAACCTTGTTTCGGTGATTGTTGCTCCCGTGGTTGTTCAATACAACGATTTGGGTTGGGCCGGATGGAGCGTTGTGGTTGTGTTGCTTGCGGCTCTTACGTGGTCAATTATTCAGAGCAAAAAGCCTACTCCGACATTGGAGTAGGATTTTTATTAACAAACATGGTTTCGTAGGGAGCTAAAATCGCATCCATGGAAGTTAGGAGAGTAGCGGTACTCCACCAGCTCATAATGGCGTTTAAACTTCCATCTTTGTCACTCGCTTTTCGAAGTCGATCTTGAAATTCAAGATTTATAACGTTCACGGAGTCATAAATTTTTGCTAATCCGCGAAGTTCGAAATCTGCCTTTGCATTGTTCTTTTGTAAAAAGTGTTGCTTAAGAAGATAAAAACCTACGTTGCGAATAATGGTTTCATCTAAACTTGCAAATGGTAAATGGTAGAGCGCTGCGCCCCGAAACTTACTCAAAACAGGGCATGCGCTTAAGGCCATCACTAAGCCCATGTAAGATTGAAACCCCGATTGAAAGTCGCACCGTTTGTGAACTGTTCTAAGAGGAGTTTCGGCGGTAACGTCCAGCATATCAGTGGAGCGCACATTCCTGAATGTTGTGATGGCATGTTGAAGATCGAGTGCTATTGGGCAGTAGGGAAAATGAGCGATTGAAAGCGTGCACCCAGGACACTTGTGAAAGTCTAGTTCAGTCCATGGTGCGCGTTCTTTGATGTGCGAAAAATTGGTGGGATTCCGTTCAGGATTCACGTCAAATGTGAAGTGTTCTCCGCTTGCAACAAATTTAAAAATATACCGAATCATACGCTCACTTTCGAGTTTGAAAGAAATCGGACTTTAAATCAGACTTTAAATCGGACTTTAGGATCTTATTTTACAATGTATGTTTTTCGAATGCGACGGGATATTTGGGATTTATTTGGTAAAAGAGGGGGCACTCGGAGTTTGGCTAAAGGTAAGGCAGCGACGGCAAAAAAAATTCCAGCCAAAAAGCCAGAAGCGTGCGCTAAGTAGCTGGTGGTGTGTTCGTAGGCGGTTGGAAAGAGGAGCATGAGAATGAATCCAACAACTCGCATCGATTTTCTGGCAATGTTATTTTCGTCATCGAAACGGATGTAAAGGATAAGCCAAATGGCAATAATTCCGTACACAACCCCGGACGCTCCAATAAGAGTTGTGTCGGGTGCGTACATCCAAACGGTGAACGCATTGCTGGTGAGGCCAACAAAAAGCGACCCAAGAACAAACATGAGTGTCCCAAAATATGCGCTCAGCAACCAACCAAAAAATACAAAAGGCATCATGTTGAGGCCCAAATGGGATATGTCGGCATGATCAAACAGTGCGGTGAGGAGTCGGAAATAGTGTTTGTTCGCGTAAACATCGATGCCTGATGCCGAGAAAAAATCGGAATCACTGTTCCAATGTGTCAAGCTGACACACAAACAAGCCGCAGCGAATGCGAGGGGAAACGTCATGCCGGGGAAAAGTAGGGGCCACCGCCGAAAGGCGCTGAGTGGTTTTCGAGGGCTTGGCAAAAAATCCTCAGGTGGAGGAACATCCTGAAATTCTTCGTTGTCGATTTCGTTGTGTGGTTTGTTGTCTGTATCGTTGTGTTGTTCGTTCTGAGATTCGTTTTCCATTTTTTATTATTTTTTTTATTTCGTTATTTTTTTAATTTGCGATTTTGCGAGCATAGGCTTGTGAAAGTGTTTCGGTATTTTCTTCCATCACGTCACACGCAAGATCGAAGTCTTCAAAGTTTATGGCACCTTTTGCAGTCAGTACCTCTTTCAGTCTATCAAATGTTTCTATGAGAGTGGTGTTTTGAGTCAGGAGCCCGTTCATTTCGCTGCGCAGACGAGCAACTTCGCCCCCAATGTTGGTCATGGAGTTTAGGAGGCTCTGAATGTGGAGATCTGTTTTGACATCTAATAGAGCATCATCGTTGATTTGGAACTCCGGAGCCAGGGTGGCTTCAAAATCTATGGAACTCATTTCGTCTTCATGAACAAAGAACATGTCGTTGTGCGCCATCGTGCTGTCTCCGTTTTGTGAAGCGGGTTAGCCCGCTGTAGTGTTCTGTATATCGACCAACCTAGGACCTCATTGAGACAAGCCTTTGCCGCATACGTCAAAAACATGATATAAGCTTCGCCTACATCTGATACCCGGGAAGGACGAGCTTTTTATGTTTGATGTCTTGAAAAAGATTTTTGGAACCAAGAACGATCGTGAACTGCGCCGTATGGCTCCCATTCTTACGCGCATCAATGCTTTGGAACCAGCAATGCAGGCTCTGTCCGACGATGCCCTGCGTGCAAAAACCGACGAGTTTAGAGGTCGGTATGCGAAGGGAGAATCTCTTGATAAGCTTCTTCCCGAAGCATTTGCTGTGGTGCGTGAAGCGGCGCGTCGCGTGATTGGGCAGCGTCATTTTGATGTTCAATTGATTGGCGGTATTGCTCTTCACGAGGGCAGAATTGCCGAAATGCGCACGGGTGAGGGAAAAACTCTTACCGCCACCAGTCCGCTTTATTTGAATGCCATTTCTGGAAAAGGTGCTCACCTTGTTACGGTGAACGAATATCTGGCAAGTCACCAGTCGCGCTGGATGGGGCAAATTTTTAATTTCTTGGGAATGACCGTTGGCTGTATTGTTTCGCAAATGTCCGACGAAGAACGTCGTGAAGCTTATTCATGCGACATCACATACGGCACCAACAACGAATTTGGTTTCGACTATCTTCGCGATAACATGAAGGTGCGCCTTGAGGATTTTGTGTTGCAGCGCGGACATAATTTCGCCATTGTTGACGAAGTTGACTCCATTCTTATCGACGAAGCCCGTACGCCCCTTATTATCAGTGGTCCTTCTGATTCCACATCCGATAAATACTTGGTCGCTAACGAAGCCGTGCGTAGTTTGCGTAAAGAAATTGATTATACGGTGGACGAAAAAGGACGCACTTGCTCACTTTCTGAGGAGGGTATTCGCAAAGTAGAAAAGCGGCTGAATATTGATAATTTGTATAATCCGGAACATATGGAATTGGTTCACGCAACAAACAATGCTTTGCGCGCGCAGGTTTTGTTCCGTAAAGACGATCACTACATTGTTCGCGAAGGACAAATTATTATTGTTGACGAGTTTACGGGTCGGCTTATGCACGGACGACGTTATTCCGATGGCTTGCACCAGTCTTTGGAAGCGAAGGAAAATGTTGCTATCCAGGCAGAAAATCAAACCCTCGCAACGGTGACTCTGCAGAACTTCTTCCGCATGTACAAAAAACTCTCAGGTATGACGGGAACCGCCGATACCGAGGCTGTGGAATTTCACAAAACATATTCCCTAGATGTTGTTGTTATACCAACGCATCGTCCCATGATTCGTCAAGATCACGACGATGTTCTTTTCTTGCGGCAAACAGCCAAGTTTAAGGCCGTGGTGGAAGAAATTGTGAAAGCACACGAAAAAGGTCAGCCTGTGCTTGTTGGTACCGTGAGTATTGAAAAGAGTGAGCTTTTGTCGGAACTTCTCACGCAAAAGAACATTCCTCACTCCGTGTTGAATGCGAAACAGCATGAGCAGGAAGCAAAAATTATTGCTGAGGCCGGACAGCGTGGTCACGTCACAATTTCTACGAATATGGCCGGTCGCGGAACTGATATTATTTTGGGTGAAGGCGTTGCAGCTGTTGGTGGTTTGTTTGTAATGGGTACGGAACGTCACGAATCGCGGCGTATCGACAACCAACTTCGTGGCCGTGCGGGGCGCCAGGGTGATGCGGGTGAAAGTCGTTTTTTTCTTTCGTGGGAAGACGATTTGTTGCGCCGCTTTAATAGCAAGGCCAATAATATGATCATGCAGTGGAGCATGGGAGACGAAGCTATTCAGAGCCCAATGCTCACTCGTGTGATTGGACAAACGCAAAAACGTGTGGAAGGCTTCAACTACGATATTCGAAAACATTTGTTGGAATACGATGACGTCTTGAACAAACAACGTCAAACTGTGTACGGAACGCGTATGCGTATTTTGCGTCGTGAGAATGTGAAAGACACGCTCCTAGGTGAAACCTTGGAGAGCTATGTAAAAACCATGTGCGACGATCTCATGCCTCCCAGTGGAATTCCTGGCGAGCTATTGCAAATTGATTTTGGTATGCTTGAACGTCATATTTTGCGTCGCATTAATTCGGTTGTGCGCATTGATCCCGCAGAGCGCAAACGCACCGATCACACGCGTTTGGAATTTTACGAAATGGTTCAAAAAATGTTGCGCGACGTTTATGCTGCGAAAGAGCAACTTTTTGGCGACTCAACAATGCGCGAAATTGAGCGTTGGTTGCTTCTTCAAACGTTGGATTCCTACTGGAAAGACCATTTGCTTTCGCTCGATCATTTGCGCGACGGAATTGGCCTGCGTGGCTACGGACAAAAAGATCCTCTTCAGGAATACAAGCGAGAAGCTTTTGAGTTGTTCAAGCGCCTCACACAAGCCATTCGTCAGGATACGCTGGAAGGACTCTTTCGCGTTCAACCCAATTTGGCAGAGCGCTTAGCGCAAGAAGCCGAGCAGGATGCACGTGCACGTGCCGAACGTGAACTGACAGCTTCGCAATCACGCAAGGAAGATGGTGAGGGACTTTTGGTGGGAGCTGCTGCCGAAGTTGAAGACGAAGAAATCAATCACCCCCAGAGGTGATTGATCTGAGAGCAATCAAAAAAAATTCCGATTGGAATACGAAGCCAATCATCTGCCACGGCTGTCTTATCTAAAACAGGGTTGACATGGGGCGATCACTTCTAAGTCCACGCGGGCTCGTTGAAGTGGCCGATTTTTGAACAAGTGTAGGAATTCTATTCGGGATTTGAGGTGT
>CAIZES010000441.1 GCA_903932045.1 uncultured Silvanigrella sp. | reverse complement strand
AAGCAGTGGAAAGGTTCGGGTATTTGGCAACATTGACCTTAGCATTGTTTGGTGAAAGGATTTGGCCGCTCTCAATGCGACATCCCCAATCTCCTATCCCATAGTTGAAATCACCATGCTCGTGATTGCCGTAGTTAAGCATCTGCGGCTCAAATTGCACCTTTAAAAATTCGCAAAGGTTGGATACCACCGTTTTGGGTTCACAGACCAGTTTTTCGTAAGAAATAACGTGGCATACGGAAAGTGATTGTCTTGCTTCTTCAAGAGCATTTACCCATCGACAGACTTGCTCGACTGCTTCGGTCTCACTTCTCCCATCTCCTGCTTCGATAATAGAGCGAACGATTACGGCTGGATTTCGTTGCATAATTATGCATGAAGCTTGTGGCCATATGGATAGAATCTCTTTCCAGGCAAATGCATACCCTGGTGATTTGTCGACAATTATCTTTTTACCGGAAATGGCAAGTAAAAGATGGTAGACACGATCCCATAGCATGTGCTTTAGCTGGTCTTTGCTCATCAATAGGGCTTCTATCGACTGTTCTAAATATTCGCTTTTTATCTCTACTCCAATGGAATCAAGGTGCAACTCATGCGGAGCATATAGTTCGCTATGGCTGTTTAAAATGCACCTTAGAAGCGTAGAGCCTGATCGTATTGGGGATAAAATAAAAGCAGGCTTAACAAGCGGTGTCCACAAATTTTTATTTCCGTTCATGTTCTTCCTCCGTTAACCGCCGCTTAAATTCTCTTAACTTGACATCAATATCTTTCGAATAGAAGACCGAATCCTTGGTAACTTTTACGTCACAATGATATACCTTTATGGGGAACTTTTCTATGTACGCGATTCCAGGCCCTTCGGGCTCAGCAAATTTGGTGGAGATAAAGTCTTCGTAATTAAACCAACGCTCTCCATTGTCGTAGAAAGAATCAGTTTTAAGAATTGGCTCCCGTGACATTACCTTACGAGCACGATTCGTTTGATAAACAAGGAAGTGGGATGCGACCCGGTTGACAGATCTAATTCCTGGTTCAAATGGAGATGCCACATCTTCTAACTTCCAAACCCAAGTGTCGTGATCATCCATTCTTGAAGCGACTGCCAAGCGCTCATGCCTCTCGAACAATTTTCTGAAACCAGACAAAATGTCAAAGTCGCGATTGTCCTGAAATATAACTATATCACCTTCTAGAGTTAACAGATAAGGCGTCCTATCGCAAAAAGTATGGAGATGTCCATTGTTGGATGGATCGCCTATCGCGCAGTTATTTTTCCTCCATCGAAATCGCACCTCGTCAATCCCCCACTTAGGAGCAGAATTAAGGTAACAGTGGGGATCTAAACTTTCAATACCATCTACCGTCATTATGACGTCGTATGTCTGGTCAGTGTTATTGCACAACGCCTTGAGGTTTTGAGGGATCGTCTTCTCCAGGAGTTCGAAATCTCCATGGCAAATGAAGTTAATAGTAAAATCGGCAGGCATTTCTATTCCTCCTGTTACTGGTTACCACCCTGCTGGGCCGCCAAACTTAAGTGAAGAAGACTCTTGCTGGAATGGGAAGACTTTCTCTTTAGCCTCTTTCAACATCCTTTCCTTTAGGTTAAGACCTACATCCAAAATATTCCTAGTGATCTCGCCTTCGATTATTTCTCCAATAAATGGATGACCAATAGCTATCGCCATTACGGTGTAACTACCTCCGCTGCCAAGTCCAATTCGATTTTTAATATCTTGCAGAGTGAACAAATCAAAAACCACCCGTCCTGATCTATAAAGTTCGTTACAGAATTCGGCAGTATATCGACATATCATATCACGAAAACGATTCGTATTCTCTTCATCCTTTAATAACTCAGAGATCAATTCTCTAACCGGTTCCGGGCAGAAAACGAATGCAATGCGATAAAAGTCATTATCGTTAAAAAATGCAAATAGTCTGGTCTCTTCGAGAACGACAGCCCATCGGTGGCAAAGTATTTGTCGGCTGTCAATAGCTTGCCCCAGTCCTTCAAGTCCAAGGTGTTTTATTAGCAACCAAAGCTTTAGTGACTGGAACCCTCGTGAACCGAAAAATGGGGTAATAAGGCCCAAGTCCATACAAGCGGCATCCGTAGTTTTTTCAGGATAGCGGCAAAGCGAAGCTAAATGCGCGGGATTACGAAAAATCACATAGCTGGAAGGATAGGTAACAAAAAGCCCTTTGTGCGGGTCTATGGACAACGAGTCAGCCGTCTCGATGCCATGCAAGCGAATGCTATGATTCGACGAAAAGAGTAGGCTTCCTCCGTGGCATGCATCAACATGGAGCCAGATGTTGTTGTTGTCACAAATCCGGCGCATTTGAACAATGTCATCAATGCTGGTCGTTCGGCAGTTACCCGCCACGCAAACTGCCATAATGGGCTCTGCGTCCGAAGGGCAGCTTTCAATAACCTCTTTGATGGAATCAATATTGGTAGTAAAATCGGGATTGGTGTCTGCCCACAAGATACCCTCAGAGCCAAGACCAAGAGCCAATGCCGCACTTGCAAACGAAAAGTGCTCTATACCTTTTGCGAGAATAAGAACAGGCCGTTTTTTT
>CAIZES010000440.1 GCA_903932045.1 uncultured Silvanigrella sp. | reverse complement strand
TGGACTGAGAAAGATTTGCGTCAAGCATCAGATCCCCCTTCCCCTTCAAGGTCACTGGACCCGAAAACAATTTGGCAAGGAAGATCCTAGACCTGAATTACCTAACGGTGATTTCAACCCCATCATTGCGATCAATGACGATTACAAAATCCAGCTAAATCGAGAGCGATCAGATGCTAAAAAAGCGAACAAGAAGTTGGCACTGAGTCCTCCTGAAACTGAGGTTCGCAAGCCTGATCAACTTAAGCACGAACGCTGCATCATCGCTTATAAAGAAATAAAAGAGTTCGTCGTCGAGATGGAGAAAAAACAAAACGTAGTGAAGTTTGACTCGATCAAAGATAAACCGCCGAGTTTTCCACCGACCCACATCTTTTCATTTTCAGATTTCCGAGCGTCTCGGCAAGGCTTTCCTCTATACGCGACAGCCAGAAATGCAATTCGTGCTGTTTGTATTGCCGATGAAATTTTTGAACGTCTTGAACAAAAAGGTATAGAGATTCATTTCGAATTTCATGACCGAACAGGCTCAACGATGCATGCCGTCAAGGATGGTGAAAGGCTTCAATTTCAGTTCAGAGAACCATATACAAAAGTAAGCCGTACACCCACCCTTAGCAAGATAGAAAAACAACTACACAACTATGCATGGGATTCAGAAAAAATTGAAGTTCCCCAGAACATTCTTTGTGTGAATTTTGGATGGAGTTCATACACTCAAAAGTCATTTAAAGACGCTGGACTGAGACTTGATCATCAGATAGAAAACATCATTGCGTATGTTGTCAAAAAATTAGACGATCAAATAGAAGAGGCTAAACAGCGAGACATCAGAAATCGCGAATACGAACGTAAAAAATACGTGCGTGAATTTAATGAGAGCATCGCTTCCGATCGTGAAAGACAACTTGAAATTGCATTGAAAGAGAGCAAGGAACTCGCATCGCTTGTTCGTTTGAAGATCTATCTCAAAACAATGAAAGCAATTTTTTCAAAACTTCCTGATGATGAGCAAGCTGCAGGCATGGCGTGGATTGCCATAGTCAAAGAACAGCTACGAACTATCCAGCCTGTTGAGACAAGAATCAAGAAAATTAAACGTGCAGCCAAGAAACCTAAAAAGAAGATCAAAGAGCTTTGGTATGCTGATCTACTTCCAGAAGATCACGATCCAGACTTTGAAGAAGAGTACGCTCAAGAGCTTGAGAACGATCTTTATTAAAAGTTGTCCAGCAACGAAGAAACATAGTCTTTTGGCAATTGATGTCCTGCGTTCGGAACAACAGTAACAGGCAAACCGAGGGCACGAGCAAAAATAGTGACGTTTGCTGGATTGCTCTGCCAATCCTCTGATCCAACATGAAACGAACAGTTCATATCAACTTCCAAAGTGCTAGTTGGTCCTCTGGGTTTGCAATTTCCGTAAATCTCATATTTGGTCTCCTTTTCCTACATTTATTTATCCGTTGCCATAAATAAATGCATGCGAATATTTGAGCTTGCAAAACCAAAATCACCAG
>CAIZES010000439.1 GCA_903932045.1 uncultured Silvanigrella sp. | reverse complement strand
TCTCTGCCAATTTTGCTAAGCTTTTTTCAATGCCAGCAACAGCTCTTTTTAAACTTTCTTCCCGCACATCCATAAGCACGACAGAAAACTTTGACTGCGCCAAAACTTGTCCTACCCCGCTGCCCATTTGTCCGGCGCCAACAATACCAATCAATTTTATTTCCATTCTGTTCTCTCCCCAAAGCGGCAAAGGGCCGCAAAGCGACTTCTCAACAAGAGACGAATTGAAACCCAACCAAAGCCATTAGTCAAATGCCAAAGGCTCAGAGGAATAGGTTTCCGCAATTCGCCACAGGGCAGACACAGGCAAAGCAGCAAGAGGCGCCTTCCAAAAAGCCCTATTCCATCCGTAGGAATTTACGTTTTTCTGGCCTTCTCTGCTTCTGCCGTCAATTCCGGTTGCATATTCAAAAATAACCTTATTTTCCGAGGGAATAGCCAGATCCTGCAATAACACATCGCTCCACGAACCAAGAATGCCTTTCAATACGGAAGTCACTCCAGAGAGAGCTTCAGGTTTCTCCGTTGATGAGTTTAGCTGCTGCATACTTTCTGGTTCTTGCGAAAAATCATTCCTTACAAAAGCGCTCGCCGAAAAAGACTGAGTTCCCGCTGCCATTCCCAATGCAAAATCGTGATTTCCAAGCAAGGGCAAAACCCACTGGGACAAACGATCGAATCTTTCCAAGAGATCGGGAAACCCCAGAAACCCACGTCTTTCCTCGTTCTCGGAATACAACAATTCAACGGTCGAACGGACATCGCTCCACATTTTCTGCAAATTTTGCGTTCGAACCAAAAACCCATGCGCAAAAAGCGCATCTGAATTCACAACCGCTTTTTCCATCTCATCCATTTCCTGCGAACTCTCAAAAGCGATGGGAGCCTCAAACGCATCGGATGTGTTGGCCCAAAGCAACAGCCCCTTCTGAATTTTCCAATAGAAATGCATATTAATAACAGCATCGGAACCAGCAATACGCTCCGTTGTTTCGAAAAGAGCTCCCAGATGAACAGTACTTTTATTCAGCCATTGACACACAGATCCGAAGGGTTCCCCAAAGCACAATTCATCATAAATCCAAAACAAATCCGCAACAGAAAACTGAACTAAAGCATGATGAACTCCACTCTTCAGCACATCATACTTCGAAATATCCGACACAAAAATACCATAAACGGTGTCGTTCAATCGCGGGAATAACATTGCAACAAAAGATTCAAGATATTCATCATCTCCAAGAAAGAGTCGCGCAAGCAACAAGCGCGCCCGACCCAGCAGAGTGGGCTGAAGCGCCAACACACCTCTCATGCTCACACCGCCGTCGTTCCACAAGGCATCAACGGCATCCTGAACAAGTTCTTGCCCTTTAGAAAAAATAGAATTATCGGCATCCTCTTCTTCGGGCGCAACAAAAGCATCTTCGTCAGAATCTTCTTCTGAACCCCACATCGCACCATGCAAAGCATCCATCGACTCCAACAATGGCTGCAGAGCTTTCTTTTGAACATCAAAGGAAACACGATTCCGAACAAATGCCTGCGAACCGGGCTGTGCCCAAACACTCCACAAGCAAAAAGACTTTTGCTCACAGGGGGATAACACTTCTTGTGAGCGAAAAACCAACACTGATATCAATATACAAAAAGAGAAAAAAGCGGCAAAAAGTCCTGCACGAAAAGAAAAAAAACATTCCAAAAAAGCGCCACCGTTCAAACGCATATTTTGCGCCCCCCACTCGTGCCCTTTAGCGGAATAGCTCAAAAAGGCGTTTCGCAGAAGCCATTTTCCGAGATTCCACCGATTCTTCATCAGCCTCTGTGGACTGCAACAAGTTTTCGGGAATTGCGCTCAAAAAACGCGACATCGTGCGTTCTCGATCACGGGATGGCCCGCGCCCACGGCTCCGAAATCCGCAATGTGACAAAAAAAGTCTTTGTTTTGCGCGAGTTATTGCAACATAAAACAAACGTCGTTCCTCGTCCACACCACCCGTATCTTCAATGCTACGTTCGTGGGGCAAAATACCATCTTCAACACCCACAACAAACACAGCAAAAAACTCCAAACCTTTTGCGGCATGAATGGTCATGATCTGAACTTTTCCCGACGAATCTTTCGACTTTTCTCGGGGTCCAACATCGTTAAGATGTAGCGCATCAGCAATGGCGTCTAAACTGAATTCCTTCAATTCGAGCGCCGTTATGACATCCAAAACGCGCTCCAACATATCCATTTTTCCACGAGCGTCTTGCATGTCTTTTGCATGCTTATAAATTTCGTCTTTTAATCCCATCTCCTGAATAGCGTATTCCAGCGCTTTAGAAACCTCATTCAAATTTGTAGCACCAGCCACGCGAGGCCCAACAGAATCCCAACGCGTGCAAAAGTCGGCAAAACCGCGGTGTTCATGTGCAAGGCCACGAACAACTTCCACAACCGGCTTATTGCCAGCCGCGATGTAGGCTTCCTTTATTTTTTCCAACGCAGACGTTCCAATGCCTCGGGCCGGAACGTTAATAATACTAAAAAGTGCGTTAATATCGCTCGGATTGTTTGCCAATCTTAAGTAACTGAACAACAAACGAACTTCGTGTCTGTCCAAAAATCGAGTCCCGCCATGGACGTGGTACGGAATTCCACGCTCAGCAAACACCTGCTCCAAAATCACAGCTTGCTCACTGGCTCGAATGAGAATGCAAATATCGTGACGCTGCAAACCCGGATGTGCGCCACAAAGTTCAAGAATAGTATCAGTAACGAAAGTAGCTTCATCACGCTCATTTTCGGCAGCATGCACTCGAATGGGAAATGTGTTCGATTTGTCGCTCCAAAGTTGCTTAGGAAGACGTTTTGCATTTTCTTTGATAACAGCGTTTGCTGCGTCCAAAATTCTTTGAGTGCACCGATAGTTTTGTTCCAAAGAAATTCGCTTTGCTCCCTTGAACGTTTCCAAAAACAAAAACAAAACATCACCCTTGGCACCACGCCACGAATAAATACTTTGATCGTCGTCGCCCACAACACAAACATTTCCTCTATCGCCCGCAAGCAAACGAATAAATTCGAACTGAGAATTATTTGTATCTTGATACTCGTCCACCATAAGGTAACGATAACGCTGTGTCACCTTCGCTAAAACGTCGGGATTATTGCGCAGTCCCAACACGGCCAAATAGACAAGATCATCAAAATCAACCAATCCGTACAGACGCAATCTCCGGTTGTAGCCATCAAAAAGATTACGCATAATTGCAGCATCAAACATTGTATCACGTTTTCCCAAGTCACCGGGAGTGTACAACTGATCTTTAAAGTGCCCCATTTTTGCTTCAGCAATAGGCAGAGAAACAAGATCTTGAAGATTCAGTTCCTTCAGTGTTTCCTTCAAAATGGTTTTAGACTGCCCTTCATCCGCCACCGAAAATTTCCGCGGCAAGCCAAAAGCTTTTGCATTTTCACGCAACATTTTTAAAGCGAATGAGTGAAAAGTGGAAAGTTCTGCATGAGTGGCGAGCTCAGAACCAACATAATCTGAAAGACGTTCGCGCATTTCACGCGCCGCCTTGTTGGTAAAACTCACGGCCACAATATTTTCAGGCGCAATACCGGAATGCAACATCCAGGCGATACGAGTTGTGATCACTTTTGTTTTGCCTGTGCCCGCTCCCGCAAGCACAAGAAGCGCGCCATCGACCGTACGAACAGCCTCTGATTGTTGTGGATTCAGCTCCGACAATAAAGCCTCAATAGAACGTGTCACAAGAACCTCATGTGGGAGGAGGGTAAACAAACAAGCGAATTTCCTCGCCCCAAATAGTCATCAAAAACGCCGCAAATGCAAGAAAAGGCCCAAATGGAATTGCAAAAGACATGGACTTTCTTTTTACCAAAATAAAAGAAATACCAACAATGGCCCCAATAACACTTGCAATGGCAATAACCCAAACTACCCCCTGCCAGCCAACAACTGCTCCAATAAATCCCAGATATTTGACATCACCAAAACCGATCCCCTCACGATTGCGAATAAGCTCATATGACTTTGCCACCAAGAATATGCCTCCAGCACCCACCAAAACGCCCAAACAAGAGCCCCAAAAACCCAAAACCGGATTCATGGAACCCAACAGAACACCCACAAGCGTTCCAGGCAAAGTAATCACATCGGGAAGAATACGATGATCCAAGTCGATAAGCGAAAGAGCAATTCCCGTGTACAAAACCCACAATCCAGTAACGATGTCTCCGTAGACCTGAAATCGCAACGTTCCAAAATAAGGCGTAATAGAGTAGGAGTTTCCGGGCAAATTTGCCAATAATTCTGAGGGACTGGAATAGCGAAAAACAACAATCGCCGTAAGTGCGCCAACAATTGCCTCCACAATGGGATAGCGCAAAGAGACATGGCCCTTGCACTGAACACACTTTCCACGAACAACAAGGTACCCCAAAACCGGAATAAGAGCATACCAGGGAACCTCACAACCACAACGAGGACAAGCACTTCCTGGACTCACAACCGAGCGACCAAGCGGCACACGATAAGCAACAACATTCAAAAAACTTCCAATTGACGAGCCAAATGCAAACAAAAATAACGCGCCAATGGTGTTCAACACAAAATCGCCACTCACAGAGGTTTCTCCCTTGACATTCAGAGGTCTGAGGGCAATCCTACCTCCTAAGGGCGAACAATGTCGAGCACCCGCACAACCTTCAAAATAACAACGTTCAAAAAGACAACGTTCAGAGTGAAATCATGAAAACCATAGCAAAAAACAAAAAGGCCTTTCACGACTACTTCGTGGAAGAAAAAATTGAAGCCGGAGTGGCGCTCAAAGGTTCTGAGGTAAAGGCACTGCGCCTTGGTCACGGCAGCATTGCCGACGGCTATGCCGTTGTTCGTGACGGTGTGGCCACCGTTGTTAATTTTATGATTCCTGCGCTCAAGCAAGCCTCATACATGAACCATTCCGAGCGACGGGAAAAACGCCTTTTGCTGAAGGCCCGAGAAATTAGCAAACTCGATCAGGCAACCCGCCAACGTGGGTACACTCTTATCCCTCTTGAAGTGTACTTTAATGATGCCAATATTGTAAAAATTGAACTTGGCTTGTGTCGAGGTAAAGCCCAACACGACAAGCGAGAGTCTGCCAAACAGTCCGATGCCAAACGCGAAATTGATAGGGCCGTTCGGAGATAAAAAGGAAAGAATCAAAAAAAATACTCTTGAACGCAACAACTGCTTTATCGCCTTTTGTACGGCCTGTAAGCATTTACCCGTTGACATTTTAACGCCTGACGCTTTGCAACGCTGGTTCTAAGAACTTAAAACCAAACACGCCTACGGCAAAAAAAAGTCAACTGCTGTTGCGTTCCACGCCAAACGACACGTAGTGGTTCCACGTTTGTTGGCACAGATTGCGCATAAGTGGTCGTTCCCGATTCCGTTCCAGCGTGCGCATGGGGTCCTGGAACTGGGAACGGGAACTGTGTTCGTTGTTTAGGTATTGCTTCGAATACGGCTTGTCGAGTCAGTCCCTTGCGACCGCCAAGATCCCCAATCGCGTTTCGATGCTACAAACTTATGGCAATGAATATCCATATTGTGATGCTACAACTCGTCCATTTTCTTCGAGGTTAGAGAGAGCATTTCGTAAGTGATCACTAGCCGAGTCGTGCATCTCCAATTTAAAAAAGTAAATAGTCATAAGTTGTGTTTTCCGGCCGGAAAGCATTGTGGCAACGTTTTTTTGAGGGCGCCCTAGCGTTTGTTTTTCTTTTTGAGAGAGGAGGTTTTCTTGATTTGATTTTAGAATACTGTGCTGAGCGCGAACCGCAGTTTCAAACGCCTTGAGTTCGGCAGTATCTGAAGGTGGTTCGTTTGCTTCAGAACTTTCGAGCCAAGTGCGGAGTGCTCGTGGG
>CAIZES010000438.1 GCA_903932045.1 uncultured Silvanigrella sp. | reverse complement strand
CGTACAATCCTTCGCTCGAATTGGCTTTTAAGCTCGCGATCTATTTTAAAACAGATATTCACAGCATTTTCTATATTAACAATTAAAAACTAACATTATCTTAAGGAGAACCGTGATGAAAAAAAAAGATATCACTATTTTTAAAATCTTTAGCTATGGGTTTATTCCTGTTGTAATTGTTTTGGCTCTGGCTCAACATCGCCAGTTGCAGGATTGGCTTAATAGTTTTGCTGAAATTTTGCTTGCTTTTTGGCTTCTAACGGCCTTTTGGATGGGAATAAAATTGATTTTCTCGGCGCGTTTTCGTGAGGAGCTATTTGCGCGCATTTTTAAAACTGGTCATCAAGATGAACGAGAAGCTTTTGTGAGTGCGCACTCTGCGCATAAGGCCCATCTCTTTACTATGGCTATTTTGTGCATTCTTCTATTTTTCTCGGTTTCGATGCTCTTACCATCAGTAATCCCTTGGTAGAACAAAGAGCACAAGGACAAAAAGGGGAAATCTCTTTCGGTTTGCATTTTGATTTGGGTGAGTTTCAAAATATTCTTCGTGGGAAGTTTGCATTTCAATATCCACAACGGTTTGGTCTTCGAGAGTCACAAGAAAATCGAGCCGCACCTCTTTTCCCATTATTTGTCGCAAAATGATATTGGGATTTTTAATAGAAATAGACTTAATTGCAGAAGGTGGAGTAAGCACCGCCGTGAGCAAACTTTTTAAGGCCTCGGGATTTTGAGACATCAAAATTTTAAAAATGACGTCGATTGTTGGCTTCAGATATTCCGTTCCAGGAATAAAAAGATGCGAGTGAGTTTGAGGCGTGATTTCAGTTGTTTTGCGTTAATTGAGTTTGTGCAGAGTCAAAGATCTCACTGAAAGTTCGTGTTCCTAATGAGGGTTCGTGATCCTAATGAGGGTTGATGAGCTTACGAAGAACGCTAAAACTCATGGGCTGCTTAGGGATTGTTTCGGTAAATGCGCTTACATCGTATTCAGACCCAGTATCTGACGGTGCTCCAGAACCCGCCGAAGAACCAACATTTGACGACAGAAAAATGGGGCCAGTGTAGCCTTGTGCGCGAAGTTTTTCGATCATATTTTGCTCCAGGGCATTTTGTTCACCAAGCCAGAAATCGGTAACGATGCACTACGGCATCGTCGTCGAGTACCACCACCGTTGGTTTTATCATTGGTTGTGAGGTTGTGGGTGTTTCGTTTTGCCAGGTACTGCCTTTTGAATCCGTACAAGCCTTAGAAATCGAAGTATCAGAAATCGAAGCCTCAGAAAGCGGAGCTTCAGAAATTGTCGATCCAACAAAACCCAAAAGATGGGCGCGGCTCATAGGTTTTGGAAGTACCAAATTGGCACCTGCGTTAAGCCCTTTTTGAGTGTCTTCGGGGGACGAGCGATTGCTGTGCACGCAAATTTGTCCGAAAAATCCTTGTTTTCGAAGCTTGCGTACCACGGTAAATCCGTCCATGGGATCGGTTGTGGCGAGATCAATATCGCACACCACGCAATCGGATCCCACGGCAGCCTTCAAAATTTCGGATGATTTATCGTAGAAATCTATCCGAACGGATGCAGCAACGTCTGGATTTTTTCCAACCAGACCATGAAGTGCAGTGCGATACAAAAGTTCGTCGTCAAGCATTGCAACCACAATTTGTCTGCCAAGCTTTTTTGCTGCCTCCACAATCCGTGTTTCAAACTCGGTCTCTCGCGGATCGTTCACAACAGCCGCGTAGTGTACTTGTTGTTGTGATGTGAGATGAGAAATTGTGTTCATAATATCTTTTGAATGAGATAATAAAGTCGAAGATTTTCCTTCGTCAAATTGAGTTGAAGCAGGTAATGTGAAAACAAACTCTACAAATTTTCGGTTGGTTGTGTGTTCGCAGTGGATGTTGCCGCCGTGCGCTAAAATAACTTTTTTGGCAATGGCAAGGCCTAATCCTGTACCGCCTTTTTTGCCTTTTGAGTAAAAAGCATCAAAGAGTTTTGGTAAGTCTTCTTCGGGAATGACTGGGCCATTGTTTCCAATTTTTATCTCAACGAAACCATTTTGCTCTGATGTGGTGAACCAAATCTCTCCTTTGCGATTCAAAGCCTGAACCGCGTTGCCAGCAATGTTCGATATCACCCGTTGGATTTTTGCAAACTCAACTTCCACTGCATGGGTGTGGGCAAGGTTATAGCGCAGCGCAATTTGTGCGACTTGATGTATCTGAAAAACCTCGCTTAAACTGGATTCAATAATGGCAATCAAACTTATGGGTTCGGTCATAGGCTTCTCAACTCGCCCAATTTCCATGATGTCGTCAAGCATGCCGTTCACTGACGTTAGGGCTCTTTCTACCGAAGGGCCAATAACGCTCATGTTCTTTTTAACTTCATCAATGCTGTTTGCGTGATTCAATATCGAAAGTGCGGATTTCAGTAACGAGAAAGGCTTTCGCATATCATGCGCAACCATTTGAGTTGTGCGGGCAATGGCCTCGCTAACTGAGTTTCTTTTCTGCAAATCAATTAGAGCGACCGTTTTTTCCTGTAGTTCGCTTCGTGTTGTTTCTGAACGTGTCAAAATTTCTTCTAAAGATTTTGCAAATTCCATTTCTGCATGTGCAGATACCTTTTTCCATACAAAAAATGCTAAGAAATAAACCAAAATAGAAGTCAACAATATTATTCCAGAATACCGGAAGAAAACAGGTCTTTCAAATCGTAGAAAAATCTCTAGCTTGGGCAAGGTCACTACCCACTCAGAAGATCCAAAATTAAGATGACGGTGTTCAAGCATGGCAATTTTTCGCTGTACAAATCTGTATCACCATCGGATACGCAAATATCAATAATTGCTGGTTCGTTACCCCAACCAGTTCGAATTCCTTGCGTCACCGAACGCCACTCTTGGAAGTTGATTGACATTTGTTGACTTCTCACGATACTTTCAAAAGTGTTTGAATAAACAGCTAGAAAGCCAAAATGCATGGAAATGGCGCTGATAGTGCTTATTAATATCGGAATCGTGATATAAAAAAGGATGAAAGTTTTTCGTGTTCTCGTTGATACGGATGAAGTCATCTATTCTCTCCAGTTTGACGAAGGTTCAGGTCATGGAAATTCTGCAGTCGGTTTGGGATTTTTCTGAAGCATTGTGTGCGTATACATTCATCAATACATCCAAAAATTGGCACGGAAAAATTCTTAGAGAGGATAAACCTCATGGCTACTGTAGATCGTATGTTGAACTCGAGATCGATGCTGTGGCGCGACGAGGTCTTGCTGAGGCTCGAACGCGGATGGTTGCGCGGGCGCGCGCATTTTCGGAGGCCTATGAGAAGTTGGTTCTTCTTAGGAATCCTCGAATTACGGATTCTGGATTTGCTTATGGCCTTGGTGTTTCTCCATTTAAAGAGGTTGCTCTTGTTAGGGCGCTTGGGGAATTTTTTGAGCGCAATGCGCGAGTCTCTCTTGAAAATATTGTGCGCAAGAGTGCACATGAATCCTATGTAGAGGAAAGGATATATTTGGGCCATAGAGTATTTGTTGCGGCATATCTTTGCTTGGATGGAAGTGTTGGTACGGGGTATGGTTGCACAAAAACTAGTGCTGTTGATTCTGCTCGGCGGAGTGCTGTTCGGTTTTCTGAATTTCAACAAGGACGGGTGTCTCATGTTGTTGTTCCGCATGAAGAAATATCTATTGATAATATTTCGCTTCATAATAGTTTTCTTCATTGTATTTATGTTGGGGTATCACTGCGTTCCTAAGTTTAGGGGTGCTTTCTTGTTTCGTTTCGTTTAATTCCCCTTGATGCGAATGTCCGATACTATTGTTCTTTCGGTAAATATGTCTTTGATATTCAAATCCACATTTTTGGAATGAAAATGGCGAGTGCAAGCATAGTACCAAGGTATCAGCAGACCTTCATCTAGTGCCAAGGCAAAAGCGTTGTGAACCGCAGTCCAAATGATATTTTTATCTATTGATCCTTTTGCTGTGTTTAGAATTTTTAGAACATCTTGGCTCGGTAAATCCGCGTCAGATCCCTCCGGAGAAAAAAGAAAGGTTGCGCTGCTTATTGGATCTGCATCCGACATGCCGACGAAACTGAAAAGAAGGTCAATCTCGCCATTTTTCCAGGCAGGGTCATGCGGTGTAATGTGTTTTTGAGTATAAAATGTGCAGTTGACTCCCAATGATTGCAAATAGTTTCTGTGCCATTCTGTATCTAGGTCGCCCCTCGTGGGGAGTGCACAAGTGAGTTGTTTTTCTCTGAGATGGTCTTCTGAGGTAATATTTGTTCGGAAGCTCGCTTCCTCTTTTTCGCTCATTCTACCAGTCATTCCGGGGAGGGCAATTTGATAGGCGCGTTTTACGGGTGTGGAGGCCATTTAATGTCCTGACCATCAGGCTAAATATGCTCCTCACTGAACTTTATGGTAGCACCCCTAAGCCGCGAGCGAATAGCCATTTGCGTCAATTTTTTGCCAGAACTGTGCCCAGCGTCCTTCGGTAT
>CAIZES010000437.1 GCA_903932045.1 uncultured Silvanigrella sp. | reverse complement strand
AATCTGGATATTGTAATAAAGCATTCGAATTGTTGAAGGAAATATTGCAGAAATGCTTCTTGATTGAATAACAATAATTAGCCGCCACCGCCGTAACCATTGGGGGATAGAAGTTGTCGAATGGCCTCCGTGGTCTTCTTGGGGTCGTTCTTGGCCAAGTATAGAATTTGTTCTCGAGCTGAAAGTTTTTCGAAAGGAACTTCTTCTTTTACTTGCACGCGTTTTGCGGCGGTTCCAGAGCGTTCCAACTCGTATTCCACCACGCCGAATTGATCCTGTGATCTTTTTTCGGGATCAAACGTAAGCCAACGAAAGTAAGGCTTGATAACTGCGAAAAACAGGAAGATGAGACCGCTGATGGCAACGAGTGCAATGATTCCAGTTTGGATGAGTGAGGTTCGTCTTGTTGTGAGCGAGGCTTGTTCTGCTTGTGCAAATTCGTCCATTTCAAACTGTGCCGTTTCAACAGAAAGCGTATCGCGACCTTCCTGAAATCCAATTGCGCTCTTGACTAGTTTTGTAATCATCGCCATTTCTTCAGGTGTTCTGGCGGTGTATTTTCCTTCAACCATTTTGTTATCAACAAGAACGGCTGCACTCACTTTTTTGATTGCGCCAATTGGCTCAACAACTTTACTGAGAGTTTTCTTGAATTCAAAGTTCGTTTGTTCCTGATTTTGTTTGCTGCTATTTTGTGAGGATGTGGCTTGTATGTCGTCCTTTTCTCCGGGCAAATTACTTTTGGCTCCAGGTACTCCCGTGGGATTTACGCCTGTGCCGTTCGTACTCTGTTCGCTGCGAGATTGCGAAACAACAGCGGAACGTTCGGGATCGACGTCCTGAATTGTGGTTTCCACTTTTTTGAAGTCGACATCGGCCTGAATTGTTGAGACAACTTTGTTGAATCCAACAACTCTCCCGAGAATTTCTTTTACTTTTGCAGAGAGTTCACGTTCTATCTTTTTTTGGTACTCACGTTGTGCGCTTGTGACTCTATCAATCCCTCCGTCGTCTTCTTCGGGACGTGTGAGCATGTTTCCTTCTTGATCGACAATTGCAATATTCTGAGGATCGAGTCCTTCAACAGCGCGTGCAACAAGGTGCAAAATACCTTGAATTTGCCGCTGTGAAAGCGTTTTTCCTGTTTTAAGTCTGAGAGAGATGCTTGCGGTAGCTGGTTTTTTGTCTTCCGCAAAAACAGCGCCATCGGGAAGAACAATGTGAACGCGATTGGCTTCTACAGGGTCGAGGCGATTGATAGAACGCGAAAGTTCGCCTTGAATGGCTCGAAGTTTGTTTACTTTTTGATCGAAATCTGTTGCTCCAAAAGCTTTTTCGTCAAATTTTTCCCAACCTACGCCAACACCGCTTGCAGGAAGTCCTTCTTCTGCGAGTTTCATTTTGATGTCTAGAACTTGATCTTGTGGAAATGAAATTGTGCCGCCTTCAAGCTTAAAATCTTGTACCAAGCTTTTTTTGAGGTACGCCAAGATGGCCGTGCGATCTTCTTGTGTGAGATTTGTGTAGGCAACTTCGTAGCTTTTTTCAGGACGCCAGAAAACAGCCGAGACAAGAGCGACAATAACGACGCCCAAGCCAATTCCAATTCCAATGCGGCGTCCCTTTGTAAGGCCCGAGTAGAATGTTTTGGCTTGAGTCCAAAATTGCGCAACGAAGGCTCGGAAACGTTCAACCATTGGTTACTCCTCAAACCTGCATACGCATGACTTCTTGATAAGCTTCAAGGGCTTTATTTCGGAGCTGAACAAGCATGTTAAAGCCAATTTCAGCGCGCGAAACAGACAACATCGTTTCGTGGATGTTGGAAGATCGTCCCGAAACCAAGTCCATCGAAGCCTTTTCACTTGTTTTCATTTGTTGATTGACTTCCTTAATTCCCTGTTCGAGAAGATTCAGAAATCCAGAGTCTTTTGTGTCGCCCGTAGCACTCGCGCCCTTCGATCCAAATGAATCGTTCATTGAGCGAATGTCTGACTCAATTCGGGAGAGATCAATTCTGTTGCCACCAACTTTTGTAATCATTAATCCACCCCTGAAAAACTAATCTTAGCCGCGACCAATGTTAATCGCGTTTGACGCCATTTGTTTTGTTGAATTTAGTGCCGTTGTGTTTGCTTCAAAGGAACGGTTGCTTGTTATCAGGTTCACCATTTCTTCCATAACTGAAATGTTGGGCATGGCTACCATTCCGTTTTTGTCGGCGTCAGGATGTCCCGGATTGTACACCATTTTTGGTGCACGTTGATCTTGCACGATGCCCGTTACTTTTACGTCTTTAACTCCAGGGTCGAATGCTTGACGCATGAGGTCATCAAATTCATTTCCTGTATTGGTAGCGGTAAAAACCACGTCTTGTCGTTTGTACGGGCCTTCTTGTCCTTCTACTCGCGTTGTATTTGCGTTTGCTATATTCCGCGAAATTGTGTTCATGCGGATACGTTCGGCTGCAAGGCCCGAAGAACTGATCTTGAGCGTGTCTAAGAAGCCCATAGATTACCTCCCTCCGTTGATTCCATATCGCATCATTCCAATACGCCTATTGAGGACTTCTACAGTGGCGCGATAGATGAGTTGGTTTGCTGCCATGTCGCTCATTTCTTTATCGACATCCACTGAGTTGCCATCGTTTCCAATGCTTTCCGATGGTTTTACGTGCAAGTCGGCTCGAACGTCGCCGTCGCCAGTGACGCCCGGGTGTTTCATGTGACGCTCATTTGTTGTTTTTAGAGGAAGAGCGTCGTTGTTTTCCAATGCCGATTGCATTTGATTTTCGAATTCGTAGCCAAGAGCGCGATATCCAGGTGTGTATGCGTTCACCAGATTTGAGACGATCACGTCTTGGCGTTTGAGGCGGTGATTGAGTCCGCTCTCCAAGACTGCATCGGCTTTTGAGAACATCTGGTTTGCAACAACCTTCATACGTTCTTGCCTTCTACCTCGTAACCGCAGTCGACGAGTTCGTTGAGTTTGTATCGAAGAGCGCGGAGCGAAATGCCCAGTGCCTTTGCAGTGTGGGTGCGATTGCCATTCATGCGGCGCAATGTTTGCAAAATAAGGCGTTGTTCAAGTTCGCGCAGTGTAATTTGAGGAAGTGTGTCGTTAAGTGCCACTTCGGTGCGACTGTTTGCGCGTACAAGGTGGAGTTCATCAACACCAATACTGTCGCGAGTTGCCAGCAATACAGCACGTTGAATAACATTGCGAAGTTCGCGAACATTTCCAGGCCAGGTGTATGTGCGCAGAGCTTGCTTCGCTGTAAGAGAAAGCTGTACGTTCTTCGAGAACTGCTTATTATATTCGTGTAAGAATATCTCTGAATAAAAATCGACGTCCATTGCACGAGTGCGAAGATTTGGCAATTCAAGATGGATGACGTGAATCTTGTAAAAGAGATCTGCACGAAATCGCTGCGCGTTGACTTCGTCTTGCAAATTTTTTGATGTGCAAGCAATGATGCGAGCATCGGCAGCGGTACCGCGACGGATAATTCCTTTGCCGGTGTCTTGCTCACGCAGTACGCGGAGGAGGCGGAGCTGCATGGTGGCATCGAGATCAGCAACTTCATCGAGCATCAGCGTGCAGCTTTCGGGAGCGCGCGTGCCAAAATCATGAGGATTTCGATTGGGAGCAGAGAATATTTCCATGTCAAAGAAATTTTGCGGAAGGTTGCCGCAGCTTGCCATAATAAAGCGACCGCGATCGCGTCCGCCGGCAATATGCACAGCCTTTGCTAGCATTTCTTTTCCGATTCCCGATTCGCCACTCACCAAAACAGGGACTTTTGTAGGTGCGATGGTACGAGCGACTTCAAGAACTTTGTATACTTTCTCGTCGCGCGTTGGGAAGTGACGGAGCATTTCCTCTTCAGAAATTCGTTGTTCGGTTTGTCGAACGTCCGACATTCCGAGGTCCTTAGCAGCCAAATTGCTTGACATATTGCCAGCAAATGACTGAACATCCAAATCAAAAAGTCCGACAGGTCTAGGTTCGCCCATTGATACTCCTCCTTGTCTCGTGAGCACTATCGAATTCGATCCAATCTTTCGTTAGCCAGAGTCGAGAAACGTTTGTCCGAAATGTCGCTGGCAGCAATTTGCCAACTGGTTTTGGCCTTTTCTAATTGCCCGGCGCGCGCAAATGCGATTCCAGCTTTGTAGGCAGCTTCGGCGCGACGGGTTCCGCTTTGTATATTCGCCACAGCGGCGAGAATTTCTGCGGACTTCTGATTTTTTCCGGTACGAGAGAGATCTTCGCTGTACTGGAAAAGTATTGTTTCGATGCTCTTGGTTTCGTCGGGAGTTTTTGAGGGATGCGCTAATATTTTTTCGTAAACAGTATCAGATTCTTTGCTTCCGCGAAGAATTTTTGCATAATTTAATAGAGCTGAGAGGTCTCGTTCTACAAAACGTGCATTTGAAATTTCGTGCACAAGAAGTTTCAAAGCCGTTTTGTTGCGATACGGTGGTTGGGCAAGCGTGCGCAAAGTTTCGGCTGTGTCTGCGCTAAAACCATCTTGTTTGCGCGCTGGACTCTTTTCTAAACTGCGCAGATATTTTTCTCCAACCGACAAGTTTTTGCTTTTTACAGAAACAAGTGCGGCATGAGCAGCAGCGTTATCTTTGAGTATTCTGTTGGACGTAGAGTCCCATGTAAGGCTGTAGAGCTTTGCTGCGTTCTTCATGTTTCCGGCTGCCTCCCATGCACTTGCGCGAGCCATGAGAAGGTTGGCATCGCTGCGTGTGAAATCGAGAAGTTTGGCACGCGCATTTTGTTCAAAGTCTATCCAGGTATCCCATGTTTTCTTTTGTTGGCATTCCATAAGTAAGTCGCGAACGCGCGCAGCTATGCGGGCGTCCAGTTGTTGCCATCGAGGGTCTTGCGAAGTGAACTTTTTAAATTCCTGCACTTCCCTATCCGCGCTATTGATTTCGATTTTCTCGATGATGCTTCTAGTTTTAATGTACGAACAATCTTTTCTCATTTCAAATGGAACTAGATCTTTTCCAACGCAGAGTGCAAGATTTTGTTGGTAAATACCTGCCGATTCCGGATTTGAATCGATTTTTTCTTTCAATATTCGCAAACTGGAGGCAATTTTTGCGGGACCAGAGCTTGTTTTTGAAAGAGCGATGTCGGCATATGTTACCGCAATGGAATCGGACTTCGATTTTTCGAGTTGTCCTTCGGCTGAAAGGATGTCGATGTCTGCCAAACGGAGACGAGCCTGACTTCCTGCTCCTGTGTCTGGATAAAGACTTTGAAGTGTGCGGAAATAATCTTTTGCTAAGTCGAATCTTCTCGTTAGAAACGCCGACTCGCCGGCACGCCATAGGTTTTCGGGATTTTCGCGGAATTTTGTTTCAGACATCGATACCAAACGGCGATAAACACCAATGGCTGGCTCCGATCGTCCAGAGAGGTAAAGCGCCGCAGCAAGATCATTAACGCGAGCAAACTCGCTTGTTGTCCCAACGGCTTCGCCGCTTTGTCGCTGAAGGTCTTCAATGCGATCGTTGGGAAAAGTCATGAGTTCTTCTATGCGCCCATAGGCTGCGGGGATTGAGCCTTTGCGTGTGGGTTGTTGCAGTGGGGCAACGTTGCCTCCGGATGTGCCTCTGGAGGTACCTTCGAGTAAGCCAGAGTCAGAGCTAGAGCGAGGGTTTCCGCTGCTAGATACGCTGCTGAGCATTTTGGTTGTGTTACTATTTGTGCCGCTATTCGCGATCGGTTTCCCCGAAAGTGCACCTGCGCCGTTTTGTGAACGTTGTTCACCGGCGAAGTCATTTTGCCATTGCCATTGTTCTTCAAGAGTCAGGTGTGGAACAGAATCGGTTCTCCAGAGATCTAGAACCAAACGCCACGGGTTTTCTTGATAGGTGACAAGCCAACCCAAGTTTTCGTTGCGCAACTGAAATCCCAAAATCACTTCGCCAGCGTCTTCTCTAATGACGAGGCGATGAACAAATCGAGTGTCATAGAATGTTGATGAATCGAATTCCTTTGCCTGTGCTGGCGTGACGCGCACTTCTAATGTGCGTGTTGCTTTTCGAAATCGAGAAGCAAAGCGACGCGGTGTTTTGAGTTCAAAGGAAAGTCTGAAACTCTCATCTGTATTTGTGCTGGATGACGGTGAACTGACGTCGGCTGCAAGAACGCGCGTGCTTTCGATCGGTGCTACAAGGCCCGATACGGTGCAAATCGCGAATTTTGCAAGCGAAGAAAACTTCACAGGATCTCCATTTCAGAATCGAGGATGCATATATTTGCTGTTGCCTGAATTTACTTTACCTCAAATTTGCAGCGCGTTTTCTGTCTGAATTTTGACCAAGATAGGGTTTTTGACGCGCAATCTTTTCACCGTGAATTTTCCCTATGTTTTCGCGGGGTGAGTGCGGTCAAAATTATGATACAGTCAATAATAACTGCATCTCCGTTCAAATATTTGGCGGAATTTTTTTTCAGGGTCTGCTGTTGATTTTGATCAGCTTTTGAAAAATTTGTTTTGTTTCGAGGGTTTGGTGATTTTGGGTGTCAAAAGCGCGTCACATTAGCTTTAGAGGAATGTTTTTCAAAAGAACTGGCTAAATGAAATTTCCGAGAACAACGACCATCCTGGTTCTCCGATGAGCTGTCCGTAGGCCAAACTGGGGAAGATTTGGAAACCTTTGATGTTTATTGTGGCTCGAATGGCTGCGCTAACTGCATCACGGGTGGCTATATTCTTGAAGCTCTCGGTTTGTGCAACTCCGCCGCGTCCCACAACAATTTCTCCGCGAAGGGACTCGAGATAAAGAACAAGGAATTCATAATCGAGGTTATCCAACAGAGGAAAGGAATAGTTGACGTCAGAACGGAACGAATAACTGCCTTTGTCGCGTGCGAAAATTCCGCCGTTTCCCAGCAACGGAATATTGATTCCGTTCATGGCCATTCCCGAACCTAAGAGATATGTCCGGTAGGGTTGATAAAGTTCGCGTAGATTGAGTGTTTCAGGACCGGTTGTGCCGCCGATTTCGCCATGAATGGAAACGCTATTATTCTTATAAGAGAAGGAAGATGTGCCGGAGAGGCGATACCGTTGAAAGTTTAGTGTTGGAACTGTTTTGTTGTTATAGTCATAGGATTTTCCGAAGCCGTGGTTGCCTTCTCCGGTGAGTGAATAGGAAGTTTTCCATAAGAGATAACGGTGCCCAGGTTCGTTGCGAGGGCCCATATAAAACGCATTTTCATGGATTTGTGCGCTGAGACTTGCTCCCACGGCACCTAGCATTGCCCTTTGAGCTCCCAGAGCCCCCCCTTCGTCGGCAAGAAGCTGGGTATACGGTTGAATTTTTGAGAGGCGAAGGTTGAAGTTTAATATTGCTGTGGAGGGAAGTAGTCTGTGGGCTGTTCCAACAGAAATACCCGTGTCGTGGAGGTAGTCGTCGTATCCAAAGTTGTAACGTCCAGGCACAGGATATTGCGAGGCACCGCACCGCCTATAGAGGTTTTCTTCCGTTATTTTGCAATACTGATTATAAAAGGTGCCGTTGTACCTATCTAAAGAGAAAGCTGATACCACAAATGCGTCAAAAATCCGATTGTTGACATATCGCACTTCGATGTTGGTTGATTTTGTGGGCAAGTAATATTGTCCAGAAACTTCAATTCTATGACGTTCCATTTCATCCATATATGGAATACTCACTAAGCCAAGCGCCCATCCTCCATAGTAGGGGGGTAGCATTGTGGGATACGTAAAAAAGGTGCGTCCCACATACGGTGCAGAAGTTTTTGTCAGCGGCTCTGTTGAATTGTGTTGTGTTGAATTGTGGTCTTTTGTTTCTTTATCCTTATCCTTATTTTTCTCATTATCTTTCTCATTATCTTTCTCGTTTTCATTTGCATTTTGTGCAGCGATATTTTTGTTTGTAGCATTTTGCGCAAGTAATTTTTTTTCGGATTCTGCAATTTTCACAAAGGGTGGAACATAGGGATTCCAGTCGTTCGGCTTTTTCCAAGGAGAGTTGGCAGGTTGGGTTGCTACCCATTTTTCCCATTCGGAATGCGATTTTTCAAACGAAAATCGCACGAGGTCGAAGCTGTTTCCGTTATACACCCAAAAACCGGTATCTTGGCTGTTTGCTGTCCATGCCACGAGGTCTTCGCCCCACTCGGGAATAGAAAATCCGGCCGCTACGTTGCCATTTTTGAGTTCCACTATTCCAGAGGCGTTCCCCCAAGCGATGCGTAACAGAAAGGTTTCAGGCGCCCGTTCTACGGCGCTCAGGATTGTCAATTTTCCCGCGGGAAGAATTGTAGAGTGTGTGCCGTCCCAACAAAATTTTTCGATGGATGTTTGTTCGAGATCTTTTTCGATTAATACGTCGCTGCAAGGAAGTTCGGAGTTTGTGAAGTTTCCCGAGGCTTCAATAAGTTTGACTCGGATTGGGGCCGGCCAGTGCATTTTTTCTTCAAACCGCTTATTGTCGGCATCAATTTGATAGAGCGAAGAATCGCCTTTCATAAGCCCAACAGCAAAGGCTTTTCCATTTCCTAGAGCTTTTATTTGGGAAACAAGTACTGGCTTTTTTCGCGTGCTTAAAGGAAAAGTGATGCGTTGTTTGAGAGACTTGCTTTCAATGTGCGTGATGTCGTTTGCAAATCGAATGTAGCGAACATCATTGCCTCGCACTGCATTTGGGAAAAGGTGTTCACCTGTTGTCCAAAAGCCGCCATTTGCGCGTTCCCAAGGAGCAAATGAAAATATCTGTGAACCTTCTATGTCGAGTGGTAATCGTGTCCTTTTTCCGGATTCTATTTCTGTAACAATTAATGCGCTTTCATAGGGCTTGGAATCTAAAAAGCTTTGCACAAAAGTTTTTTGGTCAAGAACTATCGTTTTGGGAGTTCCTCTGTTTTGTGCAATGTTTTTTGAGGTTGTGCTTGCTTGGAGTGATGGCATATTGGCCAGATCTTGTGTCCAAGAGTCTTTTTGATTTTGCTGAAATTCGGAGTAGAGTGAGGGCCCACTTTTGTCCCATATTCCTGAAACCGCAAATTTTGTGGCTGTGACAAAGGGGGGGATGAGTTCGCGTTTGAAAAATGAATCGTGCAAGTTGGAAATTGTGGTTTGCGGAATCTTATTGCGAAGAAATCCAAAAAACCGACCAGATGTGACGTATCCTTTTCCGTAGTCGCCGTTCGAGTTGTAAAGATTATGTAAAGAATCCCACGTTGGCCAAGCGTTTCTGAGTGCCATTGTTCTGGCAATACCGTTGGTTTCGTTGCGACCCATGCTTTCAGTAAAATATTCTGCGAGTCCCTCAATCCACCACGTGGGCATAAGGCCAATGCTGAAGGCGCGTCCACCTGGACCCATTTTTGGGTCCATTCTTTCGTACATAACATGGTGTACAAGTTCATGCTGAAACAGAGAGGCATTTGCTCCTGATTGGGCCTGGACTTCAATATTCTGTGTTGCAAAGTTTGCAAATCCACCATTATCAGCGCGTGTATTTAAAATGAGAGATATTGGTGAGAACAGGACGTTCTCTGTATTTTCTCGGAGTGCAAAGCGTTCGTTGTTAGATTCGTTTGCCATTCGTTCGTTCAAAAGAAAGCTGAGATATGGCCATGCTGTTTCCACTGATTTTAAAGCGTATTCTCCAAGATTTTTTGCGTTTTCTTCGTGATAGACCTTGAATTTATTCGACTCTACTGTTTTCCATTTGGTATCTTTCTGGTTTCCCGATTCGGTGAGCAAGAATGCCGTGGGAACTCCTTGAGCAATTGGTGCTACTCCGATCCAGGAAAGAGTACAAAACTTCACAAATGATTTCACAAATGATTTCACAAATGATTTCACAAATGATTTGTTGTAAGAGCGTGGAAATTTTAGGGAACGCTGAAAAGGTTTCATGAGTTTTTTTCCTTTTCGTGAAGGATATTTTGTTTTTGCAACATGATTTGATTAGCTTGAGCAAGATCTTCTGGTGTGTCAATTCCAAAGGGTTCTTCTTTTGCTAAGGCGAGAATGATGTGCCACCCGGCCTCAACGGCGCGAAGTTGTTCTAGTCCTTCAAGGTTTTCTAGGTGACTTTGAGGAAGATTCCGAGAGAATTCTCTCAGAGCCTTCCATCGATATGCATACACACCAAGGTGATGTAAGAAGGGTTGAATGGTGGTGTTCGTGAGGTCACTCTTCATCCACTCATTCCCCGAGGCTCCTAGCAATGAGCGCGGCCAGGGAGCAGGAGCTCGGGTGAAATAAATGGCGCGCATATTTGCATCTGCAATAACTTTGACAACCGAACTTCTAAAAAAATGAGCGGCAGATGTTCTTGAAAATGCGAGGGTTCCCATGGGAATAGTGGGAGATTCCAACATTTTTTGAATGAGCGCAAAAACGTCTTCGTACGAAAAAAAAGGTTCATCGCCTTGAATGTTGATAACCAAATCGTCTTCGTTCAAATGCAGAGGTTCTAGTGCCGCAAATATGCGATCGGTTCCGCTTCGGAGTTCGGGGGAGGTTATGGCAGCCTGCGCGCCCAGGCGCTTTACCGCATTTGCAATTCTTGTGTCGTCGGTTGCAACCAAAACAGACACGTTTCCAATCTGAGGCGCCCTTTGCAAGTCTTCTGCAAATTTTAGGGCGCGTTCTGCAACTCGAGATATCATAGGTTTTCCGCAGAGATCCTGAAGTGGTTTCTCGGGAAGTCTGGTAGAACAAAGACGGGCAGGAATGGCAAGAAAGATGCGTGTTGTGTGGCTGTTGTCGGTTGTGGTGTTGGTTTCTGGTTTTGAATTGGAAGCTTCATCCATGGTTTTTCTCCCGTGGCGTTGCGCAATAAGATTGAAGGGCACTATGATGTGTTCGGTGCTCATTATGTGGGTGACCATAATAGAAAGGAGTCAGCGTGCCAAGGCCCCTGGGTTTAACAGGAACAGAAGGACTTCCTCTTTGGGACACAGTTGAGGCAGTGTATTTTCTTGTGGCCGGATTTTCTGCTGGCGTAGTGATTGGATTTCTTTTTCCGTCAATGTGGCGAGCCTTTCGTCGTCGTTTTCGCAATATCAAGCGTTTTGCTAGCGCATTGCCTGAGCAAACAGTTTCTTCCCCGCTGAAAGCATTTGAAGAGTCTGGCGATGAAGCCGAGCGTCGAAAAACCCTGGGTGATTTCTCTATTGAGGCGCTGTTTGTGCATGCTCGAAGCTTGGTGCAAGGAAATCGTCCTCGCGATGCAGTGCAGATGTATCTTGATATTTTGGGCGACGAACGTGTTTCCAAGGGTGAAACGAATAGGGCTCTTTTTGAGTTGGCGCAAGCTTATTCTATTATTGGTTTATCGGGGCGAGCCTTTGACGTGGGTATTGAATTGCTCAGTAGAAAACCAAAGCATCGGCAGGTTTTTCTGTTTTTGCTTGGTATTGTTTCGAAGTCTCAACGTTATGTTCGCGTACTTGAACTTTTGCCGTTGTGGAAGGGGGATGCCGACTCCCAACTTCGTACGCGAATTGCGCATGCCATTTGCGAACATAGTGAGAGTTTATTACGTTCGGGGCAAATTGCTGCTGCCAAAGATGCGGCGGCGTTGGCAACGCGGTGGTCGTTTGTGTGCGCGAGGGCTCGTTTGCTTCTGTGGCAAACCACAAGTGAGGAAATGTTGGAAAAAGTGGAGGGTGATGTGCGGAGGCGCTGGATTGCTCTGGCTGCGGATCTCGATTCTTGGGCTCGAATTTATTCTGAAGTCGAATTTTCTCCCATGGCTACAGCCTCTCATGCACGGAAATTAATGGTTGCACTTGGGAAAAATCCAAATTCCATAAATGCTTTTCCCGATATTCACGCTGAGTTTTTGGTTGCTTCCGGTATGGGGCGAGCAGGGGAAAAAAATACGCGCCGTGCAGTGGAAAGTCTCGTTCTGGCCACGCTCGTTTGTGAACCGCAAGGGTGGAACTCGTTGTCGGCGGATGCCTTCTTACCGGTGGCGGCTCTGGTGGTGCCAACCGTTATTTTTAGAATTTCATCGGTGTCTTCATCGCTTTCCGAGGGAACGATAAAGGGGTTGCAAGTTGGCTTAAAAGCTCACCGTTGCAAGGTTTGTTCAGCCATGGTGGGTGAGTTTGTTTGGGAGTGTCCTCAATGCTTTGAACTCGAGTCGTTTTTTCCTGTTGCGACGCTGAATTTTGAAATTTCCGAGAATTTTGAGGCAACCGTCTAGAACTCTTGATGGGTTTCTGACTCTCTTTCTTTTGCTTGACATTGTGCTGAGTTCGTTGAAAAACTGAGCTTTGGTTCCTTGGAAACCTGTTCGCGAAGTTCTTTTTTTGGAGACATCCATGTCAACACGTCAAGGTGCGCTTACGCGCGCAATCGCTATTGATGCTCTTACTCATGTTCTTACTCGCCGCGTTCATGCCGATATGGCACTTGATAGGCTTTTTGCTTATCATTCTGATTTGCGTGCGCTCGATAGAGCTTTCATTTTTGAAATGGTTTATGGTTCCCTTCGTTGGCTTTCAAAAATGGATTGGATTATGTCGCACATGATGGAGAGGTCATTTGCATCGCTCGATCCCCGTGTTGCAAATGCACTTCGTGTGGGTTGCTATCAAATTTATTATATGGACCGTGTGCCCGATCGTGCTGCCGTTTCCGAAACTGTTGAGGCAATCAAAATTGTGGGTGCTGGTCATACAGCATCATTTGTGAACGCTATTTTAAGACGCGTGGCTCGCAAAGGTGAGTATTTTGAAAAGCCCGATAAAGAGTTGGCCACGGCAGAATATTATGCAATGCATTGTTCTCACCCTCAGTGGATGATTGAGCGCTGGTTAAGGGTGATGACTCCAGAACGTTTGGAGCATCTTTGTCAAGGAAATAACTCTCATCCCAAACATTCCATTCGCATTATTCAGAAAAATCCTTTGCCAGATGGTGAGGAATTGCCCTCGTTTCTGCTCCGAAATTACGGTATTTCCAGTCATGGGCGTCCTTTGCGCAATTGTTTGCATCTGGAGTCGCTGCCGCCCTTTGAAAGGTGTGAAGCCTTTAAAATGGGTGCTTTTATGGTGCAAGATGAAGCTGCCCAGCTGGTTTCGAGCCTTGTGCAGGCCGGCCCGAATGATACGGTGTTTGATGCCTGTGCAGCTCCGGGTATGAAGGCTATTTACTTGTGGGACGAGGGTGTTGCGCCCGAACGCTTGACGGTGTCTGACTCTTCTCAGAAGCGTATTGATGTTATGGCAATGAATTTTGAGAGAGTTGGCCTTTCTGGATGTGAAGTTTGTAAAGGCGATGCCGTTGAAGTTTCCAAAGGACGCTCGTTTTCTAAAGTTGTTTTGGATGCGCCTTGTTCCTCTATGGGTGTTATTCGCAGACATCCCGAAATTAAATGGCTTCGTAATATAAACGATATTTTGCGTAACGCCGAAGAACAAAAGCGCCTTTTGGATGGGCTTGCCTCGGCTGTGCAAAGTGGCGGCGAGCTTGTGTATATGGTTTGTAGTAACGAAATAGAAGAAACCGTCAAGCAAACCGAGCAATTTCTATCGACGCATCCTGAGTTTTCAATTGTTCATTTGTCGGGCAGAATTCACAATTATTATCGAAAATATCTTACCAATTGCAATGAAGTTCTTGTGTTTCCTGGAAATTCCGAAGAAATCGATGGCTTTTATGCCGTCGTCTTCCGGCGTGCATGATAGGTGTGATTCCTTTTGCCTCCCTTTGCCTCCCTTTGATTTCTTTTGCTTTCTTTTGCTTTCTAAACTTCATTGCAACTCACTCAATTCGCGCGAAGCTCATTGAAGGTTTTCAATCCACAGGCTAAAATTTGTTTCTTTGTTGAGTTAGATTTTTGGATGGGGTGTTGTTCTTTGCGAGTTTCTGAGTATTTTAAAATTTTGCACGTTGGTTTCATTTTTTATTTTTATGTGCCTGAGGCATTTGCAAGTCAGGTTGTTTTGCCGCTATCACCTTTGCAATTCCCTTCCTACGGTGTGTTTCGCGACCTTCTTTTGGAGTCGGTGCAAAAGGCTCGCACGCGTGTTCTGGTTGTGACTCCGCAAATTTTCGATGGTGATGTGGCTTCTGCGCTTTTTTCTGCAAAGTTGCGAGGGTTGAATGTTCGTGTTGTTTTGGACCCTAAAAAATCGCGAGGGTACCTCTCACGACATACATATCTTATGGAAAACAACGTGGAAATCAGTATGACTCCGTTGGTAAATTCGAACAGGAATTGGAAAACATTGTTGGTTGTTGATGATGGGGTTTGGGCGGTTTCCGCATCACTGGATCCTAAACACAAAGGAGGGGTGAACTTTTCCCCGGCAGCATTGCCACCCGAAGATGTTGCTCAGTGGTTTTTCGAGGCTTTGAGCAATCCGGTCAAATTCGCGCCGATTCCTCTTGCTGGTGCCAAGAAACCGACGAGTGCCCCCGCGTCTCGCATCCCCTCTGGTACAATTGGTCGTGGAGAACGAGTTATTCGGAGAAAGTTTGTGGATCGAGGCCTGCCACGTACAACTCGCGGCAGTCTTGTTGAGGCTGGGCTTTTGCAACCTGAAACGGTTGTGCCGGGTGGAAATCGCGGAAGTGTTCCAACCCGAAAACCCGATGTTTCCGATCGAGAAAGCACCTTGCCCGAATAATTTGTAGTCAGTAATTTTTTTTCTGGGGATGCTCATGTACAGATCGCTCGCACGTTCTATTGTGGTGTTTGGCTTTGCGAGTCTTTTGGCGGGTTGTACCGGTGGAGGATGTTCGTCTCGCAGGGATATTCCTCCAGAAGAACAGCTTCACACATATATAGAGAAAGCGGTAAATGTTTTGAAACCGTTGGATAGGTTGGACCTTGTCGACCTTTCTGCGGACTCCCTCAAAACGTCGTTAGTGAATATGTCTGAAAGTTCCTTTAAACAAGCGTATATCGATAGGAAATATGACTTCAGAAATTTTGAAATTATTGAGCGTCGTGACGCGTCCAAAAAGGAAGTGCAAATCGATTTTCGAATTGTTTACAAGTCGTGGAAAGTGGGTGAGCGACCCGAAAGAGCTCCCGTGCTCGATACTAAAAATAGGGCATATCTTGTTTACGAATATGGGCGATGGGCAATTTCGAAAGTTGAAAGTCTGGGTTCGAGTTTTGAGTGGGAGGTTGGTATACCGCTTGATGACGTAAAAGCTCAAGAACTCAAGCCAGGTGAAGAACCCAAAGAAATTATTTCCAGTCGCGAAGAGAATATTCAACAAGATAAAGCAGAAGAACAGTCTAAATAATATAAAAGGGGAGCCACAATGAAGCGCATTCTGATTGCTGATGCTGGCAAGGCGAGTCTTGTGATGACAAGCGAAGTTTTGAAAGATTTTTTTCCTGGCGTGCAGGTTGTGGTCGCGCGGACAAGCGCTGAAACGCTGGATATCATCAACAGAGATAAGGCTTTTGATGCGGTTGTTGTTGATTATGATCTTCCTGATCGTGATGGAGCTGAAACCGCCGCGCGTATCAAAAAAGTTTTACAAACGCCTGTGTTAGTCACGGGATTTGACAGGCCTGGCGTTGATGCCGCGATTGTCGAAGAATTGGCAGCCTACGATGATTGCATGAATTGGATTAGGAAGCCCGTGCGAGCCGAAACTTTAGTTTCTATTGTTCAACGATATTGTGACGGTAGATACAGGACACAGCGACGCGTTGAATGCGAGGTTCCTGTTTTGTTTGAGTTGGCTGTTCCTGTTACGACGCTGATTCCTATGCCAAACGCGAAGGGTGTTGCATCAAAAACAATAGGTGCAAAAGTAAGTTCCAAGGTGGTTAAGGGGGCTAAGGGGGTTACGGGGGCTAAGGGTTCAGTGGCGTCAAAATCTACTAAACTTAAAAAATCTGAACCCACGATGAAAGAAGTGACAACAATTAATCGCACTTGGATTCCTGCTTTTGTGCAAGACTGCAGTGTGGGTGGTGTGAAGCTTCGGGTGCCTCGTTCGAAAGTAGAAGCGCTGAGTTTGGCCAAGCACGCAAGTGCAGCGGTGTCTGCAATTTCTTCTGGTGAAGTGCTCAGTATTCAGTTGCCGAGTTGGGATCAAATTGCGCGTGTTCAGGCTCTTAGTTCTTCCACGGTGGCAAAAACGGGCACAAAAACAACTGCCGACAAAATTAAAAAGTCCTCAGTTGGTGATGGAAAAACTTTGAGTTTAAAAGCAGATGATGCAAAAAATTCTTCAACGAAAAATGCGGTTTCAATGCGTGGACGTGTTGCGTGGTCGTTAGAGCCTGACGAAGCAAGTGAGTGGTTGATTGGACTTCAGGCAGAAAACGCTGCTTTTGCGAAAAGGCTGTTTGAAGCGGTTATTGCAGCTCAGAAATCGGCGACGAGCTCAACCCACTCCGGGTGAACGACAAACGGATTCATGTTTCCTTGCACCTGATGAACACGGTTTGAACGCTCAATTTCTGTTTGATTGGGCGGAAACTGTCTGTTCCAGCCGCGCAGTACTTTTTCCTGTTGGGGATCGATGGGCATGTTGTACGAAACAGACATGTAGAACATTGCGCGCGCTGTCATGCCTTTTTGTTGTTCCGGTGGTTCAAAATGTCCGTTACAAGTTTCAGAAATACGTCCTTGCCCCGCAGGTTCGCCTTCGCATTCGCCAAAAGGCATGTTCCCGCGTTCGCCATTGGCTTTGATTTCACATGGTAACAGGTGAAAAATATCGGCTCGGGACGACTCAAAATTGGAATATTTTTTAAGAAAGCTTTGGGGCCATGTGTGTTCGGCGTTGAATTGCCCCATGGGAATGCCTTCGGTGCGGACTTCTAAAACATCGTTTGAATAAACCGATTGCACTAGTTTTTTTCCGTTCACTTCGTTTGCATCAACAAACTGAAAAATTTGAACGCGTGCTTGGTTGTAGCCAATCGTTTTGCGGCCCTGTCGCGCCAGGTCGCCCAACGCTTTTTTGTTGCAGTCATTTGCAGATTTGGCGTCTGCTTGGCAGTGAAAGGGGTCGGAACTGGAGGGTGTATTAGATTGGGACGTGTTGTTTGTGAGATCGGCAAGTGCCAGAGGGGCAATAGCGAGGATTCCAAGAATTGAGAGAAGCGTTGAAACTGTAATGCGTTGCATGCGGTCTCCTTCACAAGTTTTTGGTTGTCACTATTTGTGACGCTTATGGACTACATTGATTGGTATAATGAGTCAATATCTTTTTGCAGTCTTTTGAACACTTGGTCAAGAAGGTTTCGGAATGACTGATTAAAATTATCTCAAAAAAACACGTAAAAAAAGAGGGCAGGCCGAAAACCTACCCTCTTTTCTGCTCACGTGATGACTGAGTCATTCCGTTTTGCATGATTCCCAAATTAGCGAGATTCTGCTCCAGGAACGTAAGGAAGCAGAGCGCAAAGGCGTGCACGTTTCACAGCGATTGTGAGTTCGCGCTGTTGCTGAGTGCTAGCACCGCTAATACGGCGGGGCACAATGCGGCCGTGCTCGGTTACAAAACGGCGCAAAAGAGCGGTGTCTTTGTAGTCGAACGAAATACGGGGGTCGAGAGTGCGCTTTGGACGCGAAAAACGACGTTTCTTCTTTGCTACGGGTACTGCCATAAAAGCCTCCATCGGTTGAGCACGGCCTTGCGTCGTGCGGGCAGCAGCGCCTGAAGTGTTCAACAATAGAGAACTTTTTGGCGCAGCAACGCTGACTTAAATAAAGTCAGACAATAGGGGCACATGTTAAGCACAGAGCGCTTCGCTGGTCAAGGTATCGCACAAATTCCCCTACGGTTTTTCTTTGCGGCAGTTCAATTTTGGCGAATTTGTTCGAAAACCTTCTTTTTGGTGGGGTCTACAGCTCCCTGGTCCCACTCCGTGAGTGCTACTTTTATGTATCCAAACTTCACTTGTGCCTCAATGTAGACGGGAAGGCGGCGCGAATCTCGTGTCATCCATATTTTAATATCTCCCTTTTGCTCCATTAAATGACCGAAATGTGAGAGTAGGCGGTAAACATCGGTATCAAATTCATTACCAGAGACTTTGATTTTTTCTTGTTTCAAAAGTGTGGCTTCCGCTGTCCAGGTTTTTTCGCTGGTGAAGATGGGGAATTTTATAGTGTCTTTCCCCATTCCTTCTTTGATATTTTCGCGGAAATAATACAACAGAGCCATGGCGTCTTTGGTTTCGCGCGACAAAGGAAAGGTTTGTTCTTGGCGTTCCCGTTCCTTGCGTTGGGTAAGTTGGCGAATTTCTCCTTTTTCGATGTCAAAGTTAATAATTTTAGACTGTCGAAATGTCACGGGCTCTTGCTGATTGATATAAAATCGCAGAGGGAACATTTCCGGTGTGCCCGAGAACACGCACTCAACGGAATCGTGCAGCTGAATCATCCACGAAAACCAGTCCGCGTTTTTAACCTCACCTGTTACGCGATGGGCCCAAGTCTTTTTCCATTTGATGGGAGGTTGCACAATGGCTTCGGCAACACCCGCTTTGACGCCTAGGTAAGTCACAATAAAACGGAGCCGTTCTCCAACATCAAAGGGAAGTTTTGCGTATTGTTCGCGAGCTTCTATAAGCAAGGGAGTGTTAGGTTGAATGTTTTCGGAATCTGGCAACTCTAGCTGTCGTTGGAAATCGCCTTTTGACAGCGTGGAAAAGTTTTCTTTTTTTTCGGCAAGCGCGGTGTTGAAAACAAAGGTTACTGCAGTAGCGAGAGCTGCAAGAACTTTGAAATTATGATGGACGCACGTTCTGATTTTCAAGAAAGCATCTCCCAATAGCTTGCAACTTTTTTCGCTTTCCCACATTGTCGCGCAGAAAAGGGAGAATAGGTTGTGTTTCAAATGTACGAAGAGTTTGCGTCTTCAGCAAGTCAAAATCTCGCCATAGGCTTGGCTCCAATGGAGGGTGTTTCCGATTTTGCTTTTCGAATGTGGTTAAGTGCCATTTGTCCGTTTGATTTTCTTGTCACACCGTTCTTGAGAGCAACTGCGGGGTACGATTTCCGTTCGGTTCCGCCTTTATTTTGTCCAGAAATTTTTGATGAATGTTTCCATAAAAGATTAAGAGTTATTCCTCAATTCATGGGTTCCTCGCCAGAAGATCTCTGCAAAGTGGCGCTGCCTTTTTTGGATCACTCCCCCTATGTGGATATCAACTGCGGTTGTCCATCGGCAACTGTTTTTCGCAATGGTGCGGGAAGTGCTCTTCTGAAAGATCCGAATCGTTTCTTTTTGTTTTTGAAATGCTGTGAGGAAATTCTGGGACAGCGTAAATATAGCGTAAAACTTCGTGTGGGTGTTGCCTCGCCCGCAGAGTTTGCGGATCTTTTATCTGCTTTGGAGCAGCTGAAGCCTGCGCTTATTACGGTTCATGGCCGCACTCAAAAAGAAGGTTACACGGGTCTGTCTCGCTGGGATCTCATTCAGCAAGCTGCAGTGAAGCTGCCATGCCCGGTGTATGGGTCTGGTGATGTGGTTGATTCTAGGACATTGCTGGAAAAACGAGCCGTGGCACCTGCTATTCAGGGAATTATGATTGGGCGGGGAGCAATCGCGAATCCATGGGTTTTCTGGAACTTGAAATATTTGAATTGTGATTGTGGTTCGCTATCGCAGCAGCAATCAAATACGAATGTTGAATTTGGAACACTCTATTGGGCGCTAGGCGTGTTCGCTCTTTTTCAGGAGGCTCAGTTCCGTGGACCAGATTCCGTGCTTCATGTGGTGCGAACGTTTCGTCCGTGGGAACTGTTGCTTGGAGTTGATGTTCAAGCATGGCAGGATTTTTATGAAAAATTGAGCGCACATCTTTTTGTAAAAATCCTGCAGCCCAAGGATTTGACTTGTGATGAGCGAGTGATTTCGCGTTTGAAGCAAATTACAAAGCTTTTAAAGGTTGGCAATAATTCCATAGCGCAAACGAAATTGTTGCGCACGGCTTCGGTAGCGGGCTTCTTTGCGTTTTTTGAGAGCGCTGTTCTTGAAAAGGAGGGGCCTCTAGGGTAGCTTACGTTTTGTTCCGAGTCATGTCTTTCAACATATTCTTTTGGAGAACACCCATGAGTGGCGGCGTTTATAAGCTCCCTGAAATTACGAATGAAACGAATTTGATGTATGCGCCAGGCAGTGCCGAGCGCAAAGATATTAAAGCAAGGCTTGCAGAAATGGGGCAAAGCCCCATTGAAATACCTCTTCGCATTGGTGGCCAGGATATTCGCACAGGTCGTATGGCGGAATCCCGTTCGCCACACAATCACAAGCGTGTTTTGGCAAAGTTTCATCAAGCTGGAGCCGAAGAAGTTGCAATGGCAATCAAGGCTGGACGCGAGGCTCGCAAAGAATGGTTGGCTATGCGCTGGGAGGAGCGTGCCGCTATTTTTTTAAAGGCTGCCGATATGCTTGCTACTGAGTGGCGTTCTACTTTGAACGGCGCCACTATGCTTGGGCAGAGCAAAAATGTATTTCAGGCAGAAATCGACGCTGCATGCGAGCTTATCGATTTTTGGCGTTTCAACGCAAGATTTATGCAAGAAATTTATGAACAACAACCATCATCATCGCGTGGGATTTGGAACCGAGTTGAACATCGTGGACTCGAAGGTTTTGTGCTTGCCGTAACTCCGTTCAATTTTACAGCAATTGCCGGCAATCTTCCCACTGCTCCTGCCATGATGGGTAACGTTGTGTTGTGGAAACCTGCTTCAACAGCAGTGTATTCTGCATACTTTATTATGCAGCTGCTAGAAAAAGCTGGTCTTCCTCCAGGTGTTATTAACATGATTCCTGGTTCTGGAAGCCAGGTTGGAAACCCTGTTTTGGAATCTCCTGAGTTTGCTGGTTTGCATTTTACAGGCAGTACGGGCGTGTTTCATGATATGTGGCGTCGCATTGGCGGCAATATCGAGAAATATAAAACTTATCCGCGCATTGTTGGTGAAACCGGCGGCAAAGACTTCGTTTTTGCGCACGCTTCTGCCGATCCCGAAACTCTTGCCGTTGCACTTGTGCGTGGTGCTTTTGAGTATCAAGGTCAAAAATGTTCGGCTGCTTCACGCGCCTACGTTCCCGAAAGTCTGTGGCCAAAAGTAAGAGATCGCATGGATGCTATGCTTTCTGAGGCCAAAATGGGCGACGTGGAAGATTTCACAAACTTTATGGGCGCTGTGATTGATGAAAAAGCCTTCGACACTATTAAGGGCTACATTGATTTTGCGAAGTCCGCTCCGGATGCTAAAGTTATCATGGGTGGCCAGTGCGATAAGTCGGTTGGTTATTTTATTCGTCCAACGGTTATTCAAACAACCAACCCTCGATTCAAAACCATGGAAGAAGAAATTTTTGGACCAGTTCTTACAGTGTACGTCTATCCAGACAACAAGCTCGATGAAACTCTGCAGCTGTGTGATGAAACATCTCCCTATGCTCTTACCGGTGCTATTTTTGCAACGGAGCGTACAGTGATTAATCACATGTCTTGCGCACTTCGCGACGCCGCTGGAAACTTTTATGTTAACGACAAGCCCACTGGAGCTGTCGTTGGGCAGCAGCCTTTTGGTGGTGCACGCGCTTCTGGAACGAACGATAAGGCAGGCAGTCTGATTAATTTGCAACGTTGGGTTTCGCAGCGCACAATTAAGGAAAACTTTGTGCCGCCTCGTCGTTATGAATATCCGCACATGTTGGAAAAATGATTGGACGGCGAGCCCACTAAAAAGAGGTTCTTTGGAGAAACTCTTTCTATATTTGCTTTCTTACGAATTTTTTTTATTTTTTTTTTCGTTTTTCGAAGTTATCGCAAAAAGTCTCGCCAGACGCTGGTTTCAAAAAAATACTGAATTGGCGACAGTCTTTCTGTAGCCACAGTGAAGTGATTGTTCTCTGTAGCGCGGAAAATATCTACGTGGACAAGAGCATCAAATACGCGACGTCCAAAAACTTGTGAGTGTTGGGCTGTTTGAAGAGCTGCGCCTCGCAGGAAAGCCGCTCGGTGAGCTTGAATCACTCGTTGCAAGAGATCCTCTCTTGTGAACGAGCCTTTTTCCTGCACAAGTGCAAGAGCCGCCGTGACTTGAAGGCTGTAGAGTTCGCGCTCGGGGCGGACGATGTCGGCAAAGAAATAGATATGTTCAAGGCTGTTCTCGTTGGGAGATAGCGAAATTCTCCCGTTTGGGCTGATGGAAATAACTTCCAGTTCCTTTAGGATTTGCAAACCAGCCTCTGCAATTTTATGACTGCTGGTGTTGTCGTGCCAATAGAGTTCTTCTTGCCAAAGTTTTCGGATGGAATCTAGCCTCCACTCTACCTCACTTACGCTGCGATCGTCGGGGGCGAGGTCTAAAAGAATGGCAGACACTATCCCGGGAATCGCACAAAGGTGAAAAACAGTTCCTCGATACCACCAAAGATTTTCTTCGCGCAAAGGATTTCGGCAAACATCTTCGCTCTCGGTGCTGCTGTTCGGCAAAAGAAATTTCCAGGAAAGTGCACTTTGAATAATGTTGCTAGCAATCGTGTCTAAGTTCTGAGTTCCAAAGAGCGGAACAGAAATGATTTCCACATTTTCCACATTTTCCGGATTGTTGGAATTATGGTTTGTGGGTATACGACTGGAAAGCATGTAGTCGTTTGAATTTTCTGTTCCACTGTTTGTTGCAACATGCCACTGAAGCTTTGTTCTTATGGAGTCGATGACCCAGTGAAGAATTTCTATTTTTTCGCAAAGGAGTTTTCGTGGCAAGCGTTGTTCACTCATGGCCAAAAGAATTGTTGCCATAATTGCAGTACCCGATGCAGTTGCTGCACTGTTAACGCCCATATTAACGCGACGGGCAAGTGATTTAACGAAGTCTTGAACTCCTTTGTCGCGAGGGTCGAGATCGGGTTGAATTCGACTGAATTCAGGGAGATGTCCGTATTGTGGATTTTTTGAAAAGAATTCGTTCCAATAGTCGCCAAATCGTATGGGCTCTCCGAATGAAATATCCACCTGGCCATAATTTTCAAAAAGATTGCGGAGAGAAGCTACAAAATGAAATAGGGTTTCTTTTTTCTTTTTTGAACCTAAAAGTTCTTGGGCGTAGGCATCATCTTCCATGACTTTTTCGTAGCCCAAATATATTGGAACGAGATAGCAGTTTTCTTGCTGATTTTGAATAATGCTGGAAACGCACATGTTCAGCATGCCGCGTTTTGGTGCCAGAAGTTTTCCAATGCGAGTGCGCCCGCCCTCCTGAAAGAATTCAATGGGAAATCCGTTGCGCAATAAATAGGAAACGTATTGTGAAAAAGCATGGGAGTAGACGCGATTTCCTTGAAAGGAACGGCGCAGAAAAAACGCACCCGAACGGCGTAGAATCAATCCAATTGGCCAAAAGTTTAGGTTTATTCCGGCTGCAATGTGCGGAAGTCCAATTCCGCGTTTTTTAAGCACGTATGAAAGAACCATGTAATCGAGGTGACTGCGGTGGCAGGGCATCCAAATGACGGAACCTTGCTTTGCAATTTGAGCGATGTTTTCGAAGTTGCGGATGCGTATTCCCTGAAAAATACGGGTCCATACAAAGTCGAGGATGCGTTCAAAAGCAATAGCAGTGAGATAATTGAATCGAGATGTGATTTCAGCAAGATATCTAATTATTTCAGATTCAACACTTTTGGTGTTTTTTGAACTGCCAGCAACTAGTTTTTTTGTTTCGGGATTGGACAAAATGTCGGTGACCATGGAATTGAAGTCGTAAAGTTCGGGCCCTAGCGCTAGGTTTCGTTCGCGGTTCAATTCAATTTGGAGAGTTCTCCGCACGCGACGTGCTCTTAGTAGTTCTGGTGTCAAGGTTTCAGACGTAACCGGCTTCTGTACGGTTGATTCGTCGGTTGCCAGCTCTTTTGAGGGATCAATTGGTGTTGAAAAATGGACGTGAATATTGCGAAAATGCAGCAATACGATCCAAATTTTTTGAATAGGATTTGCATGGCCATCGTCGGGAAAGAGAAGTTTCAGAATAGCATTCCGACCAACGCGCTCTGGAACGCGTCCCCAGAAGATGCTGACGGGCTGCAAAAGGAGCTTTTTTTTGGCAATTCGTGGATCGGATCTCAGAATGGATTCCATGGTTGTGTCGAAAATTTCGGAAGTTTCCACACTGATGGGTGTAAAGGGCAGTTGGGGTTTTATGGCTAAAAGGCTGTATTGACGGCGTCTGTGTGCAACTGCCTGGACTTTTATTTTTGGTAAACCAAGTTTGCGTAGGGCAGTGTTTAGGATAAAAATATCGGTTAGGGACATTCGGGGGAGAATGAAAATAACATCTTTGCCCTCGGTTTGTTGAAGGAACTTTCTTTTGTTGAGATCGTTGGGCTGTATGGAAATTTTTGCGATCAATCGCAAGGGCCACAGTAGAAATAGAAAATTCGAGAAATGAAGTCCTAAGATCTTGTACATGCTTATCCTCTAAGTTGTGCGTGCAATGAGATCTTCCAAAATTCCACGATAGAACGGATTCGTCGAGAGAACAATATTGTCAATGAGACGACACGATCCGTTGGGAACACTCATGGGTTGTGCGAGAGCAAGAACAGCTTCATTTTGAATTTCACCAACAACAGTTTGAAGCGCTTCTAGGTCGCGAAGATCGAGATACTGGGGCTGCAATTTTTCAGCGGAAAGAACTTGTACAGCTTTTGAAACAATAATTTCAGCTTTGCGCTCTCCGTTTAAGAAAAGTTTTGCTGCTTGAGCGAGCGCTTGGGGAATTGCAGATGCCTTCTGCCGGGCTTCTGGGTTGAGGTAGCGGTTACGACTGCTCATGGCAAGGCCATCGCTTTCGCGAACGGTGGCTACAGGAATAAGTTCTGTAGGGTGAGCCAGATCAAGACACATGCGGCGCATGATAAAAAACTGCTGGAAATCTTTTAGACCGAAATAGGCCTTGTGCGCTGAAGCTAAGTTGAGCAGTAAAAGGACTACCGTACACACGCCGTCAAAATGGCCTTGCCGAAAGCTGCCGCACATGACATCGCTGAGATCGGGAACGCGAACAGATGTTTTGAAGCCCTCTGGGTACATTTCTTGAATAGAAGGAGCAAAGACTGCTGTTGCTTTACACGATTCCAGAAGAGCAAGATCATCGGCAAGCGGGCGAGGGTAGCGACCAAAGTCTTCAGAGGGGCCAAATTGCTTGGGGTTTACAAAAATTGTGGCGATGGTAACCGAATTTTCGCTCACTGAACGACGAATAAGTGTTGCATGACCTTCATGAAGGGCTCCCATGGTTGGCACGAGACCAATATGGTCTCCTCGAGCTTTCGTATTTTGCACGAATTCCGTAAGCTGAGAGCGTCTTGTGAATACGAGGGGTTTAGACATACCATTCCTTTCGTCTTTGTGTCTGTGAGTATGTTAACACAGCAAGTGTCGGACTATGTCATTGGGCTTGTTGGATTTCAAGCTCTCAACCGTTTGAGGCTCTCTTATGCGCATCATGCTTGGTCAAATACGCGTTGTTTCTGGAGATGTTCGTCGCAACTTTGAAAACATGAGGACAGTCATTGAGGCTGCGCGTTCCAATGGTATTTCGCTGGTGGTATTTCCAGAGATGTGTCTTCCTGGCTATTTTGTGGGCGATGCTTGGGAGCGTGAAGGTTTTTTGCGTGATTGCGAAGAGGCTTCAAGAGCCATTGCGTCGTTGGCTAGAGATATTGTGATTATTTTTGGCAGTGTTGGCGTTGATTGGAAAAAAAGGGGCGAAGACGGGCGTGTTCGAAAGTTCAACGCTATGTTTTGCGCACGGGACGGCGTTTTTGTAGAGAATTCGGCTCTGCGAATGCCATTTTGGGCAAAAACGCTTTTGCCAAATTATCGCGAGTTTGACGATTCTCGGCATTTTTACGATCTTCGAAAACTTGCGCAAGAACGTGGATGCCGTGTGGATGATTTGGTGTCTCCTTTAGTTCTTTCTGGTTTGGATGAGTACGAGTGGAATTTGGGAATTGGAATTTGTGAGGATGCTTGGGCCGATGACTACAATGTGTCAATTTTTGATGGTATGTTGAAGCGGCATAACATTGATTTCGTACTTAATATCAATTGTTCTCCGTATACCTTCGGAAAAAGGCAGAAGCGTGAACGGACTTTCGGTGCCCTTGCCGTGCGTACCTCTAAGAATTTGCTGCATGTGAATTGTGTAGGTGTGCAGAACATTGGAAAAACAGTATTTGGTTTTGACGGTTCTTCGGGCCTTATAGGACCCTCAGGCAAAACGCTTATTGGAGCTCGTTTTTTTGCAGAGGACGCTCTTGTTTTTGAAGCAACAAAACAGGAAGGCGCTGTGCAGTTTCAGCCTGAAGATAGCGTCGAAAATCGAGTATTTTCGCCTGACTCTGTGCATTTGTCTCAGTGGCAATCCGTATCCGAGTTTTCTCGTCCTCAAGAGCTAGCTGCATCCTTGGAGAGTATTCTTGCAAATACTCTCCAAGAGTGGAATGTGCGTCGGGTTGTAGTAGGGGCAAGTGGTGGAATTGATTCTGCCCTTTCTGCTGTTTTATTCGCGAGAGTTTTGGGGCCGGAAAACGTTTTCCTTGTGAACATGCCATCGAAATTTAACTCCAGTCTCACGCGTAATGCCGCTCGCGACTTGGCATCAAATTTGGGTTCGCCATATGCCGTAATTCCCATTGAAGAGAGTTGTGAACACACTGTGGCACAACTTATTTCTACTCAGTTTTCTGCAACAGAAATGGAAATGCAGCCTACATCTTTTGTTAAAGAAAACATTCAGGCGCGTGATCGTGGTGGAAGAATTTTGGCCGCAGTTGCTGCAACTGTGGGTGGTGTGTTTAGTTGCAACGCAAACAAAACAGAACTCACCGTTGGATATTCTACGCTGTATGGTGATCAAGCTGGATTTTTGGCTCCACTTGCCGATCTTTGGAAGCGTGATGTTTACTTGCTTGCTCAGTATTACAACGATGAAGTTTACAAGCGCGAAGTTATTCCAACGGATACTTTGAATGTGAAACCCAGTGCGGAATTGAGCGCTGATCACGACGTCACTCGCGGATTGGGTGATCCCATTGAATATGCTTATCATGATTGTTTGTTCCGCTCGTGGGTAGAATCGTGGCGCAGGCTCACTCCCTATGAATGCCTAGAAGCGTATAAAGACGGTAAGCTTGAAGAACTCATAGGTTGTGAAACTGGAATTGTTCGAAAGCTTTTTCCAAATGTTCGCGCCTTCGTGGCAGATTTAGAAAGATGGTGGAATCTTTATCAGGGAATGGGCGCGGTGAAGCGCATGCAAGCTCCGCCGGTTGTGGCTCTTACCCAACGTGCATTTGGATATGATCATCGTGAGGCTCTTGCAGCCGTTCACTATGGATTTGCTTACGAGCGGCTCAAAATAAACCTACTGGGAAGTTCGTCGTGAGACGTGATATCTTCCAACGATTCGCGTCGAACAACCACATCCGCTTTGCCATTCATGACAAAAACAACGGCAGGTTTGGGAAGTCGATTGTAGTTGCTCGCCATTGAGTAATTATAGGCCCCCGTTGAAAAGACGGCCAAATAGTCGCCACGTTGGGCCTCGGGAAGTTGTATTTGTGGAATAAGAATGTCACCAGATTCGCATGATTTTCCGACAACACAAACGGTTTCTGTTGGGTTCTCGGTGGCTCTATTCGCAAGCAGAGCGTGGTATTTTGCTTGATAAAGCGCGGGACGAGGATTGTCGCTCATGCCCCCGTCAACGCTCACAAATTTTTTTCCGGAGGCGGATGCCTTTATTGCGCCAACTTCGTAAATGGTGATTCCTGCATCGCCAATTAAGGAACGTCCGGGTTCAAATACCATTCGTGGTGGTTTAAGGCCAAACTTTTTAATTGCGGCTTTTGCAGGCTCCAGAAGCGCATCAAAAAATTCGCCAATGGCAGGAGGATTGTGGTCGTTGAGATATCGAATTCCCAAGCCCCCTCCAAGGTTGAGTTCTTCAATTTCAATTCCAGTTGCTATTTTGACATCGTTTGCGAATGACACCATTACGTTTGCCGCCTCTCCGAGCCCTTCCAGATCAAGAAGCTGCGATCCCACATGACAATGAAAACCAATAAGTTTTGTGTTTGGGTATTTGTTGTTGGCAATTTCTTTTACAAGCGTAATGGCTTGTTTATCAATAATAGGCACTCCAAATTTTGAATCGTGATTGCCCGTGGAAATAGATGCGTGGGTGTGAGGATCCACTCCCGGATTTAGGCGGATGAGAATTGTTGCTGTCTTTTTGAGTTTTGTGCAAACTTTTGAAAGAAGCTGCAATTCGGACTGACTGTCAATAATGATGCGTCCCACATTGTTTTCTACTGCAAAGCCAAGCTCTTTTTCGCTTTTGTTGTTGCCGTGAAACTCTATTCGATCGGGTGGAAATCCCGCGCTGAGCGCCGTATGCATTTCGCCACCCGAAACAACATCGAGGTGCAAGCCTTCGGAGGCCACAAGTGCGCACATGGCTTTGCAGCAAAAAGCTTTGCTTGCGTAAGCGATTTCTGATTTGGGCCAGCGAGCGCGAGCTTCGTGTAGAAATTCACGACACCGGCTTCGTACGCGTTCTTCATTCACAATATAGAGCGGTGTTTCGAATTGTTGCGCCAAACTCACTGTGTCCATGTCGCCAACATAAAGGCGATTATTGCAAGTTTTACATCCGTGCCACTTCATATTTGTCCTCTCTTTTTTATGTCTACCAGGTTGAAACTTATGTCTACCAGGTTGAAACCCCGGGGTGTTCTTGAAAAGTATCATCGCTCGATGAGGATGTTAGTACGCCTTTTCCTATGGTTGAAAAAAAGTGAAGTTTTTCGGAATCAGGGGTGTTCATGAGTGCCTGAATTTGTTCATTTGTTGCGGCTGCGCCTAAATATCTTGTAGGCACACCGGAGCCTCGTGTGGCTTCAACAGGGAGCGGATGTGCCATCGATTCAAAATACCAGGCAATGGCGTAATTGTGGTGAACGGCAAAAGCATAACGTGGAATAAAGCTCGCCCACACACGGCCAAACGCAGTGTACTTTCTAAAGGCTAGATTTTCGTCGCCTATCATTCCACCAAGCAGAGAGGTTTTATATTGTTCAACGGCAACATTTTTCGTTTTTAATATCCACTTGAGCTTTTCTTCCGAGAAGGAGCCCGTCCAAACAAAATCACCATAGTTTTTGTTGCTTTTGCTCCAATAGGGGTCAAGCAAAACGAGGCGGTCGGGAAGATTTTGGGTCGATTCGCGATGTCTTTCAATACAGTGAAGGGCTAGTTGCGTGCCGGCGGAGTGCGCAACAATTCGAAATGTGGGAGCTGTGATGTCACGAATGGCGCTATCGTAATTGTTGCACAAAACATCTGAAAGTTTTTGATCGGTTTTGAGATACTCTTCCTTGTTATCTTTGGTGAGAAATCGTATCCCCGGAGAATCCTTGTTTGGTTTTTCCCAGAGTTTGAATTCAATGTGACGTGGATTTTGTTCGTCCGAGAACTGTTCCCAGAAGAAAATCCCAATATTGTATCCTTTGTTTTTCCAAAGTGGCAGCAAGTTTTCGGGTGTTTCGTTGGCAAAGCTTTTTAGAAATGGATTTCCACGCCAAATGTTTGCGGCAGTAGCTCCCGGTTGCTGACCATGAAAAAATACAACCGTGGGTGCGTCGGACTTTACAAATGGCGACGGAATGTTTTCAAAACGGCGCTCACCCAGCCCGTTTTCATTAAACCAATAGGTGCCAAAATCGAGGTTTGTCATGGAAAAGGGAATTGTGTTTGTTGACCCCAAGTGAGGTGAGAAGCTTGCTTCATATTTGCCAGACGGATGAAGCCCAATCCAGGATGTGACAACTTTGGCTTGTAGGGTAGTTACTTCCCAAAGCATCTGCATTTGAGGGATGAAGGTAAGCGAGTTTTTTTCGCACAGAATTCGCCCTGGAACTTCGTGTTTCGTTTCGGTGTCGACGATTTGAATCCAGTTTGAAGAAGCGTTTTCGCAGTCAAGGTTTGTTTGAAATGCAAATGTGAGGGGTTCGGCGAAGGATGTGTTTTCCGACACTGAGGTTGATTTGATTTCCGGGTTCGAGCCGAATGACAAGTGCTTTGGGATTGATTTGTGGCTCTGATTTGCACTTTGTGCACTCAATCCGGATGTTTTCGAGTTTGAAACTCTATCTTCTTTACCACATTTGGTAACGCTGAAGGCGCAAAGAAATACGGCTAAGGCGGCAGTTGACGTATTCACGCAAAATCCAATGCTAAAAATTGACTCTGTCTTTGAGAGTAGGATAAGTCACGACAAAGGTTGAAGCAACATTTGGCTGCTGGATGACTGACTCTCGTCTGGCGGGCGTTGGAGGGATTGATGAAACATCTACTTTGGATTGACATGGAAATGACGGGTCTCAAGCCCGAGACCGATCGTGTTTTGGAGGTGGCGGCCATTGTAACCGATTTGCAGTTTCAAGTTTTGGAGCGCTGGGAGAGTGTTGTTTTTCAAAAACCCGAAATTTTGGATGGAATGGATGCGTGGTGTAAAGAACATCATGGAAAGAGCGGGCTTACAGCGCGAGTGCCAGGTGGTATTTCTGAACAAGGTGTTGACGCAAAACTCGTTGAAATCGCACAAAAGTACTGGGGCACAGACAAGGTTGTTTTGGCGGGAAATTCAATTTGGCAAGACCGTCGGTTTGTTGAGCGCTATTTGCCAAACTTCACTTCACTCCTCCACTATCGGATGTTGGATGTGTCTTCGTGGAAGCTGGTGTTTGAAAACACGATGCAGAAAAAGTATAAGAAGCAAGAAAAGCACAGGGCTCTAGAAGATATCGAAGAATCCATTGCCGAGCTTCGTTACTATTTGACCTCGGTATCGTGATATTGTTGTTATTCGGTATTTGTATATGTGTTTTTGGGGAGTAGATTCACAATTCTATCGTGTTATTATGCTGTAAAATCCTTCCTGCTATTCTCGACATCCTGGTGGGTTTTCTGATATTCCATATTGTATCAATTGCGTATGGAGGCCGGACAATGAGCTCTTTGCTGAAAATATCGGAGGCGGGCACCTTGGCTCTTCATGCGGCCGCATTGCTTGCTGCTAACTCTCAGAAGCACTTGTCGGTGCATGACATAGCTGTAACTTTGCACGCCTCGGAGCACCATTTGGCAAAGGTGTTGCAACGTCTTACTAAGGCCGGGATTGTGGTTTCAGTGCGTGGTCCAAAGGGTGGTTTTCTGCTTGCTAAGCCCCCAGAAAATTTTTCGCTTCTGGAAGTTTTTGAGGCCATGGAAGGTCCTATTGGCGAGCCAAAGTGTTTATTAAGCCTCGAAACCTGTGCTGTCGGTCGTTGTATGATGGGTGATGCGTTTGTGCAAATAAATGACTTAATTAGGGATCGTCTGAAGAACGCGAACCTTTCTCAGTTCAAAAGGTGTTAAATAATTTTGATATTGTTTCTATGAAACGAGAATTGGTTTCTCTGTCGCAGACATTAATGCGAACGTAATTTGGAACTCCCATGGATTCGAGCTCGCGAATCAGGAATCCTTTTTCCAAAAGATTGTTCTTGAATTTTTTGGGGTTGTTCACTCCCATCATAAAATAGTCAGTATCAGACGGAATAATTCGAAATCGCATGGTGGAAAGAGTTGCCATCATTTGTATTGTCTGATCTCGGTATTCCTTTGCGACATCGCTGTATTTGTTTCTTTTGTCAAAGAGGTGCTTTGATGCTGTTTGCGCCAATGCATTTAGGTTCCATGCGGGTTTAACTTTGTTGAGTGCTTCAATGTAGGCTTCATTTGCAAGCGCGTATCCACTGCGAATGCCGGCGATGCCAAAGGCTTTTGTAAGCGAGTAAATAACAATAACGTTAAATTTTTCTACCCAATTCTTGAGCGGGATGGCGCTGTTTGTGTAGTCAATATAAGCGGCGTCAAAAACGAACAAACACTCTGGGTTCTCAACAAACAGCAACTCGACATGTTCAATGGAAACGTAGCGGCCTGTTGGATTGTTCGGATTACACAGAAAAAACACCTGAATATTTTTATTGCGAATCCAAGTTGAAAGTTCTCTTTCATCAAGTTTGAAATCAAGGTGTTCTTGCAAGGGGAAATAACACAGTTGGCCGCCCATTATTGCCGTGATGCGAGCGTATTCGCCAAATGTTGGTGCGAGCGTCCCAACTTTGGTGTTGGAAGAAATACATGCCATACCAACAAGCCAAAGGAGCTCCGAGGCGCCATTACCACAAATGACATTGCTTGCGTGCACATCAGAATGTTGGGAAATGGAATTGCGTAGTTCCTGCGATTCGCTGTCTGGATATCGAAAAAATTCGGTTTCGTGCATGAGTTCAAGCAGTGGCAACTCCAGGGGAATAACGCTCGAACTAAAATCCAGCAGGTCTTTTTTGTGGGTACTCCCATGGGGTACAGCGCGGACTGATTTCAACTCAGATCGAATTATTGTCATAGCCATGTTCCCAAAGTTGCGGCATAAGTGAGTGCAAAAATGTAAAAAGCAAATGTGGTGATGTTAAGATAGAGAATGCTTTCTTCAAAAACTTCCAGCGTGAGCGACTGTTTGCCATCGCCCAAGTTGTAGGTGTCGCGCTTGCTGAGTTGCACTTCGAGAATAGCCGCTGCGGCCGCAATGGTCTGTCCAGCATTGGGGCTGTCGGTTTTGTTGCGATCTCTTAGGAAAACTCTCCATGCATTTTTAGACAGCCTTCTGCGACTCCAGGCAATTGCAAGCAACAGCGTCGCTACTACGCGGGACGGAATAAAATTAGCCACGTCATCTATACGTGCGCTGATTTTTCCATAGTAAAAATACTTATCTTTGTATCCAATCATGGCGTCAAGGGTGTTGATCGCTCGATACGCCATGGCGAATGGCAGTCCGCCCACAAAATAGAAACAGAGAGGCGCAATAATTGCGTCGGTGATATTTTCAATGGTAGTTTCAACTGCAGCGCCCAGTAATTCTTCTTGTGATAAAACTTGTGTGTTTCGGCTTACCAATTCGCCAACCCCATTGCGCATGGCTTCAAGGTT
>CAIZES010000436.1 GCA_903932045.1 uncultured Silvanigrella sp. | reverse complement strand
TCAGGCCGACCGTAGCTCTCGACCCTATTATTATGAGCCGGGATCTCGTGATTCTTAAGGAACTGCCTCAAGGTGTGCTCGTTGTTCAGGACGTAGTTTGCGGCATCTCCAACAGCACTTTCTTTGCCCCAGGTTTTGATAAGACCCTTACAAACGTTGATAAGAATTTTGAAAATTTTCTTGGAATACGTTGTTCGCAAGCGACGAGTTTCGCGTTCGTCAGCGTTTTTGTCAGTAATCCAGCTTTCAATGATGGCAAGGTCTCGAAAGCAACGCAAAGCGTGGTAACATTCATCGCTGCAAGCTCGGACGAGCCAAAATCTTCTCCTTGCATGCCAAATGCATCCTTGCTGCCGGATTGTGTATTTTTCAATCCCTTTGCCCCGCGCATTATTAACGCTACTCAAGTCGCTTACTATCCACAAAGGATTGTGAATCTTACGGTACTTCAGAATAAATTTACCGAGAAGATCACCAGCACCGCCAATATGCGTGAGTTTGATGACCACTCTTTGCAACGGCTTCGATTTGTTGATGAGCCCCGAGAACACAGTCAGGTTTGCCTTAATTTTGGGTTTATCTCCGATCACTTTTTGGGACGTGAGGCCAATGTTTGTTTCAACATCCACAAGAATCTTTTCCGCCGGAGTGAGATCGACTGTGTCTTTGCCGATTATGGCATCAATTCCCTTCTTGTTGATGCGCGAATTAAAATCGTCCATTTCGATAACTTCGGCATTCTTAAAGAATTGCTCACAAAGCGCGTAGAAAACGGGAAGAAATGCACGAGCGATATAAACCAAGAATCCAAACAGCGTGCTTTTGGAAAGCCGAATTGTGTTGTTGGAAACCAATCGCGCGATCCGGGTGATTGGCATTTGAAAACCCACATGCAAATTGGCAACGCTGAGCATTGTTTGAAACGTGTATTTACCGTTGTTGGAATCAACATCGGGCACGACGCCCGAACGCCTTTCTCCGGTCTCCGAATTCGTCAGCGTCTCAACATTGTTTTGAATAATGTCCCAATGAACACTCAAGTTATAGGAGGTGTGCTGCTTGGCTTCCCTCAAAATATTTTCAGCCATTTCGTTATTGCCTTCTTTTTTTGCGGCATCACATTCTTGAATCTTACTTGCAACAGAGTAACTATCTATCGCAAGGGGGTGTTGAATTTCCTTGGGATCCTGACGGAGTCTACTTTTTTGCGAAAATCTTTTTTCCGTAAGACAGGATTGATGTCTTTGTGTTTTTGTCAAGAGGTCTTGCGGAGCATTACCTCTCACTTTGAGGCGTGCAATTTGTTGATACTTTTCGCTAGCAGGCTTAACGTCCCACGCCGTGAGCAAAAGATCGAGGATTTTTTTATAGCGTCTACTGAGTGGCTCCAATTTTTCTGCAAGAGTAAAAAGAGCTTTGAAAACCCTTACAACATTTGGTGGCAGGGCGGATTTATTATTCTCTAACCACTGTCGGGTTTCTGCGATATCTAGTTTTGAAATAGTTTCTTGTTCCGGCATAGAACCATATTATTAATTCAATTGTCCTTATTTTGCAACTTTAATTACAATTAGTTTGTAACAGATCGTAATGATCGGACTTTTTCGAAGCACTCACAATATTGGTGACAGTTCACTTTTTTCTTCCATCGATAATGCTAGCAAGATCGGATATTGAAATTTCGCGAAGTGTTCCGTTTGCGATTGACTTAATTAAGCAGTGAGCATCTTCTGCAAAAAATGTTTTACCGCTTAACCAGACTCCAGTATCATCGCCATGCAAAACTTTAAGTCTTTTTCGATTACGTCCACCAAAAAGAATAACGTCACCATTTTTCGGATCGAGGCCACTCTGAAAGGCAAATCCTATCAGACGATTTATTCCAAAGCGGAGGTCTACCGAAAATTCCGCTACAAAAACTCGCCCACCGTGGATCATTCGCACCCTCCCGCATTTGCAACAAAACTTCCGCCACAAATTTAGGGCCCGCCGTGCTCGAAAACTCGACGGTCATGCCAGAGAAATGGAATTTGACGGCGACAAATTCTCTAAAAACATTGTCTTCGAGAGATTTAAGATCTTGGCGACATGGCGCTTCTACAACGTGAAGTTCACGAAATGCAGTTGGCTTTTCGTTTTTCGGGCTCGAAGACGACAGCCAACTTCTCGCTGTGATCGAAGAAATTCCGGTAGCGATGCAAATCTGTCGAATCGAAACACCGCTTCTATTCGCGGAGACAACTGCAGCGCGATACCAATCTGGGTACCGGTGCTCGCCTTCCTTTTGGAATGCAGAAGTTTTCCCTATAAGAACTTTTATCGTGTCATTGCCAGATCGATGTATTGATAATTCCCTGCCCATAAATCCTCCCGTGAAAGTCACGCGAGGCAAATTAAGACTCTATCAATTATGTTGCAAAAAATGGGACTGAACGCTTACGTTCCTCAGGATCGCTAACACTGGAAAATTCGCGCGGGTTGTGTAGCACCCAAGAACGTCCGTTGCGAGCAAGATCCCCCACATCTTTCCTGAAATTTTCCGCTACCCAAAGAATGAAAATTGAAAAACGAGTTGAGTGTATAATTGCGACCTTTTCCTGCGCACACTAAAAATACCCCTAATTTCTGAAGGGTTGCTTTGCTAAAACTATTTTCTTGTGCTTATCTGTTTCTGGTGATACTGAGATGTTTTAATTCGTTTCTATTAGGTTCTCTCAATAAATAAGGAATGGCAGAATGAAAACTCTACACAGCCAAAACAACTGTCTCTATGGTCTTCTTTTTCTTTCAGCAATTGCTGTTTCTTTACCATCCTGTGGCCAGCGAGATCAAAATCAAAAAGTGGGCATCGTCAAAGTTCTTTTAAGCAGGGAGGACGTAAAGCGTATCGACGAACTTGAAAAAATTAGAATTGAAAGAGATCTTAGTATTTCTGAAATGAACGAACTCCATAATTATGAGAGCAAACTCAAACGAAAAATCAGTACGAGATCGGCTGTTGAAATGGGACAGGGACCTAATAATTAGAAAAATTAGCTATGAGCCACTATGACAACCAATACTATTTTTATATTTTGTGGCAATAAATGCAACTTTAGTTGTAACCATTGTATAGCAAGTTCTTCGCCACAATCAACTCTATATTCGCTTTCCGATAAAGACATCACCATTGTTATAGAGGCTTTGAACTTAGCTTCCAATTTGAAAAATGTCCATTTCGTTGGAGGCGAGCCTTCTCTTTATCTAGAAAAAATTGCAAAATTGCAGAGCATGATTGGTGATAATTATACATATTCGATGACAACGAATGGCTCCTGGTATTCTAAAATTGAAGCCATTCTTTCCACAATCAAGTTACACTCTGTGAATCTGAGCTATCATCGATTTCACTCTATGTTTATTTCTCGGGATAACCTTCTCTTTTTGGCCGCGTCTTTGCGGGATAGAGGAGTTAAGGTTTGCTTTCAAATTGCGATATCTGAACTTGCTGAATTACTAGAATATGCCGAGTTTGTGGAAGCGGGATTTGAAATTATTCCCTTGAGTATCGTGGAAGCGGGGCGAGCAACAAAGCAGATTTCCTTTTCTGAAAAAGATCCTAACATTATTGATAAGTCGTGTGTCAATGCCTCTGTAACAACGGGACGCTCTAAAATTTATTACCCGGGTGTTGGATTTTCCATCTGTTGTGGCCCTCTTTTTTTCTCAAGAAATGGTCCTACCAGGGAGCCAAAAATTGTGACAAATGGCATAGAAGATTCCGAACTCGAAGCGATCATGTTGTAAAAAACATTTCGTGAACAGGCAATTGATATTGGAGTTGATTTAGATAAATACGAGTTTAATTCTGAATGTGATGCTTGTGCAGCTCTATATGGTGAGCCAACTGATTTTGCTGGAACGCCATCAATTTGGCAACTTGCCAATTTGACGGAACCAAGGCGCATCCAAACCAAAACAGTAATTTCTGGTTTATACGGGTCCATGGCCGAGCAAATTTGTGATCTTAAGTACACTATTTACAGAGAAAAACCAATTGAAAACAAATGGAATAAGTATTCTGGAAACGAACTGGCGATTATCGGTATCGATGGTAGTTTGGTAACAGATGTTGAACTCGCAAATATAAGTGAACTAAAGAATAAATTTATTGCTAATTCTGTTAAAATTCCTTCAGGCCCAAGTATCGATGAGAGGTATCCTCTTAGTTCCCTAGTGAATACTGTGCGTGGCCGTCAGTGGAAGATATGGCGAGCCATTATTGATAGGAATACCGTTGGGATACTCATTACAGTTCATCTCGAAAACCATCCAATTCTTAATCTTCCTTCATTGCATATTGCATACTCTGGTATCGACCCAAGCCTAAAGGATAGGATAGTTCGAGATGGCATAATCCATACCTTTCATGAAGAAATAAACGCACAATATTCTCCTGGAAGGCTCATCTCCAGCGCAATAGATCACTTCAATTGGCGCTCATTGCGTTTTCGGATTGAAAGCTCTTCTTTTATTGTTCATTCGGTTTTATTTGCAAAAAAGGTGAGGTAAAATGTTCTTGAAAGCGTCGAAAAAGCTGGCGTATTGTCTTGCTGTATGTATTTTGTTTTTCCCTCACCTGTTGTATGGTGGAAGTCAAAAGAATGTTTATCGAGCTTCACTTCGCGCCATTCCTCAGTCTCTAAATATTAGGCAAGCTACCAGCAATACGGAATTCTACGTCGCTCATCAGATCTATCACCCATTGTACTCCTTGAACAGCACGTCAAAGGAATTGGAAAGCTATTTTTTAGACATGAAGAAATCGAAAGCAATGGACTCTACCTTTTCTAGGTTTGTTCATTGTTTAAAAAATGGGGTGCTTTTTTCTGATGCAACTCCGATCACCGTAGATGATTTGCGTTTAAGCCTTGAGCAAACTCATTTGATGCAAAATTTTCCAAGAGCAAAGACGGTTGAAATTGTTGAGGGTTGTGTTCGCGTTCAGCTTGAAAATCCTGTTATTGATTATTTCCACTTTCTGAGCCGCGTCGGCTCGACAGTCTTGAAAGGAAGCACTTTAAAAAATCCATTCCCGACTGGTATGGGTTATTACGTTCCACGCCAAATGGCAGAAATTTGACGCTTCCGTTCCACGTTTGATGGC